>CAYVAZ010000055.1:0-19658 GCA_964449065.1 uncultured bacterium
ACAACAAAAACCATTTTTTAAGCAATCGTCAATCATGGATTGCGTAACATCAGTTAATGATTTTGATAGATAAAACCTATTGATTTGATTTTAATTTTGATTTCGCAAGATTTAAATTGCTTTGTGTTTGGGAACTTGTGTTCCCTTTTTGGATGGAAGCGTTGAAGGCTTGAATTGCTTTTTCATACTGTTCTGTCATGATATAGCATACACCAAGATTATTCCAATCCTCCGCGGTGTCTGGATTGATCTCCAATGCCTTTTGGATAAACAAAATGGCTTGCGAGGGCTGCTTCAACTGGAGAGCAAGTTTCCCCGCCAAACTCTGAATTTTGGCTTGCGAGGGATCAAGTTCCAATCCCCTTTGCAGATGAGAGAGCGCATCCTTGAGTTCATGACTGGAAAGAAAATGAAACCCGAGTGAAAACCACCTTGAAGCATCGTTGGGATTCAGCCTTACCAACTGCCGCAATTTCTTGCGTTCGTTTTCAACGCGAGTTAATTCTTGAAACTGTTCTTGATGCTTCTTTGCCTGTTCGGGCATGTTTTTTTGATGGCAGATTTGGGCAAGAAATCGGTGCAATTCTGTTGACGTATAGCCTTTTTGCAGCGATTGTTGGAATGCCGCGAATGCAGGTTCGATATCGTGTTGCAGAAAAGAGATCTTGCCCATCAAGAAATCCACATATCCATCCGGGTGGGGTGCGGGAGACATTTGTTCGATAAACTCGAAGGCCGGTTTCAGTTCGCGTTGTTCTATCAGGTTTTCAATATACAGTTTTTGTATTTGCGCGTGGTTGGAGTGATGCCGCAGGGCTTTTTTTAGCAACCGCTCGGCTTCCGGGTAGTCCTGTTTTTCATCCTGATAATAGATTGCAAGAAACAGCAGCGCCTCTGCATGACGGTCATCCAGCTGCAACGCGTTTTGCAATGCATTGTATGACTCTTCTACATCACCTGCCCCAATCCGTAGTTTGCTGATTTCCACATAATGATCCGGATTTTGGGGTTCCAGCTGGATCACTTTATTATACAACGCTAGGGCTTCTTCAAACTGAAACCGGACTTTTGCCTCATGGGCTTTTTGAATGTACTCAGCGATATTTTGTTTGTCAATCTGGCCCAATGCAGTAATACACACCAACATGTAAGCGGCGGTCAAAATCCCTATTTGTATGAACACTCTCATTTCTTATTCCTTGGCTAATCGGTTTAACGCGGTACGTGCTTTGGTCAAATTTGGATTGATTTGCAGCGCTTTATTGTACCACTCTGCGGCCTGCCGGTTGTTTTGCTCCACCGCATAACATTGTCCCATTAAATAATACAAATTGGGATCGTTGGTTTGTGTTTGCAGTAACGATAACAATAGTTCACGAGCTTCCGCGGCTTGGTTTAAACGCAATTTCGCGACCGCCAAACTGTATGTGGCTTTGAAATGATCCGGGTTGATCTTCAGCAAGCGTTCTAACGTTTCTATAGACCGTTCGTATTGACCGGTAATGCCATAACAAAAACCTAAATTGTATAAGAGATCGGGCTGCCCGTTATCAAGCTCAACGGCTTGTTCAAAATGGTGAATGGCTTGACTGAATTGCCGCAATTGAAAATAGGCTTCACCCAAATGGCTGTAGACAGTCAGTAGTGATTGCTTCATGGCAGTAATTTTGTTGTAGTCTGATGATGAAAGGGCTTGTTCATATTGATTGATTTGAAGTTCACGCAGCGGCTGCAAATAGCGCAATGCTTCTTGATACTCTCCGTTTTCCATCGTTAGCGCGGCGATATGCTCTAACACTTTTTCGTGGTTTGGATTGAGTTCATAAGCGGCACGGGCTTCTTGCAGCGCTTTCCCGGTTTGGTTTTGTTCGTGATAAAACACCGCTAAGTTGAGGTGGTCTTCCACACTCATTCCACCCTGCGAAGTGATTTCATTTGCGTTGCTGCTGCCGGTGGAATAGCCCAACGCTTGCAGGCGCTCAATTTCTATTGGATCAAGAAATTTGGTTTCCGGCAGCTCCGGCGGAGTAAAGGTATGATCCCAATCCTCAACCTTTTGAAGCGGTTCTTGATTATAGATTTCTGGAAGCACATTCCCCGGCATTTCGTTGGAGGCTGGAATCCCCAGCAAGGCCAACAAGGTTGGGGTAATATCCATCACGGTGGCATCTTTGATGGATTGAGGTTGTATGCCGCCGCCAAAAGCGATGATTGTGCCCTGAATGTCATGCCACAGTACAGCATTGCCCTCTGTTGTCTCTGCCGTATAAACCGGGCGTTCATTGCCGGAGAGGAATCCATGATCGGATATGACGATCAGTATGTCGTTTTCGTTGAGCCGTTCTAAAACGGACCGCACCATGGAATCCGCGTAACGGTAGGTCTGTGTTACAGCGGTTCGGTACCGTTCAAACTCTTCCTGTAAAATATGGTCTTGTTTCGGCGGATGATACGGCATAAACAAATGAGCGGCGGTATCGGTGCAGTCGATCAATGCCAGAGTTAATCTGGTCGGCTGTGTATCAAGCAAGTGCAGTAAAACTTCATGATAAGTATTCGCTCTTGCCATGATTAACCGTAAGTGTTGAATGGAATTGTTTAAATCAAACGGGGTGTTCATCAATTCTTGACATTCAGTATCTGTGAACGATATAAACTGCTGCAGGGTATCACATTTGATGAGGGAATATTCCTGCCGGAAATCGTAAAGCGAATATGCCGTTTCTTCCGGATAGGTAACCTGAGGAAGGGTTTGCGACATGGTTCCGGCATCCGCGACATGAATGGATTGGACAAACCGGTCCGAAACAATCACGCCCTCCACTGGTTCAGAAGGCCAGGTCGCATACCAGCCGATTACGCTTGTTGAAATGCCTTTCTGCTTGGTGATGTTCCAAATGGCGGCACATTTGCGCTTGCTGGAGGGGATGGAGATTGTGGTATTGTTGTTTTGCCGGTAAGAAAAACCCAATATCCCATGATCGGATGGCATTCTTCCGGTCGCGATAGACGTCCAAATCAATGGGGAAATCATGGGGCGGTAGGATTGCAGTTCACCGTACGCGCCTTCTTCCAACAATTGTTGGAATGCGGGTAACTCGTTCTGCTGAATCAAATCTTGCAGCAGGTCCAAATCCAAGCCGTCCAATCCCAACACAACAATTTTCGGCTCTTCAATCGCAGGTTGTTTTGAACAGCATACAAGAAGCAATACCGCAAACAAAACGGGAATAATTTGATGACGTCTTTTTATCATGTTCAATTATGGAACGTGCTTTATTTTCGATGCACCGTTTTCTTGTTGTATTACCGTAATCCGTTTATTAACCGATGAAAAGTGGATTTCTTCTTTTTTTCCATTTAACCATTGAATTTGAATCGTCTTGATATCCTCTTCTCCTAAACCAAAATGCAGCCATGCGCTGCTTTGGGAACAAAAGCTGTCTGTTGAACAAAGCACCTGCTGCAAGACTCGTTTATTTGTATGCACTTCAATGACCGAACCATAGGCGGGCATCCCTGTTTTGGTTGCGGCCTTGATCTGCAGCCAATGACCGGTACGCGCAGTTTGGTTTTCTAACAGCGAAGGGGTGCCGTCGAGATTGTTGACGATGAGGTCTAACTTTCCATCCCGGTTGAAATCCGCTTTTGCCGCCCCTCTTGAGACGGCATGTATCTTTAAACCAGGGCCGCATGATTCCGAAACGTCTTTAAAGGTATGGTTCTGATTGTGTAGTAAAATCTGATTCGGTTGGGCGTATCCCACATGATTGGCAACCCCGTCCATTTGCGGATACACATGGCCGTTGGCATAAAAGATATCACGGAAGCCGTCGTTATTCCAATCACCAAATAACGCACCGAAGGTTACATACGGTTTGGTTTTGTCTCCTGCATTGCTGAAGGTTGTGATGTCAACAAACATTCCATCCTCGTTACGGAACAAGGTATTGATTTCGCCTTCATAGCCGGCAAGCAGGATGTCTTGGTCTTGGTCCAAATCAAAATCATTAACCGCGATGCCCATGGTTGCAAGCGCTTGGCCGTTGCCGTTGTATCCCAATCCAATCAACAGAGCCTGTTCGTTAAAATGCCCGGTTCCATCGTTAATGTACATACTGTCGGATGTCATATCGTTGCCGGTAAATATGTCTATATCGCCATCCTTTTCAATATCCAGCATCACGACCCCCAACCCTCGACCTTCTTCCCAGGTTTGGATTCCCCGTAGGCTGGTTTCATCCGCAAACGATCCGTTTTTTTGGTTGATAAATAACACATCGTCCTGCGGGTGAAAAGTGAGTGGGCCTAAAAAGACGTCTTGCCCTAATAAAGAAGTCATTCCACCGAACGCTTGTACGATTTCGGTTGAAATATCCGCGTAATTGCACACAAATAAATCGGGATAACCGTCTCCGTTCACATCTCCCCACGCGGCTGCTGTGCTCATTCCAGAAGAAACCACGTTTGCTTTTATAGATACATCGACAAAAGTACCATTGCCCGTATTTTGGAGGAGTTGATTATCTCCTACTTTGCAGACATATACATCCAAATCGCCGTCGTTGTCATAATCGCCAAACACGGCACTGACGGATTGTCCTGATATCCCCAACCCCGACTCTTGGGTATAATCACGAAATGTGCCGTCTTTCTGATTGAGAAAGAATTGGTTTTGAGGAGCGGGATGTCCACTTAAATTAGAAGTTCCATTGCAAAAATAGATATCGTCCCAACCGTCTTGATTAACATCCGCCACCGAAACACCGGCTCCTTTGGCTTCATACAAAATGGTTTTTTCTAATGATCCATTTTGTTGGGTAAATGTTAATCCTCTTTCTTTGTGGACGTCCAAAAAAAATGGAAGGCCGGTATCAGATATTGAATCAGAAACCATACACAACAAAAAGAAAAATAATAGAAGAATTGTATTGTTCATAATGAAAAACAGCATAATCACATTTCGTAATCGGTCAGCCGTTTGAAGAGAGATTTTCCCACCCAAGCCTGGGATGGGTTAGAGGAGGGTTGATCATACTGTGTGAGAAAATGCCATATCCCCCTCTTAAGTATTGCACGCTAACATCATTTTGCTCTTACCACAACAATATGTCAATTCTGAAAAGTCAGTCCGCGCCATCCGCCTGCTGGTCCGCGCCAAAGCTACCATGGAAGGCAAGCGCAGCCGCATCGACATCGAAGACGAAGACGAACGAAGCGGGGATTAATCAATTCGCAGATGCATCAAAGAGAGTGATAAAGCAAGCGGATTCAGTCCGCTTGTTTTTAATTTAATGTCATTCTCTTTCATCTAGTATGTAATTGGTTCTAATCGAACAGTTTCGTTAATTTGAGCCGTATTGCTATTCAGTTGCATGGGAAGAGTATATTTCTTATAATTGCTATGGTTTATTTCAACATAACCTGATAAATTCGGGAGTTTATTAAATTCCGTTTGTCCTTCAAAATTTGTAATGGAACTCTCAGAAATAGTTTTAGGTATATTATATGCACCCATTGTGATCCCTAATAATTTACATGTCACAATAGGGACGGGATCATCAGTTGAACTGTCTAAAACCGTAAGTAGAAGATTGTGGTCGTTTTGTATTGGATTCAGTTCGATTTGAGTAGAAGCCGTGTTCATCGGGTACTCTGTTAAATCAATCTCTTCGGATTGACCGAAATAATTCTCATTACCAGCAACGACAAAAAATAGACCATCTTCTGGATTCAGCTTAGTAAACGTATAAAGCGAGCTATTAATATTTATCACTTCCTTTAAAGAAGACATCGTCTGTTTTTTATACAAATACATGTTTACACTTGAAGCCTCTTCCAAATTATTGAGGGATACACGTAACTTGCCAAAATATTCATCTAAATTAATTTCAATATTTTGAATATCTTCAAATTGCTTTAGGAAAATAGATTTTGTTTGATAGGAAGGATGTTCAATTTCTATTTGGGGAGCCCGCTCTAATAACGATAAAGGAATTTCCATCTGAAAGGAACCGTCCGGAATAGATACCGTACTTCGCCCTACTCTTTTATCGGATAGATCGGTGGAATTGATACGCAGATATGCGTGATGAATAGGCGCGCCTTTTTGGTCTTTGACTATACCTTTTACAAGGATCGTTTCTTCTTTTTTCCTAACACGTATATTATGCTCTTTTGTTTCTTCGGGTACAATCTGAATTTCATCGGGATATTCCACGCTATATTCATCATCAAATATGATATAATTCCCTTCCGGTAAATCCAATTGATAATGTCCAGCGTTACCTGTCACTATTTTTTTTATAAAATGATCACGAAACCGGAAAGCATATTGTGCTATATGTAACGAGATATCGGGCACTGGCTCCCCTGTCTGTACATCAATCACTTTGCCTTTCAACCGCCCCATCACTTGAGACAATATCAATTTTATTGGTTCCGGTTTGGTTTCCCAAGCAAAACCGGTGATGGTTTTTGTGCTGTATTTATGGTCCGGATGGATAGCGCCAATCCTTAATTGATTCCGGCTGCGTATTTCTGTCGTTAGCGGCAGTCTAAATTTACCCTCTTCATTTGATAACGTTTCGATTTTGGTAGGATATACCGCCGTACCGCGTGCACCACCTTGAATCGCCAGTTTAATGACCGTTTTAGGAATCGGTTGATCTGTTTCATCAACAACGATGCCTTCCAATATAACCGCTTTTTTCGTATGAAAATCGATTTGCTGATAAGGATTGCTTTGATCCAGGTCAACAGTTTTCAATAATATGTTTTTATTTTTATTTTCACCATAAACAATATTTCTTTTTACATATTCATCGCCTGGATCAATACCAACTTTATACTTACCATACCGAACATCAAACAAATGATATTGCCCGGATTCATCTGTTTTCGAACTCAATATCGTAGGGATACTATCAGCATGTGATAACGTAACGGTTATATTAGACAAAGGAGTATTTTTTTCATCGTATACATGACCGGAAATGCTACCGCTTTGGCTTCGTAAACGAATCGCAATTTGATTTGGATTATGATGGAGTAATACCCGCTTCTGTGTATAACTATTATAGTTTGTATGGGATACGGTGATGAAATATTCTCCTAGATGCGGTAAAGAAGTTTCTAAAGTACCCGATGCATCTGTCTGAAAAGTTTTGGCAAATATCCCCTCCGTTACGGAAGTAATCTTCACTTCCGCATCCGGGACGGTTTCACTCCAATCCGACTCAACTTGTAAAGATAAGTGGACGGAATCATACAAATCCACATCAATTAGACTCGTTGCTTGATCTTCAGTAATGGGAACAACACTTGGAATATAGCCGCTCGCTGATGCCGTAATCATAGTTGAAGATATTTGCCGATGTACGGCAATCGCAATAGGATTTGATGAAGCATTTCTGCTATACGATTCTAAATCGTTTTTATTTGAATCGAAAAGTCGTACTTGAACGGGCACATTTTCTTGAAAAGGATTTAAATGCACACGAATGAATGCTGTTTGATTTTGACTGCTGGTGTCAGCCACATCACCATCTTGCGTGTCAGAAACAGAGGAAGACTGCGGTGCAAAGTCATGCAACCCGGTACGCTTCGATGATTCACGGTCCGGGTTCGGATTAGCGATATCTCTATCAATCGATATCAAATCTCTGGAATCTGTATTTCCGTCAGGTGATAGATCAAATAAGCCGGAAAGCATAAATGCGATTCCCGCTAAAAGAAGTATTCCGATTGTTGCATATAAAATATTCTTATTCATTTTCATCTTTATTTGTGAGGAGTTTCTTAGAATAAAGCAACCGAATTTCAACTTCGACGAGTGGACGAATCTCAGAGTCTAATTCCACTTGGATGGTTTCATTTTCAAGTTGCGAGTGTAATGGATGCAGTTCTGTCATCTTTATGCTAACTTCATACGAACGAATGATATGATGCTGTATGTTATCGGGATGATTCGGGTCTTCCAACTCCACATTAACATCAAAGATGGTTGGATTGTATTGAATACGTTTTACATTAAATACTTCTGTATGAGACCATATATAAAACTTTTGTACCTGGTTGCCGCTATCATCTTTGGCGAAAATAAGCGTTGACGGTGCGGATTTTACATCTTCTAATACTTCACCGTATATTTTTGTCTCAAACTCGCCGGCACTGCTTTTGATGTACAACGTTTGGGTGGTAGCTCCCACACGCCTTGCGGTATCAATCCGTATTGGAAAGGGAATACTTTCACCCGGTGCGCAGGTTTTAGGGTAATCCAGCAATTCGAAACACGGACATGTCGTCCGTGCTTCGTGTATCTCAATTGTTTCTTCGCTGTTATTTGTCAGCTCGGGTGCCACATATACAATTTCTCCGGATTGAACAATGCCGAAATTAGTAAATATATCATTGTTTTCGATTTCATTAATTATTTTTATAACAAAAACGAGATGAAATAAACAAACCATAATATTCATAACAGGTAATTCTATTGGTATTCTCTATTTCTCGAATTACGGCTAGATTGTAAATTTTTCTCATTATCTTCACTCAATGCATTTGGAAGATTTCTTTCTTTTATCAATCCTCTTTCATGTGCAAACAATTCATATCTTCCTTGCACCCATCCTTCTTTGAATGTGTCTGATAAATAAAATTTACACATATTGACTACAACCGGATCATTCGATTCTTTTAAAAAAGAGATTCTGTTTTTGTATTTCTCATTTCCAGTCGCTTGATAAAGATTAGCAGTCAAACTTAAGTATCCTAGAATAAGTCTTTGAGGCATCCCTGAATACTTGTTCGAATTGATAGTTTTTGTCCTATCAAGAGAGTGATTATCATTAAGTTTATACCCATTTATACTCATTCCTTCAAAAGTTCTAGTATAAAATGAAGTTATAATTGGAATCACTTCTTCTTTGAATAAATGCGGCCCAACCATCTTTGAAATATGATACAAACATGTTTTTGACACATATTCTTCCCCAAGAATTAAAACAGTGTTTTGATAATAATCCGTTAAGATATTCGCTAAGTGTCCCGGCTCTTTTTCATATTTTTCCGCTGCCAATAAAGTAATTGCATCAGATTTATAGTCTACTAATTCTTTTTTATTTAATACTTCTACACAAAATGGTTCGACTTTCACGCCGTGTTTTTTTAAGGTATTGGAAATATCAAAGATAGATATACCATGATTATGTTTTGATTTCTCCTTGGCGATTATATTTAAGGCATCAAGTATGCTATTATTATCCTGTGAAATACCAAATTGAATTACGAACAAATGAATTACTAGAATAGTGATTATATTATTCATCGTTTTTGTATCCTTTCAGTTATTTAAAATGATTTAAATGATATTTAATTCTCAAACATTTCATTCCAGCGATTTGAATTCCACCAATTCGGTCCAATCCACGGGTAATCTAAACGTTTAAAATTCCAATCTCCATCAAATCCAGCTGTCGCTGCACTAGGAGTCTTTATATTTAAGTCTTGATTTGGTGGTTGAGGTCCAAGTGGTTCAGCATAATGAGTTTCTTTAAACCATTGATTGAAACGCTATAACCAAAACGAAACCAAAAGTCACCCTAAAGACCTTGTTGTTATACTTCATTCCTTTTCCCCTTTGCAAATATGTGGATTTTCTTACTGATACACACAAATACTTTAGTCCATTTCAAATAAAAAAAACAAGAAAATATTTGTTAAAAATGTGTTATAAAACGAATTATTTTGTTCAATCCCTGCCGATACCTCTATATATATGATACAGTCTATTTATGCGATGCAATTATTTATCTTCCAGTATACAGTGCTGTCACGCTTCTTGAATGTGTTTTCATATTCCTCAAACTCTTCTATATATATTCAATAAAAAATATTTTCAAAAAAATATCTACGAGCTAACCTGTAGATCGTATTTTCTCTCGTTCCCCTTCCTCATATCTCACCCAATCCCCAATACTTAATCCTCAAAAACCCTAAATTTATCTCGTCATTTTTCAAATTTGCACTATAGTATATCTTGTAGAACCAGTGCCTTTCGGCATAAATCCAATTGAATTGTCCCGCAAATGAAGAACCGCTTTTCCTTGCCCGTCTTTTTGATCCTTACTGCTCTATTCAACCCGTTTGCCCATGCCAGTCTGGAACCGTGGGAGAATCTCAATATCTCCCCGGTGCCCCCGGCCCGTGAAGGCCACGCGATGGTCTACCACGCCAGCCGCGAGACCATTATCCTCTTCGGCGGCCAGCAAGACGGCACCCTGTTTAGCGACACATGGGAATTCGACGGCGAAAGTTGGACGCAACTTGCCTCCACCGGCCCCGATCCCCGCTCTCAGCACGATATGGTATACGACGCTTCGCGCGGTCAAATTATTCTCTTCGGCGGGTGGGATCAATTCAATATCTTTGACGACACCTGGGCTTGGGACGGCGGGCAATGGGCGGAACTCAGCGTTTCCGGTCCTTCTATGCGCCGCAATCACAAGATGGTGTATGATTCCGTCAGCAACCGCGTGGTGCTGCACGGCGGCGAGTTCACCGGCGGCGGGATAGCGGAAACCTGGATATTCAGCGCCTCGCAATGGACACTCGCGCAAACCGGCGGGCCTTCGGGCCGCTCCAATCACGGGCTCGCGTTCGATAAAAACCGCAACCGCGTCGTTCTTTACGGCGGCAATTCCGGAAGTGTGGAACTTAGCAATACCTGGGAATGGGACGGCTTAACCTGGACGCAAACTGCCACTGGAATACCCTCGGCCCGCAATCATCCCATGATGGTCTATGATGAATCCCGGCAAAAGGTGGTTCTATTCGGCGGTTTTAATACGCCCACATTCTTCCAATCCACCTGGCAATGGGATGGCTCTAATTGGGATTTGGTCACGACCGAAGGCCCTGTTGGAAGAGAACGTTCACGAATGGCGCACGACCCGCTGCGAAGACAAAGCATCGTATTCGGCGGTTCTAACAACGGGTTCTTAAACGATACCTGGGCCTACCGCAATCCCAACGAAACCTTTTCACTTTTTGAAGTGATTAACCGCGGCGGACCCGTTGAGCGAACCGCTCACGATATAATTACGGATTCCTCCGAGGGTGTGCAAATACTATACGGCGGGTTGAACACCGCCGGCTCACGGCTTAGCGATGTGTGGATTCGGGAAAACAACAATTGGACTCAATTTACGCCTGCTAACTCCTTCACCGCGCAAAACCCCGGCAGCCGCGCGGGACACGCGATGGTTTATGATGCGTCGGATGATATCATGATCATGAACGGGGGAACCATCCTTTCCGGTACCGAGATCCTTCCCGTCAGCGACACCTGGACCTTTGATCCATTGCTGGGAGCGCCGAGCGAATGGTTGATTACCTCATCCACCGAACCCGCCCCCCGCGAACATCACACCATGGTGCATGACGCCAGCCGCAGACAAACACTGCTGGTAGGCGGTTTTGCCAAGCATCCTACCGAAACCGTGTATTATGCGGATACCTGGATTTGGCAGGCCACCCAGTGGAAGCATTTCGCGGATACGTCCAACTTTGCCCGTTCCCATCTGGAATCGGTTTATGATCCGATCCGCAACCAAGCCGTTATTTTTGGCGGAACCAACGGCTCCAACCTGTTAGGCGACACTTGGGTATGGACCGGCTCCAATTGGTCTCAAGTCGCCACATCCGGGCCCTCTCCCCGCATCGATCACGGCATGGCCTTTGACCAACAAACCGGACTAGTCTTTCTGTACGGCGGATGGGATGGCACCCAAATGCTCAAAGATTTATGGCAATGGGATGGGACCCGGTGGAAAGAAATCCAGTCGCTTGCGCCTCATCTTCGCCGGGGACACGTCATGACCGAAACCGCCGATCCGAAGGGCTTTCTTCTTTTCGGCGGCGAATTCACCAATCCCCCGGAAACCATTTCTCTTGATCAAACCATCCTTTTTCACGCTATGAAATTCGCCGGCTCGGTCCCCATCCCCAATCAACATGACACCGCAAGGGATATCATCATCAAAGCCTCCATGGATGAAGAAATTCAAACACCCAACCGGCACAATGCATTCATCTACAGCCAATATTCCGGAACGATATCCGGGCAATATAGTAAAGACAACGCCAGCTCGTTTTCCTTCAATCCAAGCGCGAATTTTCATCCATCTGAACTGGTAGAAACGGCAATCACACAAAAGATTAAATCCGCCAGCGGCCACTCCTTGTTTATTCCACAGGTCTTTCGATTCCGTACTCAAACCGGTTTAAGTGTCGCTACGTATTTAGAAACCGATACCATCCCCTTCGGTACCGGTAATGACCAAACCGAAGCCATGGTATTTGGGGATATGGATGCGGACTCCGACCTCGATCTCATCGTTGGCAATAACGGGCAAAACGCTGTTTATGCCAATGATGGAAGCGGCAACTATACGCTGCTGACTCTTTTCGGCGCGCCGGACAGCCAAACTTTTGCTATAGCCGCTGGAGATATCAACCGTGACGGCCATCTGGATTTTGTCGCGGGAAACAATGGAACCAACTACATCTATTTAAATAGCGGCACTGCCATTCCCAGCAGTACAATCGCTTTAAGCACATCGGTTGCCGATACCCAATCCCTAGCCATCGGAGACCTCAACGGTGACGGCTTTCAGGATATCGCTGTTGGGAACAACGGCCAAAATCTTGTTTATTGGAACAATGGCGATGGAGAGTTTCCTTCCAGTACATTCATCGGCACGGAAACCTTCAACACCAAATCCATTGCGTTGGGAGATATGGATAACGATTATGATCTCGATATGATCGTTGCCAATAGCGACGGAGAAAATGCCGTCTATTTCAATGAAGGCGATGGAGAATTTCTTACCTGGACCACATTCGGCGGCAGCGGCGAATCGACGTTCGCAATCGATGTGGGCGACCTTAACAACGACGGCCTGCCCGATATCGCCGCCGGAAACTTCGGTCAAAACAATATCTACATTCAAAGCGCGACCGGAAGTTTTGCGGGGGCAACACCATTTGGAGAATCGTCATCCAATACGCAGTCTCTCGTACTGGCCGATGCCGACGGTGACAGCCATTTGGATATCTATACCGGCAATGTTGGTGAAAATCTTCTATTCTTAAACGATGGTTCCGGCTCTTTCACTTCCACACGCTTTATCGCGGAAGACACCCATTCTTCCCAAGCAATAGCGGTAGGCGATGTTGACGGAGACACCGATATTGATGTCGCGATCGGCAACGCGGGCCAACAAAACCGAATCAGTATCAACCGCGATGCCTTAGCTGTTGTCAGCGCCGATCCACCGCAGAACGCATTCCATGTCCCAACGGATAAGCGCATTGATGTCATGTTCAACAACGACAACATGAAATCTCCACCTGAAAACAGTTTTACCGTGAAAAGCCCGCTTTCCGGGTTTTATACCGGTGGATTCAGTATCAGCGATGACCGCGCCACGGTCGAATTCAACTCCAACGATCCATTTAAAGCCGGAGAAGAAATTGAAGTCACATTAAACCGTGCCGTATCCACCTTCGAAGGATTCACGCTGAAAGATCCATTTGTGTTCCGGTTTACGGCGGCCGTTTCTCCTACCGAACCGAACTACACTTCCGCTTTCCGCAATTTGGGATTGCTGGATCAGTTTTCCACCGATATCGCCCTAGCCGATATTGATCAAGACGGTGACTTGGATATCATCGCCGCGAACTTTCAGCAGGATGCCATACATTTCAACAACGGCGAGGGCCGCTTTTTAACGGATACCACCTTCGGCAACGCGGATGAATCCACGTCTTCCATCGCAACGGGAGACATCGACAATGACGGCGATATCGATATTGTCGCAGGCAGCGAGACGCAAAGCCGAATTTACCGTAACAACGGTTTAGGAGAATTTACTTTCGATCAAAATTTGGGTGCCTCCAATCGTGCCACCCTTGTGGTGGAGATGGGCGATCTTGATGGCGACGGTGATCTGGATATCGTCACCGGCAATGAATCCCAGCCGAACTTTGTTTACTTCAATGACGGCAACGGCAACTTCACCGGCGAGTGGATGATCGGCACGGAATCTGAAAACACGCAAGACGTTGCCTTAAAAGACATGGATGAAGACGGCGCGCTGGACTTGATCGTAGGGAACTTCAACCAGCCCAGCCGGATCTATTTGAACACCAATCTCGATGGCCGCTTTTCTTCCAACTTCACGTTCGGAACCGGGAACGAACCGGTGCAGGGCTTGGATGTTGAAGACCTGGACGGTGACGGGGATATGGATATCGCTGTCGCCAACGGCGATGGAGATGAAAACATAGTCTTTCTGCAAATTGCCCCGTTGAATTTCAGCGGGGTACGCTCGATCGGTTTATCCCGGCGCGATAGTACGGATTTGGAAATCGGCGACGCGGACGGCGACGGCGACCCTGATATCTTTATTACCAACAACGGCAACAGCTTCGGCGAAATAAGCCAAGTGCATTTCAATGACGGCAGCGGCGTGTTTGATCTTTCTCAAACAATCGCCAATCAAGTGCTCAATACCCACGCCGTTGCGCTGGGCGATGTAGACAATGACGGTGATTTGGACGCGGCGCTGGCAATCCAGCGAATCCTGGATCAGGATAACTTTCAACCCGGCAGCGGTATCAACCGGGTTCAATTAAACGCCCTCCCGCCGGAAGTGATCAGCCGTTCCCCTTCTCCATTCCAAGCAAACGCCAATCCAAAAAGCAATATCGATGTAGTATTTGACCGCGCTATTGCGTTCCCCTCCATCGGCGATGTGGTCGTGCACGGCAACCAAACCGGCAACCGGACGGTATTGCTTACCTTAGACGATCAAACCGGTTTAACTCTCAATCCCTCACTCAATTTTTCTCCCGGTGAAGAGATCGAAGTATCGGTGACGGAAAATATTATCAGCACCCAAGATATCAATCTCGCCAATCCAAAAGTGTGGCGCTTCCATACCGAATCCGCCGCCCGCAGTTTGAACTTCACCAACAAATCTCAATCCATTAGCGAAGACCAAGGCAATTCCCAGACGGCTGTATTCGGAGATGTAGACCGCGACGGTGACCTCGATCTGCTACTGGCACGATATATGGGACAAACCACAATCCACCTCAATGACGGCGGCGGCAATTTGGATGCAGCCGGAATCCCCATCATTGATGCCGCTTCTCCCACGCGCCATGCCCTCTTCGCCGACTTCGATTTGGACGGCACCTTGGATATCCTTACCGCGCAAGAAGGGGAAAACAACGCGCTCTTTTTTAACGACGGCAGCGGTGGTTATTCCGCCTCCAATATGCGGCTGATCGGCGATGCCACATCCACCGCCACCATCCTCGCTTTAGGAGACCTGAATGGCGACGGCTTCCCCGATGCCGTATCCGGCTCGAATGAATACAACAGTATCTATCTCAACAGCGGCACAGGTTCTTTGATTTTGAGCGCCACCTTCGGCTTATCCAATACCCCAACAACCGGATTGGCAATCGGCGATACCAACAACGACGGCGCGCTGGATATCATTGTTGGGTATGACCAGCAGCAAAGCAACGTTTTCATCAACAACGGGAAAGCGGGGTTCTTTTCAACGTCTAATATCGGGCCTTCTTCCTTGCAAACACGCTCGCTTGCCACCGGCGATGTTGATCAAGACGGCGATCTGGATGTCGTGCTCGGTTTATGGAACAGTCCAAACCGTATCTACCTCAATTCCAGCCAGGGATTGTTTCAAACGTTTACCGAATTCGGTTCGGTAAGCAACACCATCCGCGTTCTTGTGAAAGACATGAATGGAGACGGTTTCCCCGATATCCTTACCGGCAACGAAAATTCAGCCAATCAGGTTTACCCAAACGACGGCAGCGGAGGCTTTAGCAACTTTGTGTTTTTTGGGCCACCCTTAGAACAGCCGCGGGGCTTTGATACCGGAGATGTGGACGGCGATTTTGATATCGATGTAGTTATCGCTAATTTAGACGCTTCTGACATAATCGTTTTTAACGGACAAACCGAACCCACACCAACGATCACGCAAACCCCGACCATCACACTCACGCCCAGCAACACGCTGACACCTACGCCGACCTTACCGCCGGGTGTTACGCCTTCTCCAACACCTACGTTCACGAATACACCATCCATTACCAATACACCGACGAACACAAACACGCCCACAAATACGCATACGCCTACCCATACGCATACACCAACACAAACACCGACTCATACACCCACACCTACACCAACGGTTAATCCGGCACCTGAAATCTCTATCAACCCCAGCTCAGTGAGTTTAAAAAGCGGGGAATCCGCAACCATCAACATAACCGCCAGCGACCCCGATGGCGACAACATTGCCTTTTCTGTCACCCCAGCCAATGCGGGAACCTTTTCGCAAATCAACCAAAGCGGGAACACCTTTACCGCCGTCTTTACCGTCACCGCTCAACCCAGCCAAGTCGGTACCGGTTCGATATCCATCATGGCGACAGATGATGGTTCTCCCGCGCAAACCGCTACAGCAACACTCTCTTTAATTGTCGAAGGCCAGCCGGTTCAAGAAGTGGTTACTGCCCAAGGCTCTCTTGGCCAAAACTTTGTCAACATCCGCAATTTTGATCCCACCGCTGGAGTCTTAACAAGCATTCTCCGCTCTTTCCGCGCGATGGGAGGATCGTTTCTCGATCAAGTAGGCGGCGGTGAAGGCCGGGCGACCTTTCTTTCCAGCGGCAATATTTCCGGTGTCACCAATCCGGTTATTGCTGTTACTTACGGCCCCATTCGCGCATCCGTTCGCCATCCCAATGTCGTGGTACCGCGGGATTCCGTGACCCTGGAAGTTGTGGGGCATTCCTTCACCGCCTTCCCCCATACCGGCAGTCTACCCGTTCATTACCGCTGGGGAGAAATCCGCACAGCAATGGGTGACTTTGGCGGGTTGGGAACAGACCAAATCGCAGCCGCGCAAGGCGGCGGCGGCAATGGCATTGTCCGGCTATACAGCTACACGGGCGAGCCGCCTCCCAACGGCTGGATCGTTACCGGACAATTTAACGGGTTGGTGGATGGCGCTCAGGCAACCAACCTCAACGGCGGTATCACGATTGCCGCCGGCGATATTGACAATGACGGCATCGATGAACTCATCGTCGGGCAAACCAATAGTATAAGTTCCAACACCATTTGCCATGTGTTGGATATCAATGCCTTTGGTATCATCACTTCACGCTTGTCATTCGTCGCCTTCCCGCGGAATTTGCAAGGCAATGGGGGTGTTGAAATTACTATTGCGGATCTAAACGGAGATGGGCTCAAAGAAATTATTTGCGCCAGCCAAGGCAATAGCAGAACACATAATGATGAGCGCGATGAGGCTCCCCTCAACTTAGTTTCCGTCATCCGGCCGATCTTGCAAGATAACCAGGCCGTGGGCTTTCAACGGGTGAACCGTGGCGTCTTCAATGTATTCAGTGAAAGCGTAAATCCCTCCGGCTCTGTGACCATTGCTGGAGGCGAACTGGACGGCAATCCTTTAAACGGAGAAGAACTCGTTGTCGGCACCAACGCTATCCGTATTTCCAATGGAGTCACAGAACAACTGCTTGAAGTTGCTCCTCAATCCCGCTACCGCATCATTAAAGTTGAATACGATGGAGAGTCCGTCACCGGTGTCCGCAACGTTGTTGGTTCTTCCCGTGGATTTGAAGCCTTTCCGGGGGGGACGAACCCTATCAGCGGAGCCGTCTACCTCTCGACTGTTGAATCCGACTTGAACCAGTAGTCTGTCAACAATGAAATGAATGGGATCCGTCATTCACAAGCGTTCGCGCAGTGTTATACCCCCTTGCATAAGGGGGTGGAGCCGTAGGCTCCGGGGGATTTTGCGTAGTTGGAAGCGTGCTTCGATCCCCCCTAGCCCCCCTTAACAAGGGGGGGGACAACGGATAGCCAGCCGTCATTTTTTGATTGACAGACTACTAGTTTTGGCAACGGCTCGAATTGTAAAAGATATAAGGCAAAACCAAAAAAAAACGCTTCCCCGATTTGAGGAAGCGTTTTTCAGTGGATTGTTAATGTGTTGATATTATTATTAAATCGTCCAGCCGTTGTGGTAGATTGGTTTGATGTATTGATCGCATTTACCGGTGTTGGTGGCTTTCATGTTTTTTCCATCCCAATAGAGTACTTCGCCGGTGCGGATCGCG
The DNA here is from genome assembly GCA_964449065.1 of uncultured bacterium. Taxonomy (GTDB): domain Bacteria; phylum Hinthialibacterota; class Hinthialibacteria; order Hinthialibacterales; family Hinthialibacteraceae; genus CAYVAZ01. Next base: position 18,256 of record CAYVAZ010000055.1, read on the forward strand.
GTGTTGCCCAGCATCCCGATTTCTGTCAGATGGCCGGAGTAATCGAAATTGGAACTGGCCGGGTCGCCGCCTTTGCAGGCATCCACCCAATCGCGGTGATGGCCTTTCACGCGCTTTAAGGTTTTTGCGGGGCGTTTGTAGGATTCATCCAATTCTTTCGGAAGGATGATAGGATCGCCGGCCCATCCCGCGCACATGATTTTGCCTTTGCTGCCGACGAACAGAATGCCGTTGCCGCCGCCGACCAGTTCTTCATCCGGCCCAAGTTCTTCGGGCTTGTTGGGCATTAAACCGCCGTACCAAGTCATCTTGACCGGCGGCATATTGCCCCGTGCCGGGAAGTCAAAATAGATGAGCGCCGCGAGCGGCGGCGTGTGTGATGTATTGCCGTGTTGGGTGGCTTCGACGCGAGTGGGGTGACCTAAATCCAGCGCCCAAAATGCGGGGTCGGCGTTGTGGCAGAAGAAGTCGCCGATGGCGCCGGTTCCGAAATCCCACCAGCCGCGCCAAGTGTAGGGACAGTAATCCGGATGGTAAGGACGTTTTTCGGCAGCGCCCAGCCATAAATCCCAATTCAGTCCTTCGGGCACAAGCGGGGTATCTGCCGGAAGGTGATCGCGGCGGCCTACCCGCGAACCGCCGCTATGCCAGGAATGCACTTCGGTCACATCGCCGATGACGCCGTCGCGAATCCATTCGACGCAATCGCGCAAACCGTCGTTGCTGTGGCCTTGATTGCCCAGCTGAGTTGCTACACCCGCTTTGTGGGCGGCTTCGGTGATCTTGCGGCATTCGTAGACCGTGCGCGCCAAAGGCTTTTCGCAGTAAACATGCTTGCCGCGTTCAATGGATTCCAAACATGTGATAGTGTGGTTGTGATCCGGCGTGCCGACGACGACAGCATCGATGGCTTTCTCTTTGTCCAGCATTTCACGGAAATCGATATACTCTTTGCACTTCGGCAAGTCTTTACGGCTTTCATCGTCCGAATAGCGAACATCGACGATATCCATCGCCGGGCCTCTGCCCGCGATGCCGCCGTAATAGAAGCGGCTGTAATCGGCTTCTTCCATGACATCGCAGATGGCCATGACATGGGTATCATCCTCGCGCATGAGTTCTTTCATGTTTTGGGTGCCGCGGCCGCCGGTGCCGATGATGGCGATATTGAGTTTATCGCTGGGGGCGGTATGGGATGCCCCGCCTAGAACATAGCGCGGCATAAGCATAAAAGATGTAACGGCAGCGCTGCCGGCCGTTAACGCGCCGCGTCTGGATAGGTTTGTTTTGGATTTCTCTGTACTCATTTCATTTCTCCCCAAGTGGATATAAATCTTTTTTATATTAATATCTCATGTTACGCACTACATTATGATATGCCCGTTTTTCTCATCGTTCGCTGA
>CAYVAZ010000056.1:0-19592 GCA_964449065.1 uncultured bacterium
GTGTTTTTCACTTCGATGAATACGTGAGGATGTTTTGATGAGCGAGTGGAAAGAACCATTTTTAGAGGATATTGCTTTGATTAATCCTACTGAATCATTGAGTAAAGGTACAAAAGTAAAATAAGTATCAATGACTGATCTTCAACCTTGGACTAAAAGAATACCAAATAATACCTTTGAAGAATTTAATGGGGGTATGAAATTTAGAAATGGCGATACTTTAGTTTTAAGAATTACACCTTGTCTTGTAAATGGCAAAACATGATTTGTAACAAATTTAGATGATGAAGAAATCGGTTGGGGTTCTACAAAATATATTGTGATTAGAATGAAAGACAAGTTTCATCCATTTCTTTCATATACCATAGCAAAAGATAAAGATTTTAGGGACTTTGCAATCGGAAGCATGACTGGTTCAAGTGGTGGGCAAAGAGCACAGGAAGAAGTAATCAAAGAATACGAAATCAAAGTTCCGCCAGAAGAAATAACAGATCAAATAAATTAACAATTTGAATGCATATTATCAAAATTGATCAATAACGCAAATCAAATTCGAACTCTTGAAAATCTCCGGGATACCCTTTTGCCAAAGCTGATGAGCGGTGAAGTGAGAGTAGAGCATTGAAAAAAGATCAGACTTCAAATTATACCGATTTTATTCTCTACACCGGCAATGACGGAGAAGTCAATGTTGAAGTCATTTTGCGTGATGAAACGGTATGGCTTACTCAAAAAGCCATAGGGGCACTCTTTGGCAAATCAAAAGCTACAATCAGTGAACATCTTTCCAATATCTTTACGACAGGAGAACTTGAAGCAGACTCAGTTGTTCGGGAATTCCGAACAACTGCCAGTGATGGGAAAACATATAACACAAAGTACTACAATCTCGATGCCATCATTTCAGTCGGCTACCGTGTGAACTCCTATCAAGCCACTCAGTTCCGTATCTGGGCTACCAAGACGTTAAAAGAGTATATCATCAAAGGCTTTGTGTTGGATGACGAGCGGCTCAAACAGGGAAACCAGGTATTTGGAAAAGATTATTTTGACGACTTACTGGAACGTATCCGTGAGATACGGGCAAGTGAACGCCGCTTTTATCAAAAGATCACCGATCTATATGCTCTTTCAGCAGATTATGATAAAAACGCCCCCATCACCAAAGAATTTTTTGCTTCCGTTCAAAACAAACTTCATTGGGCAATTACCGGCAAGACGGCAGCAGAAATTATATACGATTCTGTAGATGCCAATAAAGTAAATATGGGGCTTACCACATGGAAACATGCACCGGAAGGAAAAATTTTAAAATCGGATGTATCGAATGCTAAAAACTTTCTGAGTGAAGCCCATATCAAAGAACTGAATCAAATTGTCTCAGCTTATCTTGATCTGGCTGAGAATAGGGCACAACGGCAAATCTTAATGAAAATGGAAGATTGGGGTGAATTTTTGGACAATTTTTTAACGCTATCTAATTATCCCATCTTGGAAGATAAAGGAAAAGTCAGTGCGTTGGAAGCAAAATTGAAAGCAGAACAAGAGTTTGAGGTTTTCCGTGTCAAACAAGATAAAGAATATATCTCTGACTTTGACAAAGAAGTAAAACGCATCACAAGGAAGAAGGATGACAAATAATTCCCCTTCGTCCACAACTGTCATTCTTTGGTTTTGAAAGGAGAGATGCTACCCGATAAAAAATTCAAACGATCATCGTTACTTTCTCGTTTGACGGGTCAAACCAAAGCGGCAACTGACGGGTCAAACCTACCCGGCTATTGACAACAACCTTTTGTATCCGTTCAAATAATTCGATTTCTTCCTCCGTGGGATCATCCTTGGAATCGAAAAGAGCCTCCGATTGCTTGGATATTAGCATGAGTGAAATCGATGTTGCCAGAAATGATTCGGAAACTGTTCCCTGAGACCGCTATAATTCTCGCAATTGACTGATAGCATCGTTCGCTTCTTGAAGAAGTTTGTGGTAGGTATGAATATCGCTCACCAGTCATTCCATTCTGCGGATTCCGGTGAAGTCGGCCACCTGTTCCAGTGGAAAGCGGCCGGGAATTCCGGTGAAACCAGCCGGGCAATCCGGTCGAATAGGGTACATGAATGCAAAATCACAATTTAGATGGGGGGGTAATGGGTTTACCCATTATTTCCAAATATTGTGTTTTATTTCCAGGGAGTTAGATTTGTATTTGTGTACAAATATGTGTACAATTGATTTTTTTGAAGATTTGAATTCATGATCTAAGTCTAGTTAAATCAATGGTCGGGGTGAAAGGATTCGAACCTTCGACCACCTGAACCCCATTCAGGTACGCTACCAGACTGCGCTACACCCCGATCTTCTAATTATACTTCCTCTTTCCTCTACATCAAAGACCTATTTTCATCAGTTCGGCATACAGTTTCTCAAAACCTGGAAGAATAGGCTGTATTATGAGATAATAAGATCAGCAATATTCGAATTCTTTTATGAGCAAAGGAGATAGATCATGAAAAGGCGAGAGTTTCATGCCGCCGCGTTTTTGGGGGTAACGGCTTTGGCGAGTATACACACATCAAACGGACAGACCGCATCCCATGATTCCTTCAAAATCGGGATGTGCGATTGGAATGTAAAAAACCCACAAAACCAAAGCGGAACCTGCCGTCCGGATTTTATCCCCATCGCCGCGGAGGCACATATCAAAGGTCTGCAAGTCAGTGTCGCCACCGGCCCGGATAACGTTGCCCTGCGCGACCCGGATGTCCGCAAACAATACAAAGAACTGGGCAAAAAACATAACGTGCAGTTCCACTCAGTTGCAGCGGGCAGCATTTTGAACTCGATCCCTTTGGCATCAGAACCGGAATCGGCCGTGTATGTGATCGAAGCACTGGAAGCCGCGAAAGACTTAGGCGCAAGCAATGTGCTGATGGCTTTCTTTGGCCGGGGGGATTTACGCTATTCCGACCACCGCGGCAATACGGTGTTGTTGGAAGAAAATCCGAATGTATATGAACTCGATCAACGCGGGGTTGACCGCGTGGTGAATGTCCTGCGGCAAATCGCCCCGCGCGCGGAGGATTTGGGTGTGGCTTTGGGACTCGAGAACACCATCACCGCGAAACAAAACGTTGAGATCATAGACCGGGTCGGCTCTCCCATGCTGCAAGTATATTACGATACCGGCAACTCGTGGGGCAACGGGTATGACGTCCCGGCGGAAATTCGGATGCTGGGCAATCACCGTATCTGTGAAATTCACCTCAAAGATTGGGATGCCGCTATCTTAGGCTCGCCGGAGGGAATGGTTGACTTTGAGGCCTGCGCTTTGGCCTGCCATGATATCGGGTTTGACAAGTGGTATGTGCTGGAAACCAGCGGCCGGAAGAATCATTTCATTGAAGATACACAGAAGAACGCCGCGTTCGCGAAACAGACGTTTGCGTAAGAGTTGGTTACTCAAGCATAGTTTGTATATTGCCGAAAGTATAAAAAGGGGATGTGAGTTGCATCCCCTTTTATCGTTAAACAGGTTTAAGAATGGTTGATCCGCTATCTTCGCTTATTCGCACGGCAGTGACGCAGCGTTCTCTTTCAGGGGGATTGCAGGCGCTTTTGCAATCGGGAGCGCAAAGGGGGCAGGTGCAGCAACATAATAGCGGTCAACTGTTTGTGAACATTAAAGGATTTCAATTGCCATTGAGTTCCACGTCAGGCAGTTTACAGGCAGGCCAGTTTGTAAACATTCAATTGCAGGGCGGTCAGATATTGATCGAACCGCTGCTGTCTCAAACCGCTTCTCAATCAAACTTCTCAGCAGAAACCGCCCGAACCATCTCAACCATACTCAGCCAGATGGGAATCCAAAATCCACAAGCCGAAGTGATCGCGCAGGCGATGCTGCAATCCAACATTCCTCTAAACCGCAGTGTATTGCAGGAACTGGTGCAGATTTTTCCGCAGTTGCATCCCGAATCGATGCAGGCTCTCATCTTTCTCATCAGCCGCCGAATTCCGTTGAGTGAATCGATGCTGTTTTGGGTGTCGCGGCTGTTTTCCCGGCGGGAAAACAGCGGCAAACTCGCCCAATCGATCACGAATGATATCGGAGAGTTGCAAGAGCAAGTTGGCGGATTGGATATTGAGAATGTCGGTCAAATCCAAAGCGGATTGGGTGGATTTCAGCAAAACTTGAAGCAGGAATTTTTGCCGCTGGAAGAGGAATCCATGGATGAGTTGGATGAGGATGTGAAGCAGGCATTATCGAAAGCATTGGTATCGGCCGAGGCCATCTTCAGCGGGGGGACACGGTTTGATCATCATCTTGCCGAAACGGTGAGCCGATTGCTTTCGTTTTTGATGGCGTTACAGCAGCAGTATGAAGCAATGGGCAAACTGCCGCTGTTTCAAGAATTGCTTGCAAAAGTGGAGGCGCTTCAGGAAACGCTCGCAGTGCAATCGCTGGAAAACCTGCCCGAACATGATACGGAACATCCGCCATCCTTTTTCGTTAAGATGCCAATCTGGAAGGACCACGAAGCGGATCAATTGGAAATCATGTTTAAGCGGATAGATGCAGACCAAAAATCCGGCAGCGTTGATCTTCGGTTCGAGTTATCCAAACTAGGACCGCTTCATGCGCGTATCGGGTGGCAGCATCCGACCATCAATATTGTCATTCATGTTGAAGATTTATCTATCGCAAGGTATTTAAATGAGCATGTGGATGTCTTAAAAAAGGGACTGCGGCAAGCGGGGTTTCAAACCGGCAGGATTGAGGCAAGTCAGCATGAAGTGCCGTCCACATTGCAGCCGGTAGGCGCCAATTCTTTACACACCAACCTCAGCGGGATTGATCTTCGCGTTTGATGGTTCCAAATAACCTTATTCCCTATTCGGCAGAATCCGTTTACAATGGCTGAATTGTTCAGTAGTCTTGGATTGATTGACTTTTCAAACGCATAGGGATATTCCCTATTCTTTACATAGTGGTTTATACGTTCATTTTTTATTGGTATTGATAAACAAAGACGATGCTGAACACAACCTCCACACCAATTCGCGCTCAGAGTTCTCCCTTTTTGATGTGTGTCGCGTTTCTAATACCGTTTGCGGTGTTTATCACATGGCACGTGCAAATGCCGTTTGGGTTTGTGGATGACGCGTATATTTCGATGGTGTACGCGGATAACATCGCGTCCGGACACGGCATTGTCTTTTATCCCGGCGGCGAGCGGGTGGAGGGATACACCAATCCGCTGTGGGTGATTCTGCTTTCGATTGCCGGTATCTTTCAACTCTCACTGCCCTTTATCGCGTATTGGATGAGCATGATCAGCGCTGTCGGCGTGATCCTGCTGGTGTTGGCAATCTATCACAAATCGTTTTCGCGATATGATACTCCCACCTTTTGGAACCAATACTTTTTCCCTTGTATGGCGGCGGTTTTGACCACGCTGGATGTCGCGTTTATTGCTTGGTCTACATCGGGATTGGAAACGCTTGGCTTTACCTTGCTGCTGGCGTGGGTCTGCTATTTTTGCGTTCAGAGGGTCAACGTAAATGCCCTATGTGTTTTGCTGCTTTTACTCTCGCTCATCCGGCCGGAAGGGATCTTATTTTTGCCGCTGGTGTTTGTGAAATTGCTGCTGAATCCGACAAGAAAAGGGTTTGGGTTTAAACAGTTATTTTTGATTGCAATACTTCCCTACGCGTTCTTCTTATATCTTCGCTATTTGTATTTTGGGTATTGGCTGCCCAACACGTTTTATGCCAAGCACGACTTCGGCGGGTGGACGGTGTATTACCGCGGTTTGGTGTATGCGGTTAGTTTCTTTCAGCCCCGCCTGTTGCTGCTCATTGGTATCATCGGCATTGCCTTGGAGCGAGAAACTTGCAAGAGAAACGCCTTTTGGATATTGGCGTTTGTTCTTTTCCATTTCCTGATTACCATTGCCGAAGGCGGCGACCATTTCGCGCTGCACCGCTTTTTGGTGCCGGCGGTTCCACTGCTGTCGATATTGGCGGTACGGGGACTGCATATGATTGTAACCAGGTTTGTGATCAAAAAACTGTCCCTGTCCAGCGGGGAAATGGTTGTGATGACTCACGCGATTGTGGCTGTCATGGTGATGGTGATATTCGCCGCTCATGCCATGCAGTTGTATGAATTCAAGCGTGATGGGAAGTATGGCTTTTCGAAAGGGGTGCGCTTTCATTATTCCGAAGTGTCTTGGGCGGAAGGGTGGAAGAATATGGGAAAATGGCTAAAAGAGAAATACCCGCCGGACACCAAAATCGCCGTAATGACCGCGGGAGCGATTCCGTATTACAGCCAGCTGCCGGCTATCGATATCTTAGGAATCAACGACCCGCACATCGCGCATCAGCCTGTTGCGGATGAATCCAGGTATCTGACCGGACACGAAAAGAGCGACGCGGATTATGTGTTAAGCCATGAGCCGGTGTTTATCCAGTTGTTCCCGATGATGCTGTTCGGTTCAACACCGTCCACCGAAACGGATATGGACGATATGATGACTTACCCCGCGCAGCACGACCTGCGCAACCATCCGAAGTTTCAAGATGAATACGCATTCAAAACCGAAAACACACCGTTTGGCTATATCAGTTTTTTTGAGAGGGTGAGCCAGTAATACATACCGCGCAAAACGGTAGTTCTTATCCTGCAAGAATACACCGAAACGCATATCACAACTCTGCCCTGCGGGCATCTGCCTGCTTGAGGAAGAACACCGGCTTGAATTCTCTCAATATCTTTTCTCTTGCCAGATTCAGAATTGACAGGGTGTATAGGCTAACAGGAGAAAGGCCGGCGGGTCTCCGGGAACACCGGTTGCATGATGGTAATAGGTCAGCGATATGAAGTGCATATTCAAAAAATCGAATCGATTTTCTCTTTCCTCCCCCAATGCAATGGGGGAGGCTAGGTGGGGGTTAAACGCTCAGTGCTTCAAACCCTCCCCTAGCCCCTCCCACCTTTGGGAGGGGAATTTCTCTTCAAGCGGCTGACCTATTACGAATTTAGAAACGGATATATCTTTAAGGAAAAAATATGCCAAAAAATGCTTTCTGTTTATGTGTATTTGGTGTTTGATTGTCTTATCTTTTATTGTTCTTTAAGGTTTTTTTTATTGGTAATTTTAATTTGTCAGACATAGTTTTGTCCACTTTAATCGGTGGTACAACAATAAGTATAATTGGGCTTGTTGGCTTTATAATGAGAGGATTATTTCCTAACAACCAAAAAAGCGGTGAGTGAATCAACGGTTTTTCATGTTTTATTCTAAAACTTGAACTGATAAGGAATTAACACATAATACGGTTTGTATTGACGCATATCGCCCCTCCCTCCTATGTGAAATGTCATAAGTCAACCGTTTGAAAAAATGCCTCGTCTCCCTCTTAACCTAATGTCATTATCTTAGCGATATGAAATATAATATTGAATAATATACGTGGCCGCAATCGATCTACCCTGCGGGCATATCATCCATGTTGGCTATTCTCCATAAAAAAATAACCGCGAATACACGCCAATTCACGTGAATAACAACGGGGCCATTTCCATTCGTTAGGGTTTAATACCGGTGTTATTTCGGATTATCGGGGAAGAAAAGAGTCCGGCCCTTCTTCACGCGTATTTCTTTGCGCAACTTCGCGCGATCCAGTGATCACTTTCGCCATCAATACGGGGCGTTTGGACGTGCACGTCAAGCCAACCGTACCCGCCTTATTGAACGGAAAGCAGGGGACTTCTATCTTCCCAAAAACGGCATCGCTCCAACGGAACCTGCGTCACGCAGATGAGGTATTGTATGATTGAAAAGATGAACAACCCTCAAACATTAACGATGGCACAAAACTACGTGACAAACCGGAAGGTGAGTGGATACGAATACGGCCGGCCTTCATTCGCGCGGATGACCGCAACAATCACACACACCAGCCAAAACATTTGCAAGGGGAATCCCATTAGAAACCCGAAAATCAATGCAAGCCGTGTCCCTTGCAGCGCTATCAATACGGTGATGAAAAACACAAAAAACGCATAGATGGTTATCGTCAATTGAAAATTCAACGCCGCTTTTCCATGACTGTCGATGAGGGGTGAATTATCCCGCTTCAACAGCCAAACCGCCAATGGGGCCAAAATATGACCGAAAAACGGCAGCAGCACAAACGCAAACGCGCTGAGGTGGCATAGGCCCGCCCACAAACGGTATTCCGGTAAGACACTGACGGGTTCGTGATAGTTTACAACCATTGCAGGCTCCCGATTGCCGAATACACTTTTCCTCCATAGGTACGAAACAAACAGCAACAAATTTCAATGATCCATTGTAACCTATTGTGTTTCCAGCATCCAGTCAAAGGTGAGCATGGCCAAATCCTATTCAATTCAATCGGTACTGAAATGGCTGCATGACCAAAGCGCCGCGGAACAATCCGCATTGTACCTCTATTCGTATCCCGGATTTGATCAACTGGTCCTGCATTCCACAGCCGGCAGCGATACGTCTCCCACACGCTACTGGCGTCCCCAATGCGCGGAACAAGAAACGGTTGGAATACTTCAGCGTGCCACCGAACCCATCAATTTGGTTGGTGAACATGTAACCGGAACCGAAGAAAACTGCATTGCCATGCCGGTCTACGGCGGCGATATGGTTATCGGAGCCGTAATCTTTTGTTTTGTGGAAACCCAGGATATCAACCGTCTCATCCCGCTGATCGATCAAATGAAGCGCTTCGCGCATCTGTTTTTCCGCGCGTGGGTTGAATTTATTGTGGCCGAACAAACCCGTCCGCTTTCCGTCTTATTTCAAATTGCAGGCACCATTTCCTCCTCACTCGATTTGGAACGCGTGTTGTTAAATGTAGTCGAACAAGCCACCATCCTCTTTCGCGTCAAAATGAGTTCCCTGCATCTGCTTGATTCCAAACGCAGTGAGTTGGAACTGATTACCGCATACGGCTGCAGTTTGGAATACTTGGATTTGCCCAATTTGAGTTTGCAGGATTCGTTTTTGGGACGCGTAATCGCACAAAACCGTGTGATGCAGTTGGAAAACATATTCGAAGAACCCAAATACTACCACAAGCAGTTGGCTGAACACGAGGGCGTTTGCTCGCTTATGTCCGCCCCCATTGTGTTCCGCGATCAAACCCTAGGCGTGTTAAATGTATACTCCGCATTGCCCCGCCAATGGCAATTGTCCGAAATGGAACTGCTGCAAACCTTCGCCAACCACTCTGCCGTTGCCATCCAAAACGTGCGGGTACATGAACAGTTTCTATCGATGGAAGAACAACTCCACGAAACCGCCAAACGCTCAATTTTAGGTGAATTGGCCGCCGGTCTCGCGCATGAAATCCGCAACCCGCTTGCCGTTATCAATATGCTTATCCACTCTTGGAAAGCTTCGCCGCCCGCTCCGGATGATTTTGCCGATGATGTAGACGTGGTCGCTCAAAAAATCAGTGACTTGAATAATTTGGTCACCGAATTGCTCAATCTCTCCGCCTCCCGGCAATTGGAACGTACTCCGCAAAACTTAGAGGAACTGATTGACCGTGTTTACCGCCTGCTGCGCCACAGGATGAAGCAGCAGAAAATCAACTTTAAAAAGAACATCGACTGGGAAGACAAAGTGTTATCCGTTGACCGTGAGCGGTTGGAGCAAGCGATCTTAAATTTATTGCTCAACGCGCTGGATGTGACCCCCGAAGGCGGTGGCATCACCGTCAATGTCAAAGATGCCGGTACCTCTGTCGCGATTGAAATTGCCGATACCGGGCCGGGCATTCCCGAAGAAGAAGTGCCGAAGTTGTTCAAAATGTTTAAAACCAATAAGGAACACGGTTCCGGTTTAGGACTGGCCATTACCAAACGAATTGTGGAAGAACACCACGGCGAAATCGTTGTCGCCAATAGCGAATCCGGCGGCGCGTTATTTCGTATCGTATTGCCGAAAGAAACTCCCGAATCGTAATTCAGTCAGAAGGATTTCTATGCCGATTGTAAACAAATACGTTTTTCTGCTGCTTGCCGTCGCCTTTGGGTTACGTGCGGTATTTGTTTTTGTCATCATTCCAACTACCAATTTGATTCCGTTTGAAAACATCGATATGGATGGCTATGCCACCATCGCCGGCGATATCCGCGCGGGAAAATATTTCTTTACGGAATCCGAACAAAACGTCAACCGTATGCCGCTGTATCCATCCGTTTTGGCGGTGATTACAGCATTCACCCCCAACCCGCCTTCCTTCTATTACACCGCGCAAATGTGGCATATTTTGATGGACTGTGTGACACTCATCTGCATATACCTCTTCTGCAAAAAATACTTCGGAACGGGGCCCGCGTTTTGGGCGGGCTGCTTATATGCGGTCTATCCCCTGGCGTGGTACCGCGCCTTTTTAATGAATACCGAACTGATCCAAACCGCCATTCAAGCTGTTGCTTTATTAATGACTGCCGAGTTCATAGAAAAACCAACCGCCCGCAACGCCCTCATTCTATCCGGTCTCAGCATCTTGGTGCTTTGCATCAATCCGGCCTTCATCCTGTTGCCGGGCTTCTTAGCGCTAAGCATGTTTCTGATGCATCCCTTCAAGAATGCAATCTCTCTCTTCCTGTTAATCGTGATCCCCATTTCTATCTTTACTCTGGGATGGGGGGCGCGCAATTATATCGTCACTGGAACCTACTTCCTTTTTGACACCCGCGGCGGCAAAGAGTTTTGGATCGGCAACAACCAGCGCTCCGAAGGCCGTTGGGAAGGGGAATTGCGTGGCATTTGGGAAACGGAAATCAACGAGCATTACAAAACCATGACCGAACTCGGCATCCCGCATGAACAAATGAACGGCTATTTTTACAAGCAAGGTTTAAAGGAAATTATAGCGGACCCTCCCGGCGCGGCTGTCTTATTCGCCAAAAAGTTTATCCGCTTTTGGTTCATCCCCGCTTCCGAAACCAAAATCCGGCTGACCGTCCCGCTGCAAAGTTTTTATCTGTTCTTTGGGATTATGGGACTGGCTGCCGCGGTGAGAAAATACCCCTATGCAAGCTGGATTCTGCCGCTAGTTCTGATAGCTTATTTTTGTGGGATTTATACGCTGTCGTATGCATGTATCCGGTTCAGCCAAGTGATTATGCCCTGGGTATGCGCACTGGGAGGAGTGGGTGCCGTTACCATTTCACATAAATTAGGTTGGAAAACATCATGACCAATAAAAAACGAATAGACGCAATCGTAAAAGGAAGAGTGCAGGGCGTTTGTTTTCGGGCGTTTACGGAAGATGTAGCCACGGGTTTGGGACTGACCGGTGAAGTAAAAAATCTCCCGGACGGCACGGTCAGAGTGATCGCCGAAGGAGAGGAATCCGACCTCAAAGCGCTGATTAAAAAGCTTCACCAAGGCCCCTCCATGGCTCATGTGCAGGATGTATCCGTCAATTGGGAAAACAATCTGGGTCAATACAACGATTTTGGGATCTCATATTAGAACATGGGAAGTTGAAGTTGTTACGAAACCCACCAAGATCATCTACGCTAACTCTATTATAACGGACATTCTTACCGCAACTTGATATTACTTCTCTCACTGGTTATGCTGAGTAACCAATTTCCGATTGGCTCCGCGAAGTAGTGGAGATTGAAGCATAACCCAACGGCGCAAATCCCCCGGAGCCTGCGCCCCCCCCCTTATGCAAGGGGCAATGCCACTGAATTAAGCATTCAAATTTGAAAACGCAATATCTTCTCCCATTCATCAAAAAAATGTAAACTATGTCGCCGGTCTAAAATGTAAACGATGTACCAGCTTCTTCAAGAGGGGGTTGTGAAGAACGCAATCACTTATTTTATTCCAAAAACCGCATGGATTATTATTAAGTCAATGACGTTGATGACGGGGTCTCCTGCAAATTTTGTTATGCCCTTCTACTATAAAGAACACCGCAGACCCATTTTTGGGACAAACTTTTTTTATTTTTTTTTCAATAATTTGATGGCGCGTTGGACGCGCTGCCGCTGCAACCGATAACAGTATACGCGAAATCACTGGTGGAAGGAAATATTTACTTTCCAGTGAACCCGTGGCATTTGAACCGGGTAGAGGTGCTGATTAGCCGCTTTAATAAGATCCCGAAGAACGACCACCGCCGCCACAGGGGATTGTGTATAAGTATTTGTTTGATGTGGTGGAGTAAGTCATTATTGCTTAAATTATTTATGTACGAATAGTTGGTTTATATATTTTAAGTAAAGTAAATAAATATTGATTTTATAAAATACTTTCATATTGATAATTATTAATACTAAAAATGAAAGTAATAACTTGATATATGGTTCAAAAGATATTCTGAATACTACAGATTCATTTGGATTGTTAATATTGTAAAATATAGTTAACCGTTTGTTTTCTTTAAGTTTATTTACTAATTGATTTGCTTCACTATAAAACAAATAATATTTATTATAATTGAATAATATATTGTTATGATATTTGGTATTGTCTATAAAATAAGTATATTGTATTGTAATACAATAACAACTAGTTCCAGGATATGAAGATATTTTAATATATTCTAATTTACCGGATGTCTCTTGAAAAAACAGAAAGGAGCGTAGCTCAAAAATAACTAACGCTCCATAGTATATTGGGAAAAGAATTAAGAACCCGTTTATTATAATTATACAGATGATTCGTTTTAATTTTTTATGCATTTTTGATAAATCGAGTCTTTTATAGAAGGGATATTTAAGAGTTTATCAATCCTTTGTACTTGATTATAATTTGCAATTAATGTGTTTGAGTTTTGTCTTGTTAATATGGTATATGTAAATGCATTTGGGGCAACGGTGTCATCTGTTGTTTTATAAAATACAAATGCGCAATTGTCATTGCTTACAATGTATTTTACATAAGGAATATCAAAATATTTAAAACGTATTTTAAATACATTATTGTTTAGAAAAAATATTTTAGAATTCTCAATATTTTTCATGAAATTGGTTCGGTTCTTGTTTGTGAATATATTTAAGTTTCTTGATTGAATATTGTCAATGTTTATCGTATCATTTTTTTAATCGTTTACCTTGTTTTATGCTGTACCCCAAAAAGTGGACAGTGGATTAAGGGGGTAAATGTCCAACGTGAGTCATTATTCAGTTTGGATGCAATCGCAGCGGTTTCTAACGCGGTGGTGAAATCCTCTTGCCCATACTGCATCATGGCAACGCCGAAGACTTCGCCCGCTCTGCCGGAGGTGAGCCCTGATTGAGTGAGTTCATCCACAAAGGTGGATTCAGGCAGTTCATCTTGGATGATGCGTGTGAGTTTGGGAATGACCTCAAAATAAGCGAACAGTTTCAGCTGCTGGCGGCTGTGGTTGGGGTAAAGGCTGGCGAATTCCATAAACTTGCGCAGGGCGGTTTCGTAGTTTCCTTTTGCCCATTCGTCATCAGCGATTTGATAACTCATATCGGCTTTTTGATCGAGTTCTTCCGCCGTGCGGGTGGGCTGCAAGGCGTAGGCTTGGTCGAGCAGTTCGCGCGCTTCATCAAATTTGAAGGTGTTTTTGTTGAGTTGATAGGCGCTTTTTAACGCCCGGGCGCGGATGAACGCGTCTTTGCTTTGATCGTTGCCGACTTGCTTGAGGAAATTGGTGATGGCTTCCGGGTCGTCATTGCGTTTGCGGTAGATGATGGCTTCCAGCGCGGTGATTTTTTCTTTCAGGGAGCGGCTGCCGTTGACGATTCCGCGAACGGAGTTGATGCGTTCCTGCAAAACGGGTATGCCGCGGACTTGTTCGATCAGTTGCTCTTTTTCCTCTTGGGTCATGGCATGAGATGAGAGAGAAATCAGCAAAGCCAAAAGGATTCCATACAATCGTTTCATGGCGGGGTCTCCTGCAAATTTTGTTATGCCCTTCTACTATAAAGAACACCGCTGGCTCGATTTTGGGACAAACTTTTTTCATTTTTTTTCAATAATTTGATGGCGCGTTGGACGCGCTTGCGAGCGGTATTTTCGGTAGGTTTCAATTATTTCGTAGAGGATGGGAAAAGTGTTATATAGTCAATCAATAGATTATGAATGATGGACACAAAACTGCTGTGCCCATCCTACGAGACTACAGGATTTTATATTGCTTGTCATCATCATTGATTTAAAAGTAGGGAAGGGATTCAGCGAAGTCAATACTCATTTCCCCCGTCTTTTCCCTACGTAGGAGGAAATTATTTTTATTTTTTTAACACACCATTTCGAAAGGGTTGATTGGGATTTCTCTGTTTCAGATAGATTGAGGTATGATTATCTTCAATGGTGAAGGATGTCAAATACGCAAGTATTTGATGAATTCAATAAACCGGCCACTCCAACACGCCGGTTTCAAAACTTACGGTGGAACTTGCATCTCGAAAGAACGGTACACCATCTTTACCCGCAAAAACACCCCTTTGCGGATTGGCTTTTCCTCTATTTCCGGGAACTAAGTCTACATTAATCAACCTAACATTTGAATTAATAATATCCATCCCATTTCCTCCATCTGAAGATTGAACAATACGAAAACCCTCTAAGTCTTTTATTCCTCCAGTGATACCAGTTTGTCCATGAGAACTTCCATTACGAATTGTGATATTATTGGAATCCAAAACTTTGATCCCGGGTCCACTTGGATTTCTTTCTTCAGCATTCGGTATTACTGCACCACCACCCCCTGTTGTCGAACTCTGGCTTAAATCCAGTTCAAATGAATTGCAATTCACAATCAAAATACCGGCTAAGCCACTTTCGAAATTGTAATAGTTCCAATAGGAATTACTAACGTCACTTTCCACATTCAGTATTTCATGACCGCCGGTCGTAATTATACAGCCAGTGATGTTTACCGTCTCATTATTGATATTTTCCAAAACAATCGGCCGTCCTCCTTCCAGTGTAGCGCATATAATGTCTGTATTGATAATGGAAATATTGGGATCGTTTTGATCTCGTATATGCAGCGCCGGGATGGGGTGCGTGCGGCGTACATTTAAATCTCTGTAAAAACTATATCCAAAAATGGTTGAATCAGTAATTTCCAAATCGCCAAACACCTTTATTAAACCGGTAAACTCAACATTTTCTTTCATTTCAAATGATGGTTGCATCAAACTCGTTGCAGAATATCTTATATCTCTATTTAATTTGGCTTCAACAACATCAATATCAATTGTAATCATATCGGGGTCATGTTCATCGACTGTTTCATGGAACATGATTGTAAGAACAATTATTGTTATTAATAAGGTATTTAAAACCAATAATACAATATGAATTATCACGATACTCTCCGTAATAAATACGCAACTGCCAAAATGCCAACAATAATACCTGCTATGATTAATACTAACAAAACTGTAGATTCATCCTGAACAGATTCTCCACTGTCGGTGGGTTGTACAGTTGGCGTTATAGTTGGTTTGATAGTCGATTCGTGTGTTGGTTTTGTGGTGGGTACTGTCGAAGTCGTTTTGATTTTGTCAATTAAATCAGATTGAGGAGAAAATTTTGCATTCAGGGTATCTATACCGGCGTGACGGTCTAAATAATCGTTAATCGGCTCTATCGCGCGGTTATAATTTTCATATCTTATCCGTTCTATTTCATCCGAGTCCAATTGTCTCATTTCAGAATTGCTGGAATTTAATTGCTTAACCTTTTCTTGAAACTTTTTCTGATGAAGTTCATTAGATTCTTGAAGGCCTTTCTGAATGATTTGATTCAAACTCAAGTATTCTTCATCACTCAATCCAAGTTTTTCATCCACACCTTCGGGATAATGTGTCGCGATAAATTGTTGGACATTGTTGATAAATGGTTGTTTAATATTTTGTAGCAATTTCGACCATAGTAATCCATGTATCGATTTGTTTTTAAACTTATTAAACTTAATGAGTTGATTAAACCCAGAATCCGCAATATCCAATTGCAGTAAAAAATTAATATCATTTTCTAATGTGGATTTAGTTTCATTGACACGTTCTAAAAATACCGTGTTCTCCAATGGCTTTTTAAAAAAGAAACTTGAGTCATCATTTTTCTGATAATAATAATGTTTCAACAATTCGTATCGAATTTTATTTTTATAGTTAGGGGCGTTTAATTCATTAATATATTCGCCCAATAAATCTAAAACACTATTCGTTAGTTCATTATATTGTGAATCTAAAATATCTTCTTGGATGATAGAAATAATCGGTAAATGAAAATATTTACGAAGAGAAAATAGGAGAGAAGAATTGGCCATTTGTATTTGTAATGGTGTATAAGATGCACCGAGCGGATACGAAAATAATTTGAAATGGATATCAGCATTTATTTTATATTTTCTATATGTAGATAATTCATCGTAACGAAAACGAAAATCTTCGTTCAGTAACAATTTCAAATCATTTCTCAATGTATTTGCGTCAGACTCAGGTATCATATACAAATCAATACATTTTTCTAAGGTTTCCTCCGGGGAGGTAGGATTGTCAGGTTGGGAATAGATAGACGACACTCCGAAAAATACGAATACACAGTAAAATATTGATGATATAATGAAACCGTTATTCATTTTCCTATTCCTTAAATTCAGGCATTAAAAATATTAAACTCAGTAGAACTACTGAAAATATCTCTAAAAAGATTCATTACACGATTGAAAAATATGTAGTACATAACTACAGTTCTTGCAAAGCTCAGTACTTTCAACCACACTTAAAAAGGTTAGAACTGGTAAACAGTACTGTTTACCAGTTCTAACCATGTACCTTTCTAATTCTCTACTAAATTACTCAATACAGCATCCGCACCTGCTGTTGCATCAGCATCCGCAGATGTGTTGGCACTTCCTAGTAAACACGAAGTTCCATTCATGCTTATATTGGCGCTGCATGCATGTGACGTAAACAGAGTAATCGTACCACCGCTTGTTGAGCCATTAATTGTTGCGGTCTTGTCATAGTTGACTGTACCTGAATAGGTTCCATTGCCTTGTGAACCCGCTGAAACTGCTACCCCATCTTTTGTGATAGACACGCTTCCGGTTGTGTTGTGAGTTGCGGAACCATTTATCGATGCGGAAGTATCAAGCCCCCCTCCGGAAACCGTTCCATTTGAATTTCCAGATGCACTGGCTGAAGAAGATGCGGTCATAGCTGAAAGACAAAAACCACCATTCGTGGCACTTCCGTCTACAGCAAGGGAGTTCCCGGTGAGTTTAAAAAGAACATCATAAGTCGCTCCGGGGGCGGGTGAGCATGTCAGTCCTGGAGGAATACTTTCCCATTGCCATTTTTGTGTTTTTTCTCCACTTGCATTCCCATCAACACCTAAAGAAAAGGTGACACCGGATGTATTCGCAGTACCCGAGCAATTTACTGATGAACTAGTCCATGAGTGGCTTGTATCCCTACTTAAAGTACCAGAAGTTGTATCTGGATCAGCAGTAGAAGTGCCCGTGTCATTTTGTTTGACATAAGAGCAATTCGCATTATTGTTATTATCGGTGGATGTAGTCCAAAGCGGTAAATGAGCGATCTTTATAATGCTTCCCCATGCTTGATTGGTTGGATTTTTTGTGGTTTGTCCAACAACCCAGAACCCAATGATAACCGTCAGAGTAAGAAGGTAGTTCAAGACACGAATTTTGGCTTTTGCGTCCTTTTTTCTGAATTCACTTAGTAGTTTGGAAACATAACGATTCATTTATTGTCCCTCCCCTCTTGCAATATCATCAGCTCTTTTTTTCGGCATGTTGTTTAGATATTGGTCGCACTTTGACACGATAGAAAAACACCATGGATCAGGATAGCGGTAACGGTCACCATACAAGTCCTTGATTTTTGTCAATAAAGCTTCGGCTTCATCAAATTCTCCGAGCTGGTCATGTGCAATCCCTTTCCATAACAACATGCAAACACCTGCACGAACATTATATCGATTTTCTGGTGCTGGAATTACTTCATCCAACGATGGTAGAACTTCTGGTGCATAGTTCGTAATCAGTGCAATGGATTGGCGAAGAGATGCTGGTGTGTACTGATACTGATAAAACTCAATTTCGTGCAGACGAGCTTTTTGAATTAAGTCAATGTCTTTTTTGGAATTTTGATCTGGGTTATTTTCTACGCTTTGACGAATGTCAAGTAATTTATCTTTTTCAACTTTTGCTTGATCCCATGTAAAATCACTGCTTAATACGAGACCTTTGTCTTGTATTAATTGGGAAACCCATGATTGTGCTTCTAAAAGGATCAGTCGAATTGCATTTTCCTCTTCGTGACTCCTCCTACCCGATTCGAGTAAACGAGCCGCTGAATCTGCGATTGAACGATACTCTTCAATCGCTTTTTTATATGGTTTTGGATCATTTTGAGCATGTATTGGAGGTAGGATTTCTCCAATCCATAACGCATCCCCAATATTGTATCGTACCATTACATATGATAATTTTGCTTG
Organism: uncultured bacterium; assembly: GCA_964449065.1. Taxonomy (GTDB): domain Bacteria; phylum Hinthialibacterota; class Hinthialibacteria; order Hinthialibacterales; family Hinthialibacteraceae; genus CAYVAZ01. The sequence goes on from CAYVAZ010000056.1 coordinate 18,532, forward strand.
TAACTCTTGGACTGCGGATAAATTATCAGTTTGTATATCCGACCATAATTGATCGACTATGTTGGTCAACGATTGTTCTTCAAGTTGAAATGGCTCATTCTTAATGTGTTTGGGTATTCTCATATCGAGTAAAGCTAATGAAGCTTTTTCCAAAGCACTCATCTTGTCGAAATAATGCAAGTCAGAGCGCTCAGCAATCCCCAACGCATATTCCACCAACGGTTGATTTATTGATTGAATCATTTCCCCTAATTCATCATAACTTTCCGATTTTTTAATGTTAACTTTTAAACCATAATTCAATCCCAACGCACGAAGATGATTAGCGATCTCTCCCGCCTGCCCTGATTTGGTTTGCGAAACCAATTCATGGCTAACGAGATCCAAAGTACGTACAAAATCACTTTTAACTAAACGTACATTCAGACTCGTAATTTGACTCGCTGCCAGATTCCGAATCTGATTGATAGAGTGATACCATTCGATCATCAGTTTCAATCTTGAAAGAGGATCATTGAGATCCATGATTCCTTCTTGTGCCAGTTTCATGGAGACATCCAATGCCTCATCCGCCGAAAACGGCTGGATTTTGCTGTGTGAACTTAAAAAATCAGACCGAAATTCATCATCTGCAAGTGCCCGGTAAAACGGAACCAAATACAGATAGGCGCTTTTTTGGATTTCGTTATCCTCACTGGCATCTAGTCTGGCATGGGCGCGGTTCGCTTCATCGAAGAATATTTGCCAATTCTTTTCCCGCTGAAACTGCACACCTTTGGCCCGTTCATCCTGTTCAAAGATGTTGTCATCCGACTGAATGACTTGCAGCAGCCCTTCCCCTCCAATTTGCTCCCGCAAATTTTGCGAGTAACCGAAATTCGTTATGATGCTCAGCAAGCAAACACACGATAAAACTGAAATAATCTTTCGTTTCCTCATCAGCATTTCCTCCTGCAAATTTAATAAAGCCTTCTACTATAAAGAACACCGCAGACCCATTTTTGGGACAAACTATTTTCATTTTTTTTTCAATATTTTGATGGCGCGTTGGACGCGCTTGC
>CAYVAZ010000057.1:0-19565 GCA_964449065.1 uncultured bacterium
ACACGCACCCCAACTGGATGAAGATACACAACCGCCTCACGCAATACTTCAACCGCGATATCTTCCAAACCCCGCATTGGAATGCCTGCCAAGCGGCTGTCAAACGCCTGAAAGAACTATGCGAAGAAAACCATATAAAATTGTTGGCGGTGATCTACCCTCTCATGTACCGCCTCCACTCCACAGAAGACCACAGCTTTACCCGGCATTATGAGATTGTGCAGCATATGTTCGCCGAACAGGGCGTTCCCTGCCTGCTGCCGTTGGATCAATACATCGGGCAGAATGTCGATGATATGCGCGCCTATGTGGATGATCCCCACCCGAGCCGCAAAAGCCACCGGATCATGGCAAAAGCCATCTACCACGCATTTAGGGGTCAAACCGGCGTCATCCCCCGGTGGAATGAGTTTACGGATAATTCCGAATGGTGATATTTTGCTGGGTTGCTTTGTTGGGGATTTAAGGTATAAACTATTGTGACCAAAAACGGGGATAATCCCCTTTTGAATATATGCCGTACCATGAACCAGCATTCTATTCTTTCCGCACGATGCGTTTTGTGTATAGATCATTTTCAAGCCTTTTTAAAACAAACGACAATGTGTATAGGGGTATGCCTCTTCTCCATTGGCAATAGATGATTATTCTGCATCATGTATTTGCCATGAAAAGAGATTTGCCATCTCAACCCCTATGAGTTAGGATACAAAACCGATGGATTTCTTAGGTTTTTTAGGTACATCAGAACTGTTAATAATCGCCGTTGTGACCCTCATTGTCTTCGGCCCCAACCGGCTGCCGGAACTGGCACGCCACTTGGCAAAATTCAGTAAACTCATTCGCGAAGCCAGCCGAGAAATACAGCGCCAAATTGATATGAGCGACCTGCAACTCGACCTGGATAAGCCGCCCAAACCCAAAAAGGCCGCAGCCACTTCAACACCCAAAACAGATTATTCCTATCCCTATGGCGAAGGGGATGAAGGAGATTACTACAGCGAAATGGGAAAAGAAGAGACCGGCAACGAAAGCGAATTTGACCGGGATGATCCGGCATCGGGTGCAGCACCGGTTCACCAGACAGCCTCGGTCGGCAGCGCCCCCCGCTTGATTGTCGATGAAGATTTAAAAACCCAAGACGCAGCCCGGTTGCAGCGTGAATTCCTCGATTGAGCATTCCCTGTACGGTTGGATTATTGCGCGTTTCAAACACGCGGCTAAAGACACAATGAGATAAAAAATGACCAAAAACGAGAACGACACTCCCAAAAAAATCGGGCAGGAACCATACGACGAAGATGCCGAACTCGGCGGCGAGATGTCATTTTTAGAACATCTTTCCGAACTGCGTGACCGCATGATCCGCATGTTAATTGCCATGACCATCGCGGTCATTGTATGCCTGAATTTTGCCGATCAAATCTTTTATTTCCTCATGCAGCCGGTCCCCGGATTTGTTGTCGAAAACACCAAACGGGAAATGCGCCGCGAACTGGCCGACCTTAAAGAGTTGGTCGAAGAACAAACCGGCGATGAAAAATCCAAAACGCAGGATCAAATCGAACTGATTCGGGCGCAACTGTTGGAAGACAGTATCACTCCCTCAGCTGTAAAAATCATTCAAACGTCCCCCATCGAATACATCTTTGTCATGTTCAAAGTCTCTATTGTGGCGGGAATATTTTTGGCCTTCCCTTACTTGTTTTATGAAATCTGGATGTTCGTTTCTCCCGGCTTATACAAACGTGAACGTAAGCTGCTGATTCCCATTATTTTTTCTTCCTGGGCATGTTTTGTTTTGGGAGGGTTATTCTGTTACTTCTTTGTGTTTAAATTCACGCTGTCTTTTCTGGTCGATATTGCACCGGGGTTTCTTGACCAAACCTGGATTATCACCAATTACATTAACATTCTTCTGCGAATGATCATCGCCTTCGGCATTGTCTTTGAAGAGCCGGTCGTCATTTACTTATTGTCCAAAATGGGGTTCGTAACCACCGAATCCTTACGCAAAATTCGCCCCTACGCCATCGTGGGGATGTTCGCTTTTTCCGCACTGATCACCCCGCCTGATTTCGTTTCCCAAATCGCCTGCGGTTTGCCCTTAATATTGTTTTATGAACTGTCGATAATCATTGCCGGATTCATTGAGAAAAAAGAGGCCGAAAAGATTGACTGATTCCTTTCAAGATCAACTCCGCGACCTTATTCGCGGCAAAGTGGTGATGATTACCGGCGGTACCGGAACCATCGGCAGTGAAATTGTGCGTCAGTTAATTCCTTGCCAACCAAAACTGATCCGCATTTACAGCCGCGATGAATTTAAACTCGCTCAACTGCGCACCCAATACAAGCACTACGATTTCATCCGCTTTCTGATGGGCGATATCCGCGATATCGACCGCCTCTACCGCGCCATGGAAGGAGTGGAAATCGTCTTCCACGCTGCCGCCTTAAAACGGGTCGAATCCACCGAATACGATCCCATCGAGGCCATCAAAACCAACGTTCTCGGCACCCAAAACATCATCACCACAACTCTCGAAAGTACCACCATTGAACGCGTTGTTTCTATCAGCACCGATAAAGCCGTCAATGTCACCACTACGATGGGCGCCACCAAACTGCTGGCCGAACGCCTCATCACTTGGGCCTCCTTTTACCGCCGGGTGCCCCACAAAACATTGTGTTCCGTGCGCTTCGGCAACGTTCTTAACTCCCGCGGCTCGGTGATTCCCGTGTGGCATGACCTCATCAAACAAGGCGGCCCCATCAAACTCACCCACCGCGAAATGCGCCGCTTCTTCATGTCAGTCGAAAGCGCCGTCAATCTCGTATTACGCGCCGCGGTACATGCCACCGGCGGTGAAGTCTATGTTCTTCGAATGAATTCCGTTTTCATCCGGGATATTGCTGAAGTCATGATCGAAGAACTCGCCCCGAAATACGGCTACACCCCCAGCGATATCGAAATCATTGAATCCGGCATCAACGTCGGTGAAAAATTGGATGAAGACTTACTCGCCCCTCACGAAATCGAACGCACCTTCATGCTGGATGACGACATTGCCGTCATTTCACCGGAAAACCGAGTGGAAGAATTTACTCTGCAAAAACTCAAAACCTTCGAAGGCTTCGTCACCAGCACCAACACCCTCTCCAAAGAAGACCTTAGAGCCTACCTCAAAACAGAAGGTTTGATTTAATTACTCATGTTACGCATCCGTTATGATGTGCTCGTTCTTCAAATCTTTCGCTGTATCTATCGCCCCCGCCCATTGGGCTGAGGTATACCCACAACGATATTTTTTTTTCGTTATCTATAGCGGTGTTGGCAATAATGCGTTTGGATTGGAATGAAGCGTACTTCCGGCTCGGCGGGAGCCTCGCCCTCCCAAAAATATTGTTTGGACAACTTTTTTCGAGTTTATTTACATTGAGTTGTATGGGTTGACGCACCGGCTGGAAGCCGATGCTCCCCTGTTATGGAGGAATCACACAGAATTTATTTGAAACCATATTATTTGCGTAACATCAGTGAATTAGAAGGGAGTATTGGTTACTCATACGTGCGTTCAAAAATACATTCGCCAGGGGAAGGCGAAAATTGTGGTGCGGGCTTCCAGCCTGCTACTCTATACTGTTCAAGCAAGATGCCTGCACTACAATCTACGTCCATTTTACTTTTTGCCGGGGTATCATTACTCATACGGCTGCCAGGGCGGCTTTGCTTCACCGATGATTTTGATGGGGTCCAAGGTCTCAGGATCCAGCAATACCAACTGAATTTTCTTAACGGTTTTATGCATTACAGATGCCGCGTTTTGATTGTCGTCCGTAAACCCAAACCCGCCGTCCACCGTGCTGAACATGGCCGGAATATCAAATGAAGATTTCAACATATGCGGGTGCTTTTGATTGAACATATTGAATCCATACACATTGTGGGACCGCCGCATTTGTTTGCCTTCTTCGTCATAATAGATCAAACCGAACTTGCCTTCCATCGGCAAACCCATCGCCCCCGCAAAATAAAATCCCAATGAATGGGCAAATACTTGGAACGGCTGCACGTAGCTTATGCCGTTGTTGACGCCAACGATCGGAGTAATGCAGGTCGTCATGCTGTATTTCATCACGTAGGTGAACGCGGCGTTGGGAGGCAGCGTCAATTTACCCAGCACATGCTTCATCTCCAACTGAGATTCTTGGGAAAAAGAGGCTTCCTCCACCTCCCCCCCGGAAGCCTGAAACACCAAACTTTCATTGACCGGCTGCAGATGGGTGGGATCGGAATGAATTTCAAATCCAAGAGTATGATTGGTTTGATAGTTATACAGAGCAAACCAAGGCTGTGAAGTCCGCCAAGCCGCCTGCTCTTTTGTCGAACTGTGCGTGGCGACAAACACATTGTAATCCGGCATAAACAACAAATCCGAATCGTCCACGGTCCTTCCATTCGGCAATTTTACCGATCCGCCCGCATTCGCCGGCATATAAAGATACAAATCCGGCGTAGCCTTCCCAACATCTTGAGATACATCCAACACCGCCGTTTCCGTTGGATAACACGCAATCGTTTTTACTCCCGTATTTTCAATCGTCGTGGTCACATGCAGGATGGATTCCGTCGCATTCATTGCGTAAACGCGCCGCACGGCTATCGGTCCATTCGTTTCACTTAGCCAATGAACCGATGGAATTTCCGGGTCAATATCTTTCAATTGCCGAATACGGCGGGGCCGGGGAAGTTCAAAGGTTTCATCCGATTTATAGGGATGATCTTTATAAAGATGCAATACTTGTTTCCGCACAAGCGGATGCCGTTTTGTAGAATCGCCCGCCGCATCCAATGTGGAATATATTTTTTGAATATAAGAGCCATCCTCAGTCCCGATTTCCGCTTGCAGCCATTCATTTTGGATGGAATAACTGGATTGGATTGGATTGGCATACAGTTGTGACTCTTCTATATCGAAACATACCGGCAATACCGTAACCGCAATGCCAAACCTAAAAAACACACCAATTCCAGCGATACAATTCCGAATTCGTCCCATTTTACTGTCCCTTTTAAAAAATAACCCACACATTCTTTAGCCCTAAACGAAATATATACGGTTAATAGAATAGCAAGTAACGTTTGCTTTTGTCACCCGTTAATTCTAAAAGAAATCGATGGATTCTACTTCATTTTCATCTATACTTGAGTATCGAAGATAATAGTAGGTATAATTTCAAGCAATGGGACTGTCATGCTCGTCAAACATCATACGATTCTAATTTTCCTATTTCTGGCCGGGATGCTTTCCGCCTGTCAAACACAACAGCGAAAAGCAGGACTCACTCAAGCCAATCAAAAACCGCTTGAAGAAGCCTATCTCTTATTTCAGCAAGAAAAATACAAAGCGGCTCTGGCCAAATTCTCCAGTTATGTCTATGCCCCTTTTCCCCAAAAAGATCAACTCGCCTCTGCACGCTATCACATGGGATTGTGCCACTATTTTTTACATCAATTTCCCGAAGCCGCAGAATCCATGAACATTCTTCTTCAGAAACACCCCCAATTTGACATGGCGGAAGAAGCAAACGAAATTCTCACCATCAGCCGGTCAAAGGTTCAATCCGCGAAACAAAAACAGCAAACCGAAGCCTTAGATTTAAATCACAAAATCGCCAGTCTGGAAGACCAAATCGAACAGTCCCCCCGCAGCGCCCAACTGCATTTCCAGTTAGGCAATCACTATTGGGAAGCCGGCGAATATCAAACCGCCGCCCTGCATTACGAACACGCCATTCAACTCAATCCCGAATACGAACAAAACGAAACCGTCCGCGGCCGGGTCTTTTACAACAACCAAAACCTCCTCACGCCCCATGACCCGGTCAAAAAATATCAAGATGCGGATCAGGTGATTCGCATTACAAATATCAACCACAGTGTCCGTACCCGCGAAGACTGGCTCGGCAGGCGCGAATCCATCCGCGTCAGCGGCGCGGCCGAGAACCGGTCGCTGCGTACCGTTCACAATGTGGCGGTCGAAATTACACTCGTAGACTTTTTTGGCGAAATCCAAGACAGCCAACTGGTTCGTTTGGGCTCCATTCGTCCCAATGAAACCAGATCGTTTTCCACCTTAATGAATCAATTCAGCGGTTCAGCCAACAGCAATTTTCGAGTAAAAACACAAGCGATTTTTGACGAACAACCGGAACGATAATGAAACCTATTCGAAATGGCATTCTCCATTCTACCGCACAACAAGGTATGATTCTCCTGCTTGTGTGCTCATACCTTTTCCTCATGTCCCCTCTTCTTTCCGCTCAAAACGCGGAAAAAATGTCGCCGGAAGAATTTAATAAAATTCACACGGACTTAAAGGAACGCGACAAATCATCCCTGCCCAAGCAAGTTTTTTTGGAAGTTAACATTTTCGAAGTCTTGGTAAACGACACCTATGACATCGGGTTCGTCTACGACATACTGGGTGAAGTCGCTGAATTCCGCGGCACAGGACCAAGCGGAGAAAATGTCATAGAAAGCGATTTAAGCGTATTAGGATTGGTGGACCGGGAAAGACAACTGCCGGCAGGGGCCAGTATCGTTGCATCCGTCTTGGAAGGGGAAGGCAATGAAATTCGCGCCACCATCCAAGCGTTGGCCGAAGATGAAATCCTAAAAGTCCATGCCAATCCAACTTTACTGACTCTCAATAATGTCGAAGTGCGTCTTGAATCCGGCGAAGACATCCCCTTTCTCTCCCGTAAAGTTGTCGGTGACAACGAAACCGTCGCCTCTGAATTCACCAACACCGGAGTTCTGCTGCACATCACTCCTTCCATCCAGTATCTCACCACCGATCTGATGCGGAAAAATCCGTTTATCCAAACCACGATTCGTGCTGAGTTTTCAACCGTATCCCGTTTCCGCGAAGAACAAGGCTTTGTCCAGCCCATTATCGACACCCGGCAAACACAAACCACTGTTTACTTAAAAGAAGAATCCCGCGTGCTGATCGGCAGCCTCTTCCGTGACCGCTTGGAAAAAAACGAACGCGGCATTCCTATCATCAAAGATATCCCCTTGCTGGGAAGACTCTTTCGCAGCACCTCCAACGAAAGCCGCATCTCCCACCTGTTTGTCATGATTCGTCCCGTCATTGTGGACATCTGGACGGACACCTTGGAGGAAGCCACATTAGACCGGTCCCGCTCGCTGCGGGATATTCTGGACAAACGCGCCGATGAAGTCGGCACACGAAACGATCCGTTATTTGACCAGTTTCGTGAAATCTTTTTAGAACAATCCAGTGTGGAATAGAGGATAGAATGATACGTTTTGCTTACCTGAGTAAATCTACTGCAATCGCCGCCATTGTGTTGCATATGGTTTTTCCCACAAATACATTGGCTCAATCTGGCGAACCCGGCCCCATGATCGAAATCTCCGCCACCATCTTCGACTTTCGCTATGACCAAGACACCCAATTCGGCGTCTTTTACCAATACAACGCCGACAGCGGAAATGTAGGCGATTCCGATATCTTTCTTCAGGGCACGCAAAACGTTGCCGATGACGCCATCCCCGCCCTCAACCTCTCCGGCAACTTCGCCAAACTTGAATGGGGATCCATTGAATACAACATCAAAACCGCCATTCAAGAGGGGAAAGGCAGCGTCTTCAGCAATCCTTCCGTGTTGGTTGCCGACGGCCAAACCGCCGAAATCATCAGCGGGGAAGAAGTCCCGATCACCGAAGTCGAAGAAAAAGGTACCAAAACCACGCTTAAAACCGTCCCCCGTAAAACCGGAATCAAACTGATCGTTACCCCTTACATTTATAAACGCGACAATATCCTCATGCAGTTGGAAATCGAATCCAGTGAAATCACCCGCTTTGAAGTGTTTGACCGTGGCGACAGCCAGCGCTTCGAGTTGCCGGTGGTCGCCACCCGGAACATCCAATCCGTTATCATTATCCCCAATGAGCGTAAGTTGTACATCGGCGGCTTATACACGGATTTATCCAGCCAAATCACCCGCAAAGTCCCCCTCCTGGGCGATGTCCCCGGCATCGGTTACTTTCTCCGCGGGTTCAGCAAAAACAAAAGCCGTGCCGAAACCGTTTTTCAAATCACCCCCATCATCCGCCATCCCGGCACCGGCATCACCCGGCAGGATGTCTCCATCTTCAGCGAATTGCTGGAGCCGGAAGGCTCCGATCAATTGGTGGACCAATACCAACTGCTTGAGAAAGTTTCTGCCCAAAAACAACCGCCACAATCGCAGCAAACCAGACCGGAACAAGCCACCATCCGCAAAGCCACCCAAGAAGTAAATTCAGATACCGGCAAATCGTCTCCCCCCTTCCGCCCCGGCGGCTCCAAAACAACCGAAGTCAAACCCCTGCGCTTTTAATCGATCTTGTCATACATGATGAGGTAGAAAGCGTCAGCCCATGTTGTTCAATAAACTAAATCAAATCCCTAATCCACTGGTATTGTGTCAATCTTAAAATGACGGCTGGCTATCCTGAAGAACCTGGAACATCGTTTACATTTGAGACCGACGACATAGTTTACACTTTTTTGATGAATGGAAGAATTAACGCAACCCCCCACTCTCTAAGCAATATCTGGGAGGGCGAGGCTCTCGCCGAGCCAGCGGCACGCTTTCCTTTACCGGTAATCATAAAACATCGGTATGAAACCCCAAGAACTGGAAATACCCCCGCTGTTATTCGCGTTCATTCGCGGTTTAAAATGTGGTGCGGGCTTCCAGCCTGCTGCTATATATTATTCATCTCGCAGGATGGCTCTAAATTCGCGCGGGGAATACTGCCCAACCCGCACAACAGTCCCAGCCAGCACCACGTAAAGGGATGCAAATGCACTGCGTATAAAACCGTTGCCGCCGCCCACACCCACAGCGAAACCCGCATCGCCTTGCGCAGCCGCAAATCATCTTCATGTACGGTTTTCTCTCCCGTTGATGGAAATAACGATTGAAAGAAATACACAAACGCCAGCCCGCCTGCAAAACCGGTCTCGGCCAACAGCGTCATAAACGAAGAATACTCATTTTGAATATCAAACGTTAAATCCGGATACGCCCAATTTCCATACGCCTCCCACTGCCCCGCCCCAACGCCAAAAAACGGATGTTGAACCAACCCCATCAACGCCAACACGGCGTTCTGCGACCGCTCCTGCAATCGCGGATTCCCCACTACCCTTGCCAGCCGTTCTCCTAAAGAATCATCCCCAAACAAATGAATCACCGTTGCGGTAATCATCAGCATAACCAATCCCGCCGCCATACCAAACACAACCTTGCGGTGAATCATTCCAAAAATCACCATAGCAATAATTACAAAGCCCAATAAAACCAAACCGCTGCGTGAACGCGCACCAAAAATCATCCCCAATGCCAAAACAAGAAATAGCCATGCCCCAAATGTCGGCTTTGTCAAATGAAGAGAAGGAACCCGCACTGCAAGAAACGGAAGCAACCCTGTCAATACAATCGCAAATACATTCCAATTCAAAAACCCGGCATGAAGCCGCGGCGGTCCTTCCGCCGAAAGAACCAATACCTGAATGACAGACCAAAATCCGAAGAGCACAATTAAAACCGGCACCACCACCAAAATCCGTTGCTTGGCGGAAGACGTTTTTACAATATAGGCGATACAATAAAATGTCAGCACATGCAAAACAATCATACTTGCCGACCGAAATGCCGCGGCGGGATGGATGCTGAACGGCACGGACATTAGCGCTGCCGCCCCCACTGCCAAAACCGGAAATACCAATTCCCAATCCACTTCTTCCAGCGTCAACCACCACCGCAAAACGTTGGTTACTATAAACACAACCTGCATCCAAATTGTTATGTCCACGTGCATTCCAAAAGTATGGATTTCACCTGTCTCGAGCGTTGCCATAACCAGCAAAATGACAACAGCCGCACCAGGCACGAAAATTGTGGAAATAACTAAAAGTGCGAATACAACAGCAAAAAGAATTGTGAGCATTGTCAGTTTCATACATGACTGTTTGTTTTATGAACCCATTATAGAAAATCCCTCTCGTTCGGTAAGCGTCCTTTCCGAAATAATCATAGAAAACCAACTTGCCAACCTGGCGCACATCATGGGTAAGGTATGAATACAAGCAGAGCCATTTTGGCGCAACTCGATCATGTTAAATAGTATTTCCGCTAATCATTCCTAACCAAGCAAAAAAATACACATCCTTAAACATCATTTTTTCAGTAACTTATATACAGTAAAGATATTTTGCATTACATCATCTGCCAACTGGCATTTTCTTTGCGTTAGAGCAAATAACAAAATGTTTACACCCTATTTATGCTCTTCGAAGAAAGGAGAAACAGCAATGCCAGCAACAGCAAAAAAAATGTCCGTTCAACCGTTAGCAGACCGCGTTTTGGTCAAACGTCTTGAAACCTCAGAAGAAACAAGTGATGGTGGAATCATCATCCCCGATACCGCAAAAGAAAAACCCCAGGAGGCCGAAATCGTGGCCGTCGGCCCCGGTAAACGGGACAAAGACGGTAACATCATTTCACCGGAAGTCAAAAAAGGCGACAAAGTGCTCATCAGCAAATACGGCGGCACCGACGTTAAAATCAACGGTGAGGAACATGTTATTGTCCGTGAAGATGACATCCTTGCTATTGTTCAGTAACTTTAAATTCTCGCAAAAAAACAAAAAAACAGGAAATCCAAACAAACTCACAACGTGTGAGAGGAGGTTGATAGAAAATGGCAGCAAAACAACTCGTATTTAATGAAGAGGCGCGCGCAAAAATTCTCAAAGGCGTTGAAAAACTTGCCCGTGCCGTAAAAGTGACCCTCGGCCCCAAAGGCCGCAATGTCGTACTCGATAAAAAATGGGGTTCTCCCACCATCACCAAAGACGGTGTGACCGTTGCAAAAGAGATTGAACTGCAAGATCCTTATGAAAACATGGGAGCCCAAATGGTTCGCGAAGTCGCTTCCAAAACCAGCGATATCGCCGGTGACGGAACCACCACCGCGACTGTATTGGCTGAATCCATTTACCGTGAAGGCTTAAAACACGTAACCGCCGGCGCCAACCCGATTTCTATCCAACGCGGAATCTTGGCAGCGACCAACGCAGTGGTTGAATCCCTGCAAAAACTGAGCCGCAAAGTCAAAGACCGCAACGAAATCGCTCACGTTGCCACCATCTCCGCGAACGGCGATACCAGCATCGGTCAAATCATCGCCGAAGCCATGGACAAAGTCGGCAAAGACGGTGTCATTACGGTAGAAGAAGCGAAGTCTCTTGAAACCACATTGGATGTTGTAGAAGGAATGCAGTTTGACAAAGGCTATCTGTCACCCTACTTTGCAACCGACGCCCAAACTTTAGAATGCGTCTTGGATGATCCCTATATCCTCATCCACGAGAAGAAAATCTCCAACATGCGCGAACTTCTTCCCGTATTGGAAAAAGTCGCGCAATCCGGCAAACCTTTATTGATCATCGCGGAAGATGTTGAAGGCGAAGCATTGGCAACCCTGGTAGTCAATAAAATGCGCGGAACCTTAAAAGTCTGTGCTGTCAAAGCGCCTGGCTTTGGCGACCGCCGCAAAGAAATGCTTCGCGACATCGCTGTATTAACCGGCGGAAACTGCATCACCGAAGACCTCGGCCTGAAACTTGAAAACTTGGATATCAACGATCTCGGCCAAGCCAAACGCGTCACTATAGACAAAGACAACACAACCATCGTGGAAGGCGCCGGTAAAAAATCTGATATCCAAGGCCGGATCGCTCAAATTCGCAATCAAATCGAAGAAACCACATCCGATTATGACCGCGAAAAACTGCAAGAACGCTTGGCGAAATTGGCCGGTGGTGTTGCGGTTGTCCAAGTTGGGGCAGCAACGGAAACCGAAATGAAAGAGAAAAAGGCCCGTGTGGAAGACGCTCTCCACGCAACCCGTGCCGCCGTCGAAGAAGGTATCGTTCCGGGTGGTGGAAGCGCTCTATTGCGTGCTCAAAAAGTATTGGATGACCTGAAAGTTCCGGACCACGACCAACAATTCGGTGTCAATATTGTACGCCGTGCTTTAGAAGAACCTCTACGTCAACTGGCGCGCAACGCCGGACTGGAAGGCTCGATCATTATTGAAAAAGTAAGAAGCGAAAAATCCGGATATGGCTTAAACGTTGCCACCGGCGAATATGTTGACTTATTGGCGGCGGGCATTATGGATCCAACCAAAGTGACCCGTTCCGCGCTGCAAAACGCAGCCAGTATCGCCGGTCTGTTGTTGACCACAGAAGCCTTGATCACTGAAATTCCGGAAAAGGATAAACCCGCTCCGGCCGGTGACCCGCATGGCGGTATGGGTGACATGGGCGGCATGGGCGGCATGATGTAAACATGGCTTACCACACGCTGTTCACATCTATACATCAAACCCCGGATTCCAATTGGAATCCGGGGTTTTTTTGTTTAGAGTGTTTGAACGTTTGATAATACCATTTCCAATTAGGATTGATAAATTAGCGCGGCGATAATCCTCTGCGAAAGAAGGACTTAGCACCTTTCTTACCTGACCATCCTAAATAACATTGGTATAATGCTGTTTCCAATTGCCATCGTATTAAAACGCATTTTTTGATTCATACAAATCAGGCAGGTCATTTTCAAAGAGGACAATATCCCCTTCGGTCAAGTGATATTGCAACCATTCTCTGGCTTCACGAAGTGTATTGCGCTCGATAATGGATTTGGCTGGAAAACCGCTCTTTACCAGGGCGGCTTTAAATTCCGGAATCCGGGAACCCGCTACAATTATAATCCAATCGCAGGACTTAGCCGCGTATTCCGCTATCTTTTCATGTTCTTCCACCGAGCGTTCTCCCAATTCAACCATCCCCGGCGTCACCAATATTCTCCGCCTGCCGGGCATGGTTTTCATGACATCCAAAGCGGACCGAAAACCGTCCGGGTTAGAGTTGTATGCGTCATCGATGGTGGTAATCCCAGCGGAATCTTTTTGCACATCCAAGCGGTGAGCAACCGGCTGCATCTGTTGCAAGGCCGCAATCGCGGATACGGGCGGCACCCCCAGTTTTACGCCCAACAAGAACGCTCCTGCCACATTAAGCGCTTGATGCTTGCCAAACAGCGGAAACTGCAACGCGTACGTTTTCCCATGCAATTCAAGTTCGATCCGTTGGCCGGCCTCATTGGCTTCAATGTTCTTCAGCCAGCAATCCAATGGATACTCGTCTTTCTTTTCGCCATAAAAATAAACCGCCGCGCGGGTCTTGCTTTTCATCTCCCTGCAATAGGGGCAATCCGCGTTCAACACAACAACCCCATCATCCGCAACCGCTTGCGGTAGTTCCGACTTTGCGGCGGCAACCGCTTCCTGCGTTTGAAAGCGCTCGTAATGGGCGATCCCCACTACCGTGACAATGGCGGCATCCGGCGGGGTCAGCCCGCATAGTTGTTTGATCGAACCGGGGCCATAGGCTCCCATTTCCACCACAAAAAACCGGTGATCGGAACGCAACTGTTCACGGATGATCCGCGTGATTCCCATTAACGTATTCACACTGCCCGGCGTGTAGAGAGTCGGCTCATGGCTTTGCAGAATCTGGGCCAACAGGTGCTTCATCGAGGTTTTTCCATAACTGCCGGTAATGCCGATGACGGCAGGCCGCAACTCGTGAAGTTTCGCCTTCGCTTCCTTGAGATACTTGTTTTGAATCACGCTTTCAACCGGTTTTAACACACAATTCGCGACAACAATCAACAACGGTGTAAGTTGAAGCAATAACGCTATACTAAAATAATGCCAAATAAATGTTGTTTTGAATTGAGTGATAGACAACACCAGCATCGGCAAAAAAATAAGCCCCGCCATTTGCACAAACATTGCCGTCCAAATGATGCGCCGGGCCCGTGAAGTGAACACGAACTTTTTCTTGGACGGCTTATAAGAATGGCTCCATCCCGCGGCCGCAAAGACCGCGGGAGATATCCAATTAATCAAAGCCGATGTATTGGCACTCAGAGCGAAAGACGCTACCCCAAACACAAAAGCAAATACCGTCACAGGAATCTCAAAAGACCGGGAACGAACCCACCACGCCAAAAATCGTTTGGCGTCGTATTCTTCTTGCTGATAGAACTGCATATATCGAAGAAGTATCCACCACAGCGCGGCTAAAAATCCTAAATCTATCCACACATTTTGCACGAACTCGATGAACATGCCTCAACTCCCCTTAGAGTTCTTTAAGCCAGTTGACTATTTGATGGCACACTTGATGCCGGCCTCGGTCCAGTATGCTGTTGTGATCAAACCCCGGCAATTCAATATAGCGTGAATCGGGCAAACCGTCTTGGATCATTTTCCCCACCACCGGCGGCGTCATTTCATCCTCGCTGCCATAAATTAATAACGAAGGCGTTTTAATCTGCGGGAGTACATCTTTCATATCTTCATTGACTACCCGCACAAATATTTTACGCATCTCCCCGGCCTGCTGATAATCCACGGACGCGATGAGTGAATAAAGCGATTGTTGAACGGGCTTGCCGAGGAAGGCTGGCAATACCGCCCTGGCAGTCTTTGCCAGAGTTTGAATGGTTTGGATGCGGGCTTTCTTCCAAAACGGCCGCGGCCGCTTGATGCCCGCTGCCGCGATGAGAACCATCCCCTTTATCAAAGACGGTTCTATTAGCGCCATTCGCATCGAAACTCTACCGCCGAATGAATGCGAAACCACTACCGCATTGTCTATCGCCAAGGATTTTGCGAACGCCAAAGTGCATTCCGCATAGTCCGCAGTCCCCCAAACATCACCCGGAATTTCCGATTCCCCAAATCCGGGAAAATCCAATGCGATAAGCCTGTACTGGTTTGCCAGCAACTCCATCAACGGAAGAAAGGTGTACAATCCGGTGGCCCAGCCGTGCAAAAAAAGAATGGGCTTTCCCTGCCCCCTGTCTACGTACCGAATCGTTTGAGACGAACCGCGGCACGGCACGGTAATATTTTGGAAATGGATCGGTGAATTCATTCGGCCGGGAGTTCCATTTTGGATTTCAGTGAGTGTAACTTTATACGCATTCCCGTCAAGAAGGTTTCCTTCATACGAAATATTATGGATTTTGCTTCTTCCTTCAAATTGAAAACCTTCTGTACCAATGATAACCGTGCAACAATAGTTTATGCAATACATTTTTCATTGCAATGTGATTGATTGCTTATCAGCAGGAGATACCATGCCATCTGATTCCCTCACAAAATTACGTGTTGCTGTCCTGTTTGGGGGGCAGTCTATCGAACACGAAATCAGTATCCTCACTGCCATGCAGGTGATGGATGCCTTGGATTCCACCAAGTATGATGTCATCCCGGTTTATGTGGATCCGGAAAATGTTTGGTTTACCGGCGAATCCTTACGCCGGCGTGAAACCTATTGGTTGACGGAAGACAAGAAAGCCGAACTAACCCGGGTGGCGCTGGCATGTGACAATCCGTTTGAATTGGTCGAAGCCAAACCGCAAAAAGGATGGTTCGGGTATAAAGAAGCGAAACGCGTTCCGGTCGATCTCTTCTTCCCCGCCTTTCACGGCACCTTTGGGGAAGACGGATGCATTCAAGGAATGCTGGAATGGGTCAATGTGCCATATACCGGAAGTGGTCCGTTAGCGGCCGCGTTGGGGATGAACAAATACCGTTGCAAACGCTTTTTGAAAGCGGTCGGTTTGCCCGTCTTACCGGGAATCCTGCTAGACCGCCAAGATTGGGATGCCGAAAAAGCCGATACCACCGCCAAAGATGTTCTCTCCGCGTTGGACTTACCCTTAATGGTAAAGCCCTGCAACTTAGGCTCCAGCTTGGGAGCATCGGTAGCCCGAACCGAAGACGAATTGATGATCTCAATTGCCGGCGCGTTTGGGTTTGATTACCAAGTACTGGTTGAACCTCTCTTGGAAAATATGTACGAGTTGAATGTTTCCGTACTGGAAGATTCCCCGCCGCTAACATCCGCAATTGAAAAACCGGCAAACGATGAAAGCGTTTTGACCTTTGAACAAAAGTACTTGAAGGGCAGCAACAAAGGCAAAACCAATCTTAGCGAAGGCATGGCCTCGATGAAGCGCGATTTAAATCCGAAAGACGTGCCGGAAGGGATTCTCACGACGGTGCGCGACCAGGCGGTTAGTGCCTTCAACGCCATCGGATGCCGCGGGCTGGTCCGCTTTGACTTTATGGTCGCAGCCGATGAAGATTCCGGTGAAGATATCGTATATTTTAATGAAGTCAACATTCTTCCTGGCTCGTTTTCCTATTACCTCTGGGAAGCAGCCAATCCCTCAATACCGTTCACCGAGTTGCTCAACAAACTAATCGATGCCGCACTGGACGAACACAAATACAAACGAAAGATTCAACGCAAAATACAACCGCGAATTTTCTCGTAGAAACAAAAGAGGACGGAAAATATCCGCCCTCTTTTAAACAACCGTTAAACAACAGTATCAATCAATATTAATCTGCTAGTCCAATACAGACCAATTCCCAATGGAAGAACCTAAAGTAGGAAGTGTGAAGGTAGTGGAGGTTAGTGATCCTCTACCGCCGTCACCACCGGCTCCGCCATCATTCGAGTGATCGGCGGAATCAGCCGAATAGCGTCCATCCCAAGCAATTAAGGGGCGATTGTTTAACGGACGATGGAGAACCGTTCCATCCAACCACAATTCTTGATCACCGGATAGCCAAGTACGTAATGCGTCCGGGTTGTCATTGACTTCTGTCCAGTTTTCTAAACTGCCCATTTCAAAATCTGAATTCGGGAAAGCCAATTCCGCGCTGGATCCATCCCACACAAACACGTCATCAAAACCGGACCAGTCCCAGCCGTTTGTGGTGTTGTCTTCAAAGAAAAATTGAGCGGGTTTGCCATAATGTTCCGGTTTGATGATGAAACGGTATTCCGGCATGTGGGGGTGGTCTTGTGAACTGATTTGTGCTGACCAACCCAACCCTTGGCAGTTGTTCCAATAGGTAAAGTCAGCTGCTTCTTCAAAGACTCCGTTTTCATTTACATCAATTCGAAGTTGAACCGAATTCATTTGCAATCCGCCGGCAAATCCTTCAAAGCGGATTTCGGTTGTTCCTTGAGCGTCTGCCCATTGGACAAATACCATTTCACTCGGCGCGGGTATGGCCTCGATGGTAAATACATCGGAACGAAGTTCTACTCCTTGCCAAAACACTTCGCCGTTTTCAAGGCCGCCTGTACCCACATAGGTTCCGCGGGAACGGTGATTTTGGTCGATGGTTTCATCACGAAAGAAAACAGACGCGTCACCATCAGGTTCTTTATTTACTGTCCAGCCTGGAATGCCGCCGGAAGCATGTTCCGTATACTCAAACGCGATTTCATCTGCGATTTGAGGATCTGTAATGCCTTCTTCAAAATCACCGTTGGTAATGATGGATTGTTCCCAATCCCAGTTCATACGAACCCCGTCCAGACCGACGGCAAAGAACTCGGAATTGTCCACCACAACAAACTGCGCGCGACGGCCTTCCAATCCGGACGTGTTCATGATTTGAGAGTGCATGTCGTCGTTGAAACTAGCCGCGGAACCAGTGAAGAACGCAATAGCTGGAACATCAACACCTTCATCGTATTGGCCGTTCGGGTCTTCAGTTGCCGTTCCGACATCCAAATAGATAAATGAACCGTTGTCGGTTCCCGCAAACCCCTCTTTTGAAAAGCGGTCGGAAACACCGCCGGCACCCATGAAGTAAATGAAGCTGGAGACAGGCTCCAGTGTAAACGTATCAGACTCCAAGGTCACGGTTGGAGTGTTTTCACCACCGATTTGGGTGGTAAGAAACTGGTCTTCATAGGCAATGAAATCGCCGGCTTCATCGCGAACAACCAAACTGGCAGGATCGGTTACATCGCCGCCGGTTATGCTCCAGCCTTCCAAACTTGAAGCTTCGAAATCGCCGTTCGGAACCAGGTTTTCCACAACCGTTCCGTCCGCGAAGTTCAAACGGATGGAGTTGATGGCTATGTAAGAAGCCGGATCGTTATCGACAATAACAATCTTGGCTTGTTGCCCGGCAAATTCATCCAATGCGATGAAAACCGTTCTCCACGATCCCGGATTAACGGTTTCGGAATTGCCGCGTCCCAGAAAGTTAATAAATTCTTCCGACAACCATTTGTCCACGGTACCATCGGCGCCAACGTCCACACCAACATCAATGGTTTCCGGGCTGAGTAAAGGAAGAACGACAGGGCCGTCTGTTGCTCCAATACTGTTAGAGGAAAGGGTAATCCACAGAAATGTCGGTGCATTTCCTGAATTATTGGTAGCGGAAAAACCATTTACCGCCATGAAAATGGATACTGCGAGTACGAATAACTTCTTAGTCATTTAAGACTCCTTTCAGATTGTTATGAATACCGTATTCTACGGCAAAAATGTTTCTCGTATGTTTAACAATTGTTAAATACTCATTAAAATTTAACCTTCTGAACAAAATCTCTCCCCAAACACTTTGGGCAATTTGTCCAGCTGTAGGAGAGAAAAAGGGGGAGAGTGAAGAAAGCCGTAATCCGGGAAACCATCATCCGGTTGCAAAGATCATCCGGTTGCAAAGATCATTTGCGCCTATGCATCCATAGGCGCAATATGTTTATACACTGTGACTCTTGCGAACAATCCGCAATGAAAATGGTAGTAGCGTTTTAATTGGGAACTAAAAAAACCAATTTTTACCGCTGAAAAACCGGTCATAACTTGCGTCGGGCTTTTGGTTGAATCTCCAGACGAAAAATAAGTCGCCATTGCTGTTGATTCCGTTTGAACCATCGTAAGGCACAGAGAAGTTCGTTGGATGCCAATCGCCGTTGTCGCTATCGGGGCCCGCTCCGGCCAATACCCCATACGTGCCGCCATTATTAGAACAATCTCTATCCTCATAGGAATAAAAAACACCGCGGGCGAAGGGATCGACTGGAATGGAAGAAATGTATGATACAGGAGTGGTTAAAACTTGATAAATTTGTCCGCTAAAATGGTTTTCGCCCGTGCCGACATGATCCAGGCCGACTCTGGAAGGCCGAACGCCAAACCATCTTCCTTTAAAAGTACATTCAGGAGAACCTCCATCGTTTCCATCAATCAACCACAATCCGGTATCCATATTGAAGATGCGAATTTGATCACGCAACATACGGATATCCGCCTTGGCGCGTGCGGTTTTTGCTTTAATCTGCGCGTTTAAGAAATTAGGGACTGCTATGGCAGCCAGTATCCCGATTATGGCGACAACGATTAACAGTTCGATCAGTGTAAATGCCCTCATTGGATCTCCTAAAAGTAGATGGAAATAGAGTACACAATGAATGTTAGACTATCGTTTGGATTGAATTAGATTTATATAACTCATGTTACGCAAAATTTTATACGGTAGGTATTGTTGCGAGCTTTAAATCCGTTTCGAT
>CAYVAZ010000058.1:0-19533 GCA_964449065.1 uncultured bacterium
GAGCGCTTCGCTTATCGGGTAGATTTGAGTTGGTGGATCTTTGCATTAGCTGGCTGCATGCCGTAGAAACTGAAGCGCTCCGCGGCTTCGTTGGCGATGATATACGGGATGCCACCCGGCATTTTGGTGGATTTAATGGGCGCGGTGATGTATTTGGATTGGCTCATACTACTTCCTTCTTCAGTAATATATTTAGATATCTTCAAGTTTGTTCAGCAATTGACGTGCCGTTATGATAGGGATTTTTTCGATTTCGTGCAGGGAAAGCAAATGCTTTTTATCGCCTGTAACGATAAAATCCGCTTTCCCATGAATTGCAGTGGCGATAATCCAATTGTCATCTGAATCCTTCGAATATTGAACCGGTGTTAATTCTTGAACAATGTGTGCCTTGGAATTGATCAGTTTGACGAGTTGTTGAACTTCATTTTGTCGAATATATTTCCGCATTTTTTCATAATTTGAAACACGGATTCATTCATCAATGATCTCCTGTGATATCACAAGATCATACTTCATTTTAATCCAGGCTTGATAAATCTGATCGGGTGGAGTGTTGCGGGTAATCAGAGAACTGATAAATATGCAAGTATCAAGTACGATCCGCACGGGTAACCTGTATTGCTTCCTCAAAGGTGAGTTCTATTTCGTTTTGATCGTATTGCTGATTTCGTGTTTTTATGCTTTCAACCGTCAGTTCAAACAATTTGCTTTTGACGGCATCCTCAACGAAATGAGAAAACGCCTCTTCGCCAATATCATTGCTGCCCAAGTAATCTTGTAGGGCTTGGTCCACTTCATCGGAAACCGTCACAGACCATTGTCTCATTTTCTAGCGTCCTTCTTTCGTATCATTCCAAAAGCATTATAGAAGAATAGAATAGTCATGCAAATATTAATTGAATCTATAAAGCGTATAACTATGAACTACAAATCGTTAAAAGAATGTGTTGCTGATTTAGAGCGGAACGGACAATTGATTCGCATTGAGCAGGAAGTGGATCCCAACTTGGAGGCGGCGGAGATTCACCGGCGGGTGTTCCAAGCGGGCGGACCCGCGGTCTATTATGCAAACGTAAAAGGTTCCCGCTTTCCGATGGTGAGTAATCTATTCGGAACCAAAGAACGGGTCCATTTTATCTTTCGAAAAACGCTGCGTGCGGTTGAACGTGTTGTTGCCATGAAGGTTGATCCCATGCAGTATATGTTCAAGCCGTGGGAATATCTATTGGCGGCAAAAACCGCAATCACCATGCTGCCCAGGCCGGCATGGTCAGGCCCGGTCTTGCAGAATCAATGCAGGATATCGGATATCCCACAGCAAAAATCATGGCCGGATGACGGCGGCGCTTTCCTGACCCTGCCCCAAGTTTATACCGAAGAGCCCGGAACCACCAACGCGATGAAATCCAACTTGGGGATGTACCGCATTCAACTTTCCGGTAACGAGTATGAGCCGGATAAAGAAATTGGGATGCACTATCAAATTCACCGCGGTATTGGTGTGCATCATGCCAAAGCGATTGAATTGGGAGAACCGCTCAAGGTGAACATATTCATTGGCGGGCCTCCCGCGATGAATGTGGCCGCGGTTATGCCCTTGCCGGAAGGGCTTTCAGAAATCATGTTTGCCGGCGCGTTGGGTGGAAGAAACATACCGTTGCGGCGCGAGAAAGGGAAACTGCCGATTCATGTCAATGCGGATTTCTGCATTACCGGAACAGTCGATCTTCATAAACGGAAGCCGGAAGGTCCGTTTGGCGATCATTTAGGCTATTACAGCTTGGCGCATGATTTCCCGGTGTTGAATGTGGAGAGGGTCTATCACCGCAAAGACGCGATTTATCCGTTTACGGTTGTTGGCAGGCCGCCGCAAGAAGACACCATGTTCGGGGAGTTGATCCATGAATTGACCGGGGATGTGATTCCCACGGTATTGCCGGGAATTAAAGCGGTTCACGCGGTGGATGCTTCGGGTGTTCATCCTCTCTTGCTGGCGATCGGCAGCGAGCGGTATGTGCCGTATGAAGAACGAAGACGGCCGCAAGAATTGTTGACCCAAGCCCATGCCATTTTGGGGCAAGGACAGCTATCTCTTGCTAAATATTTATTGATGGCTGCCGATCAAGATGACCCGCATTTGGATATACACGATATTGAAGCGTTCTTTGCGCATATTTTGCAGCGGGTGGATTGGACACGCGACCTGCACTTTCAAACCTGCACCACCATTGATACGCTGGATTACACCGGCAGCGGTTTGAATGAAGGCTCTAAAGTAGTGATAGCGGCGGTGGGGAATCCAAAACGTGAATTGCCGATTGAGATGGATTCGGAACTTGATTTGCCGGATGGTTTTAGCAATCCAAAATTATGTATGCAGGGAATATTGGCGGTGCAGAGTCCCAAGCATGAAGATCATGATGATGCCGCCAACCGGTTTTGCAATTATTTTGATAAAAATCATGCGATCAACCAATTTCCGTTGATTCTGCTTGTGGATGATTCGGATTTTTGTGCCCGGACGCTGAACAACTGGATCTGGGCGACATTTACACGTTCGAACCCGGCGATGGATATCCACGGAATCGGCGCGTTTGTTGCTCATAAACATTGGGGATGCCGTGGATCAATGGTGATAGATGCCCGGTATAAGAGTTATCAGGCACCCCCTCTAATTGAAGACCCGGCAGTTACGAACAAGGTAGATGCATTGGGGGCTGCTGGCGGTCCGTTGCATGGAATTATTTAGACCGGTTTCATCCAATCTTAATATTCAATGATTATTTTGTTAAAAATTTAGAATGGAAATGTTGAATGACGAAACAAGGATTTACGTTGATTGAATTGCTGATTGTAGTAGCGATTATCGGCATACTCGCAGCGATTGCGGTGCCGAATTTCCTGAACGCGCAGGTGCGGGCTAAAATCGCCCGGGCTGAGGCCGGTCAAAAAACCTTTGCCGACGCGCAGATGATGTACCGGTTGGATAACGGCGCATTCATTCCTCATATTGGGCATCCGGTTTGGCAAAACAAATATCTCACCACCCCGATCTCTTACATCTCATCGACTTCGGCTTTGCAAGACCCGTTTCAGAATGAGTTTGGCGACAGTCAAACCTGGCAATGGGCGCATGGGGAACTGCACCAAGACCCGGTTCGTGACCATCCTCATTTGGTAACGCAATACTTCAAGAACATCGATGGATGGGAACAGCCGTTAGCGAACAATCCCAAAGAAGCGTATGTGATAATCAGCGCGGGACCGGATCAGGCGTTTAGCCTGTTTCAAAACGGTAAGTTCGGTCATCCGCTCTATGCGCCATCGAATGGGCTGAATAGTTTTGGAGATGTTGTTCGGTTAGGGTTTTGATATTGATACTTTCACCATCAATTGATCAAACGGATTTGGCTGCTTTTCTTCCTTCTTTAACATCAATCAAGATGGCGTGCCGCCCGCAGACGGCATGTGCGGATGCGGAACCAGTTTGAGGTTGAAGAAAGTAATCTCAGTTCATTACTGCCGGTCACGTTGGGATAAAGGACTACAAATATTCCGTCCAAAATTCTACCCTCAACTTTGCTTTCATTTTATCTTCATCTAATTTGTACTAACCGCCCACTTTTGGGCACTACCCGTTTCCGGGCAGAAGCATTCATGCATAATCTATTATTAGTTAATACTCTTTATCGCATACATTTCATGCCCACTTTCGGGCAAACTAGCGATATAATTTTGAAGCGGTAAATAATGATAAATCAATGATAATATTATTCTTAGCTTTGTTTAACTGATCTAGCATTCATTTTGCGATTAAAATTATTTGAGCGAATCGAAGTTTTTGGTAGTATTTTATGATATTATAGAAATAAATCAGAGATTGAAAAAACACCGTAAATGGATTTATACTATTGGTAAGGTGAAAACGGATGAAATCACAGTGCACGGCAACATTATCAGCAATCATTCTACTCTCATTCAGCATTTGTGTATCATCATTCTCAGCCCCGATTTTGGATTATCAAATGCCGGTGTACCGGGTTGAGATTACCCCTGGTGCATGGGATGTGGACAAGATTCAATACGAAGCAGGATTGCGGGATATTCCCATAGACGTGATTGAAACCGAAAACGGTACCCAATGCGTAACGGAGTTAAACTGCGAATATACCGAAGTCTATAAACTGCGCGACCGCATGAAATTGGCTGGTTTCGATGCAGCGATGAAAACAGAAATCGTGGATTATGAAGAAGCCAAGCAGCAAGAGATGTTTCCACTCGAAGCATTCGCGACTAATATGGATTTAGGCGAGTATAAAGCATTACCGGATACGGTAGCAATCGAAGAAATAAACAATATTGAAACCGAATTCAAAGCCTTTGAAAACCAGCCGGATATCACAACCCAAGCATTGGTGGATTTCTTAAAAGGGAAAATGCCCGCCCTCTTGTATCAATCCGAAAAGGGAAACCCAAAAGCAACCTATCTAATTGGGTCTTATTATTATCTGCGCGGCTTGGCGGAAACCAAGAAACGGATGGAGAACTATCAGCAAGTGGGTTTTCGCCTCCAACAGTTCGAGCCGGTGACCAGTGAAGAGAACCGTTCCTACCTAACTGCTCTACAATACTATCAATCCTGCGCCAAACAAAAATCTCCCTTGCAAGAAAAAGCGCTTTACCATTGCGCCGCTAGTTTGTATGGTATCCGTAATGTAGGAGATAAATTGGTGCGGATACCTCAATCGCTGAACGCCTACGAGACCTATGTTACAAAATATCCAGAAGGTAAGTGGGCAAAACGAGCTGCCATGAATATTGTAGGATTGGAATTTGTAATTCACCGTCTGAATCGAGATCATCCAATCGAACCTGCACTTACTTTAGCGCAAGAAATACTATTTGAAGGTAAGGATGCAAATACACTGGGATATGAAGAATTGCGCTCTGCCCTCATGATGATGGAAATGTTGTGGGAAAATGGTAATTGGGAAGCATCACTGACCATTTATAATTCAACATTTAATTCAATAAATTTTGTTAATCTCAAAGAATCATTATATTCTACATATTCATATGCAACTGAAATAGCAGCTTCTATCTATCGTTTTAAAATGGAAGATAATGAAAATGCATCAATATTAATTGATAATATATTACGTAATTGCAAAAAAGATAATCATTACCTAATGGGAAATGCAGAAACGAATATGGCCCATTTAAGATCAACATTAGAATTTCTTAATAATAATAATAATTAATAATGGAGGAAAACTAAAATGAAAGCATTCCTGAAAGTCTTTTTGTTTTTAAATTTCTTCTATTCTTCGGGTTTTTGTCAAGAAATGCAAAGCAACAATATTGTATGTTGGGAATTAATGGATTCCTCAGAGTTATCTTCTACCATTGGTAATGGAGGTAATGTTATTTGTTGGACTATTTCTGATTGCTTCCCATCAACAAGTAATTTACCCTGTGCCTCATACATTGGAATTGACGGTTTACCTAAATGCGATCAATATGCGTCAGGAGGCACACCGATTTGGACATGTCCCTCAATTCCAGCTTATACGTATTGTTTTTATTCGACAATAGAATGCTTTTGGATTGATCCATGTGGCTTTGATAGAGATACTTATGCAAATTGTAAGTTAAGAGCAAGAATTTTGGCTTCTTCAAATACTTATTGTTGGAATTTATAAAATAATTTTTAAAGAAGGATAAAACGATGAAAGTAACGATGAAAGTATTTCTAAATGAATTAATAACATTGTTCATTATTCTTTGTTTTTCTTCAAGTTCATTTTCAAACGATATATTGACTAAATGGGAAAATAGTAAAATTTTACTCGAAAACGCAATCCCTTGTAAAATACATACCCTATCCACATCCACTCGAACTTTTCCTCAACGAACAAACACAATTTCTGAGAATTCTATATTATGTACTAAAGATAGATATAAATATATAAAATCACAATTATCCGGCAGTCTAGATGTAGACCAACTTATACGCATGTTTGATTCAAGCAATGAGAATTCTAAGTCAAATTCGAAAATTATCTACACCAAAAATAAATCGTATCACCAGAATAACTACAAAGACTTATTATATAGTGATATACGTGTTTCTAAAACAGATACCGGATTTCAAAAACCGGATGATCATCCATTGATTCCAATAGAAGTATTTGTAAATGGAAAAAAGGCATTTGACTATCATAATCCTCAAACAGTAAATACTAATGGTTTAGAAACTGAGTACTTATTTACTCGTCCATTCAAAGAAATGTCTGAAATATATGTGTATCGTAAAATTATATATGATAATCAAAATTCAAGTTTCCCAAAAATAATTGAAACTGGATTTTTAAAAAAATCAGATCCGTCACACTTGATTCCGGATCAAAGATACACAATTGAAGTCAATAAAGATAATATTATAGGTTACGATTCATTTTTATATGAAGAGTTAAAAATAAATAATATTAGCAATCAAACAGAAACAATTAGAAGTTGTAATGTACAAATAAATGATATTGAAACAAACATGAGGATATTACCTGAAGATTTTTGTTTATTATTACAAAAAGGTCAAAAATATATTGAATATGATTCCAATCAAAATAGAACAGAAGTGATTGCAGAAGAAGATATTATCATTGAAGCCCAATAGATTAATGAACCTTTTTTTCATTTGTTTTTCATACTTGCAAATTATCCAAAGTTCCTTTGCGCAGAATATCACTTACCCGGTCTACCCCTCCTGCGGGGCGTTGGGCGTGGTGATAACCGCCAATGAACTCGGTATCCCGTTGACGTATGAGAAATTAGCCCGGCAGGATGACATGCAAAAAGATACTCTAAATTTTGCGGAAATCATCGAGGGGAGCAAGTCTTACAACATCGAATTTGTAGGCGTCAAAGGCGGCGTTGAACCGCTCAAAAATTCTTCTCCGCCCCTTATTGTTGCTGTTACACCGGAGCATTTTACCGTCATCCGTGATATACAGTCCGATGGTGTCATCACCATTGAAAATTCCGGCATCGAGTCATTCGAATCGTGGAAGGATTTTCTTCCCAAGTTCCGCCAAGCCGCTCTTATAGTTCAGGATTATACCCCTCCTGATGATCTTCCTGACACATTTCTCTTCTACACCCAAACCGCCGATTTCGGCTGGGTGCCCTCGCAGCCGAGGATTGAATATTCGGGGGGAAAAACTGGTCTACTCAACCCGTTACCATCAAGCAATTGTCTACCAGCTGCGGATGTACTTCGGTTGAAATCAAACCGAAAACCGCGCAATTCGGTGAAGAAATTGTGGTGAAAGTGGTGGTGGACAAACGCATCAATACCGGAAAAATATCCGAAAAGGCTGTCGTAGAAATAAGCCGGGAAGGTGCCCCGCCACAAGCCGTTGAGTTGGTGGTAAAAGCCCAAGCAGGTCACCCGTTTGAATTCCAACCATCTTCCATCCGAAAAACCGTATTACAGGGGAAACCAGTAGACAGTATTACAGTTTATTACGACACCATCACCCCGGCCGAAAGTGATTTGTGGAACATCACTTCAATTCGTACAAACGCCAATCCTCAACTCATAATTCCTGCAATCCATGACAACAGCATTCAAGCCGATTTTGAGGTCCCCAATGAAAACGGTGTTTATGAGGACGCCATTGTCGTACAGTTAGAACGAAATACCGGGCAAACCGCTACCGTAGAAATCCCGGTTGAACTGGAAGTACATGGCGACGTGATTACGGATGTGCAATCCCTATCGTTCGGAGCGGTGAAAAACGGTCAAATCAAAGAACGAGTATTGGAATTGCGTTCGATCTCACGAACACCATTTACCATTGACTCCTACGAAACTTCATTACCCGTTGCGGTTACGCTTCCTAAAAAAAGCACAAAAGCGGACAGGCAAAACGTTAAAATTATTGTAGATGGATCAAAGTTTACACCTAACCGTTTGCACAAAGGGGATTTGCGATTCATTCTGAATTCAAACGGTCAAACACAAACATGTAAAGTTGAAGTTAACCTTCTTCGCGGCAATTTTTAAGTCGAATCCGGTCTTTCTGTAACAGATTTTTCCGGTTTGGTAGGCAACCGCGTTTTATTAATGGATTTTATAATCGCTTCTTCATTTTCATAAGCATAAATCGTTGGTGCCTTGTTTACCATCAAGCCTCCGGTATCCGCCGTAGGACCGTAGGTGCTATAAAGCGGTTTGCCCAACATCCGCAAAAGATAAGTAAGTTGTCCCCGATGATGCGCCGAATGAGCAATCCGCCGCATCATTACCCAGGCGCGGGTGCGGGGTTCGCCAAAAAAGATGGTATTCTCTTCCCACCAGTCTTGCTTCTTTTCTTTCAGCATATCCAACCGCTTTCGCGAATCTTCATGATACCGAAGGATGAATTCATAACGGGTCTCTGTTTCAGGCAAAGGAGAAGACTGCACATCAATGCCAAACATATTCTTAAACCACAAATCCTCACTGATACATTGGTGAATCATCTGTTCCAGCAAATTTCGGCCTCGCGGATCATGGGAATTCGGTCTTACTAACAAATCCTTATCCTCAAACTCGTTCCATATCGCAAGTGTTTTTATTCGCTCTGTCTTATAAGTATCCATAAAAAATTGATAGCGGTTTGTCATAGATTCATCCTCTCTCTATAAAAAGATGGGGCAAGATTTTCATGCCCCATCTTACATTTTACAAATCAATCGGCTCGAAGGCGGCTCGCAGGCTACTCCCGAATTTCCCCACTGCCGAAGACGATAAACTTCTCACACGTAAGCTCTTTTTGCCCCATCGGGCCGCGGGCGTGGAGTTTATCGGTCGAGATACCCATCTCGGCACCTAAGCCGTATTCGCCCCCGTCCGAGAAACGGGTGGATGCGTTCACCATCACCGATGACGAATTGCGGGAGAATATTTCCTGCCTTGCTTTAAATCTATGAATCACTTTCTTTCGTCTATTGTCGATTAAGATATGTATACAGCCAAAAGCATTATCGATTATTTCACCTTGTATCCCGCAACAACTTTCCATACTCGGAATCCTTTAATCGGAATCCTTGAGAAATAAGTTCATTTAAAGAGGCTTCAAATTCTGAAGGCTTATTTCGATAATACCGCAATAAAATACCTATTGTACCGGTTATCGGAATGCCAGCGGATTTGGCTGCTTTTCTTCCTTCTTTATCATCAATCAAAAGTAAGTTTGCATTCTTTTCATTTGCAAGAGAAATCGCTTCCGCTTCACCTGCATCTACATGAGTCATCAAAAAGGCTGCTGAATTTATATCTGTTACAGACGTTTGAATGATCCAGTCCGATTCAAGTACTTCATGCTTTCCTTTTCTATTTCTAACATCCGAAACAATTTCATTATATACAGCATTTGGTATGTGTATGGTTCCAAACAACTTTTGTAGGATATAAAGCCGTTGGATTCTTGCTAGTGCAATAATTGGTGATGAATTAGAAACAACAATCAACTGGTTCACGGTATTATTTGGTTTAGTGTATTTAGATCAGATAATGCATCTTCAGCAGTAAAATGAATCGGGATTTCTTTTGCGTTTAAGAGTTGGATCATTTCCCATTTATTTTCAAAGCCCGCAAGTTCTTTTGCCTTCCCTAGAGAAAGAGTCCCATCCCGGTACAGTTCAACCGCCATCGTTTTCCGGATAAATTCCGGCAATTGCTCAAACGGAATATCAAGTGCATTGATTGTTGATTCCGGCAATTCCAAATTCAAATTCATCTTATACCTCTAGTTGAAAGGGTAGGACAATATTACTCCCGAATTTCCCCACTGCCGAAGACGATAAACTTCTCACACGTAAGCTCTTTTTGCCCCATCGGGCCGCGGGCGTGGAGTTTATCGGTCGAGATACCCATCTCGGCACCTAAGCCGTATTCGCCCCCGTCCGAGAAGCGGGTGGATGCGTTCACCATCACCGATGACGAATCCACTTCGCGCAAAAACTTGTTGGCGTTGGCGTAATCGTTGGTCACAATCGATTCAGTATGGCTGGATGAATGCTTTTCGAGATGATCGATGGCATCCTCGATGGAATCCACAATCTTTAACGCCACGATCAGATCAAGATATTCGGTATCCCAATCTTCATCCGCAGCCGCCTTGATATCGGGGTGCAGTTCAACCGTCTTGGCGCATCCTCTCACTTCCACATCATTCTGCTTAAGTTCATGCAGCAGGCTGGTCAAGAAATCGCCCGAATGCGCTTTGTGAACAAGAAGTGTTTCGGCGGCGTTGCACACGCCCGGACGCTGCACTTTCGCGTTTACACAGATGGCTTTGGCCATTTCGGGGTCAGCGAATTCATCCACATACACATGACAGTTGCCGTCATAATGCTTCAAGACCGGGATCGTCGCCATATCCACCACCGCTTCAATCAAAGACTTGCCGCCGCGGGGAATGATCACATCCAATAACCCGTTCAACTTGCACATATACTTAACCGCTTCGCGGTCGGTGGTATTGATGAATGAGACTGCCGCTTCCGGCAATCCGTTGGCTTTGAGGGAATCGCGCATGATATCGGCGAGCACAATGTTTGAGTGAATCGCTTCCGAACCGCCGCGCAGCAGGCAGCCGTTCCCGGATTTGAGGCAAAGCGCAGAGGCCTCCATCGTCACATTGGGGCGGGATTCATAGACCAAACCAACCACGCCAAGCGGCACCCGCATCTTGCCGACTCGAATGCCGCTGGGGCGAACCGTCATATCGTTGATTTGCCCGACTACATCCGGCAGGGCCGCCACTTCTTCCAGCATTGAAATCATGCCATTGAGTCGTTTGTCATTCAGGGTCAAACGGTCCAGCATGGCTTTGGTCAAGCCTTTTTCTTCGCCCGCCGCCAAATCGAGTTGATTTTGGGTTTGGATTTTTTCTTTCTCATCCATAATGCGCTTGGCGGCATCCAGCAATACCTCGTTTTTTTGCTGGGTCGGCGTTTTGGCAATTATACGGGATGCATTTTTCGCCAAGCGCGCGGTTTCTTGAACAAACGCTTCGATATTTTCAATTTGTGGAGACGTTACTGTGCTCATGCTTCACCTCTTAATTTGCGATTCAGGCAGTATTCTAGCAAAAATATTCTTTTTCGGCAAATTTCTGAAAGGAGTTGTTATTGTTGAAATATTTGTGATAAAATAAAGCCATAACATTCGATTCGAGTACAAAAAATGAAGAAAATCACTCACGCAAAAATTGATCCGCAAGGCACGATTCATTTTCAAGAGCCTGTTGAGATATCCCATCCAACAGAGGCATTAGTATTTTTTTTAAATGAACATGAAGATACAGAAATAAAGCAAAAGGCAACGAATATTCCAAATTGGATTGGAAAGTATTCCAGCCAAGGACAAACGATGGATGATCGCCGGACTATTTATGAGTAGATCAAACAATGGCATCCAAAATTACACTGGATTCAAATATTCTTTTAAGAGCCGCGGATCATACCTCCCCAAGTTTTACTCCTGCAAAATCAGCATTGACTTTAATGAGTCGGTATCTTATTGACGTCATTATACCACCTCAAGTGATTTATGAATGTTGGGTTGTTCTAACCCGTCCAATAGCCTCAAATGGGATTGGGCTATCTACTGATGAAGCCGTTTCTTTTATTGAAGAAACCAGAAGATGCTATTCTTTTCTTCCAGATCCAATCGGTTTGCTGGATCGATGGTTAGATCTCGTTACCCGCCATGATATAAAAGGGGTAAAAGCGCATGATGTTCGATTGGCCGCTTGGATGCTGGAAACCGGTATCGATACCTTATTAACTTTTAATACTTCAGATTTTCATCAAATGCCTATTCACGTCATCCATCCCGATAATCTGAAAAAATGGCTGAGTGATATTGCTGATGATTAAAAAGAGTTTAGTGAGTAAAAATCCACGGTTGCCTGATCTTAAAGAATTGTTATCATTTTTTAAATCATCAATAAACAATAGAAAGGGGATTGTATGTATTTAAAGAAGTCTTTTGCCGTTTCATTTGCTCTGCTCATGGTATTTAGTATCGCACAGATGGGGAGGACAGCAGATATTGCAGTCATCATTGTGCAGGATTTCATCTTACCGGGTGATGACCCGGCCAACGACCCGGACGCCAAGCAATTTACGTTTGATACAATTGAAATTCAGGATCCGGGATTGTTTGCGTTAATCTCTCGTATGGAAGAAACCGGGCATAACGCAAAACTATACGGTGCGGATGAATTTGTCGCGAGTGATGTAGAGACGGAAAATGATTTGATTTGGATCACGGAAGAACCGCAATCCAGCGCGACCGGTTCCAAGTTTCAAGAAAGCGAAACACCTGTGATCTTTCAAGAGGCGTTCATTATGGATGATATGGGACTGGCCACAGGCAGCGCGGAATTCGAAAACAATCTCCACACCAATGAACTCCGTGTTCTCAATCCCAATCACCCTATCACGCAGGGGCTGCCGGAAACATTTGTATTCAGTTTCAACAATGAAGAGACAGGCGAACCGCAAGCGGTAACTGTCGTCAGTTTGCTCAACAATAGTAATTTGACCGGTGTGGGAGAAGTCGTGGTTGATGCCCCAGCGGTTTACAATACCGATATGGCAGAATCCCCCATTTTCAACGACGTGCCGGTCGTGATCGCGGTGGATGAAGGAACGGAAGTCAGTTCGTCTGTCACCGCCAATGCCCGCTGGGTGATGTTCGGCTATTCGGAAAGCAACATCAGCGAAACACCGGAATTCGGCCCGGGAGCTGAAGTGTCAACCCTGGCGTTTTTAAATGACCAAGGCTGGCAATTGCTGGATCAAACCATCGCATGGGCTTTGAGTGAAACCGTTGAAGTCTCCGATTGGCAAATATTCTAAGCACCAAATCATAAAGTTGGTATTAAACAGAGTGAGGTTTATGCTTCACTCTGTTTTCATTTATGAGAGGTTCATCTATAATGACAAATCATACTAACATGCTATGGGATAAATAAACCGTATGAATTCCATATTCACCCTCTTTACATTTTTATTGATTCTTTATGGCGGTTTTCCTTTAATTTCCCTATCCGCGCCAAAGATTCTCGATGAAATACCTGTTGACCAAGTCTGGCCGGGCCATCGTGTCGGGTTTGATCTACTCACGCATCAAAACAAGCAGTATGCGGCCTATTACAATGCTGAACGCCAAATGGTCGTTGCATCCCGCGCAATCGGCGATGCGACGTGGGAATACCATCCCCTGCCCTCTTTCATCGGGTGGGATTCACACAACTACATCACAATGGCCTTTGACCGGGATGATCATCTGCACGTCAGCGGCAATATGCATGTGGATCCGCTCGTTTATTTCCGCGGCGAAAAGCCCAACGATATCCATTCGCTCAAAGCCGTTCACCGCATGACCGGGAAGAATGAAGAGCGGGTCACCTATCCCCGCTTTCTATACAACGCGGAAGGCGACTTGCTCTTTATTTACCGCGACGGCTCCAGCGGCAACGGGCACCGCTATATCAACCAGTATGACGAGAAATCCAAAACCTGGTCGCGGTATTTGGATGAACCCTTGTTGGATGGCCGCAAACACGACATGAACGCATACCCAACCTCCATTCGCCGCGGCCCGGATGGCTATTACCATCTCGTGTGGATGTGGCGCGACACGCCCGATTGCCGCAGCAATCACGATATCTCTCACGCCCGTAGCAAAGATATGATTCATTGGGAAACCGTATCCGGCGAATCGCTGCAATTGCCCATTACCCCGGATCACGAAAACACCTTCGTTGATCCTGTCCCCCCAAATGAAGGATTGATCAATATGGGGTTTGGCTATGGCTTCGATCAACAGAACCGCGTTCTCGTTCATTACCACAAATACGATGAAGGCGGCAATAGCCAAATTTATATCGCGCGCTGGGAAGAGGATAAGTGGGTTCACCATCAAATCAGCGACTGGGACTACCGGTGGGATTTTGGCGGCGGCGGTTCCGTTCCTTGCGATGTGAGAGGCAGTTCTGTCCGCAAACTGCCGAACGGTAAGTTAGCGCAGTCGTGGTATCACGCTGAATTCGGCAGCGGAACGTGGGAACTGGACCCGCAATCATTGGAAATCACTGGCGGGATTGATCTGCCGGAAACGATTCCACCATCTTTACGCAAGCTACAATCGTCCTTTCCGGGAATGCAGGTCAACTGGGAAAGCAGCCGTGGAGATAGACCGGATGCAAACGTGCGCTATATGCTGCGCTGGGAAACGTTGGGAGTAAACCGGGACCGTGCCCGGGAAGGTACAATCCCTGAGCCGACTATGCTAAAACTTTATAAACTCTCATCGAAATAAAACTGGTTGGGGTAAGTCTTATGGCTGCTAATATATATTTTTCTTGCTTGCTTCTTTTCTCACTGATTGCAATCAGTTTAAACATATTTGCACAAGATGAGTCTTCCATACCGGTTCAAACACACACGGTCAAATTGACAAAAAACGCTGTGGACGAATCCGCCGGCAATCTTCCCTGCTTTAAGATTGAAACCCCAGTGGCAATCTATTATCTTGAAAAAGAGGGTGCAGGGCTCTCCAGCATGATCGATAAAGACGGCAACGATTGGATTGGCTTTCATCCCAAACCCGGCAGCGGCGCTGGTGGGGAGTACCGCGGCTTTCCCAACGCGGTGCATCAACAGGATGGCAGTTTCTTTCATCCGAAAAATAAAGGAACCGATCCATCCACAGTCGAAGTGATCTTTGAAAGCCCGGAGCATGTAACCTTTCAAGCAACCTCAAAAAACACAACATGGCAGGCGCGTTGGGATTTTTATTTCACTCACTGCACCTTCACCATGACCCGCATGCCCAGCGGATATCAGTATTGGGTTTTGTACGAAGGCACTCCCGGCGGTGACTATGATGACCTGGATTGGTGGATGACTTCCGCCGTGAATGAAAAGCAACCGCTAACAGTCAATCACGAAGGCGACATTCCCGCCCCCGAATGGATCGCGTTTGGGGATTTGGATATTGAGCGTTCCTTGTTTTTACTCCATCATGAAGATGACGAACACATCGACAAATTTTATCCGATGCAAAAGAAGATGACCGTCTTCGGCTTCGGCCGTGATGAACTTACCAAGTATTTGGATACCGTGCCGCAACGTTTCTCTATCGGATTTTTGGAAACGACAGAACACCGAATCATTTCAGAGTTTGTAATGAAAATCAGAACGACAAATTTACAATGACATCAAAATATTCTTTGAGGAGATGATTATGCTACGACGCAATTTTATTCAAACCGGAACAACAGCAGCTGCTGGATTGCTTGCCGCGTCAGAAGGCATTCAAACAAAAACAGCATCGGCGAATTCGCGTCCTAATATTCTATGGATATCGTGCGAGGATATGTCTCCCCGTTTGGGATGCTATGGCGACCGTACCGTACCGACTCCCAACATCGACAGCCTGGCAAACGAAGGCGTGCTTTATACCCATGCGTTTGCCACCAGCGGCGTATGTGCTCCCAACCGTCATGCCATCATCACGGGGATGTACCCCACCTCAACGTATGGGTTTCAAATGCGCAACCACGCCCGCACCAGCGCCATTGATGAGATTAAAGATGCTGAGACACGGGAATTCGCCAAGAACCGCCCGCTCTATGAAGCCGTCCCCCCGCCGGAAGTCAAATGCTTTCCGGAATATCTGCGCCTGACAGGCTATTACTGCTCCAACAACGTAAAAGAAGACTATCAGTTTCATTCACCCGTAACCGTATGGGATGACTCCTCCCGGCAGGCGCACTGGCGCAACCGCAACGGAAACCAGCCCTTCTTCTCGGTGTTTAATTTCACTGTCACGCATGAATCCGGCATTTTCGGAGACGGACGTTCAGCAAAAGTTGTCGATCCAGATGATGTTCCCGTTCCACCCTACTACCCGGATACTGCAATCGTACGGCAGGATATCGCCAAACATTACGACAACATTGCCGCGTTGGATAAGCAAGTCGGCGATTTGATTTCTCAATTGCAAGAAGATGGATTGATGGACAATACGATTATCTTTTTCTTCGGCGACCACGGCGACGGTCTGCCGCGCGGCAAACGCTGGGTGTATGACTCAGGAACACGGGTGCCGTTGATCGTCCGCCATCCCAACAAAGCCAACGCGAACACCAAAACAGACCGGCTTGTGAGTTTCGTTGACTTTGGACCGACTGTGCTTTCACTCGCTGGAGTGGAAGTACCCAATCATGTGCATGGAATCCCTTTTCTGGGCGGACAAGAAGGCCAACCGCGCGAGTATGTCTATCTGCACCGTGACCGCAATGGAGAAAACCGCGAGACCATCCGCGCCCTGCGGGATCAACGCTACCGCTATATCCGCAACTTCCGCCCGGATGAACCCTACATCAAACCGCTGGCATACCGCGACCGGCAAGCCATCATGCAGGAAATCAACCGGCACATCGAACAAGGCAAGTTGGGCGCGGATCAATGGCAGTTCTCTGCCCAAGCCAAACCGGTCGAAGAGTTTTACGATACCGAAAACGATCCGTTTGAGATAAACAATCTTGCTTCTGTTCCAAAATATTTTGAAAAAATGGCAGAAATGCGTTCAGAATTGAATGAGTGGATTGAAAGATGTGTTGATCCATTAGATATGCCGGAAGGGGAACTGGTGCGCACCCGCGTGTATCCTCCCAACGGGGATCAATACGCAACCGCCCAGCCGGATATTCAAATCAAACCGCTTCAAGGGAATACAGTCCAAATATCCATAACCTGCCCCACAAACGGTGCAACCATCGGGTACCGCATCCAAGAGAAGAATAATCAAGAGAAGAATGATCAAGCGTGGTTAATATACGACGGCCCGGTTGAAGTAAAGGCTTCCGCTACGATTGAAGCAACCGCTCACCGCATCGGGTTTAAACCCAGCGAGAAGGTTGAGTTGGTGTTGACAAAGTGATTATTGCAGATAATTCAGCAACGCGTCTCCCAAGCGTTTCTCTGCCCCGTCTTTGAGCACGAAGGTTCCCGCTTTGATGATGGGGTTTCCATTGACGGATTCATCTACATCTTCAACCGAATCCAGCAAAATGGCTTCGATACGCTGCTGCTTTAGCGTATGGAGTTCTTCCAACTGAGAGTAGCCGTCGCGGTTTTTATCGTTAAACAATACCAGTTGTGTAAACACAGCATCCCGCTCATTGATAATGCCATCATTATTGCCATCAAATTTCCGCAATTCAGCAAATCCATCTTTCGCTCCATTCTGGTCACCGAATAGTTCGCTGCCGTTATCGATGAGTCCATTTAAATTCCGGTCCAACGCCAAAAAAGCATCTTCACCGGTTACAAACGCGGTGTTCTCTTTCAAGCCATCCGCGTTAATGTCGAACAACACGCCATCCTCAACTTTGGAAAGTTCAATGCCGTCTCCATCCAAATCCAACACCAACGGATCGGACTGTCTTCGATTCACCACTTCCGTCGAAACCACTTCCGCCCCGTTCATTTGCACACGCAGCACGCTTTGGGGAATTTCATTGCCTTGCTCATCGGTTTGGGATGATAGGGTAATCTCAAATTGGTTGGTAACCGTTACCGCTTCTTGCTGGATAATCTCCGCTTGTTCCTGCTGTGCTTGTGTTAAGGCTAGCGTAAATTGTTCACTGAATTTGATGCTGCCGCCCGAATCACTCGAAGTAGTTGATTGCGTGAATTGTTGATCAATATTTTGCATCAATTGATCCAGCACTTCGGAATCATCTGTGATTTGTTTGACCAGGTTAATCAATTGATGAATCTCCAACAGCACTTCATCCGAAAGTTTCACCGTTTTTTGAATTTCTTGGGAAACCGTTTGCAATTGCGCCAGAGAATCCTGCGCCGCTGTTTCTACTAGAGAAGAAAGATCGAGATTGAAGGCGTTCAAATTGACTGGCAATACTGTGGATTCGGAGGATGGGACTTTGTTGAGGGAAGTGGCTGAATCGCTTCCGTTACCATTCTGCCGCCGCGGCAAGTTTGAACCTGTTTGCTCCGTATCTGGTACTCTATCCGGAACACCCGCTTGCCCGACAGCACGCTGAACCGAACGTATCGAAGTAACCCGCTGCTCCGAACGTGGTTGGTTGGATGAAGAAACTTGGTCTCTCCCCGGCTGTCTTTCGGTTTGGTTCAGTAATGTAGTCAATACGGATTGGAATGAAACGGGATGAATAGGATTCATCTTCCACTTTCCCTCAACTGTCAGTCCTATCCGTCCCTGGAATGGAGCACATTGCCTTCCGTGGCGAGCAGTTTATGTATCGGCCATAAACGTAAAAAGCTTTATGAGAGAAAATGGAAACCGGCAAAAATTGGTCGAGATACTCAAAAAAAATATGTTCAAAAAATATTGATTTTTCAAAGATTAGTTCTTGACAACCAACCCCAACAAACGGTATCCTATATCAAAATACTAGATAAAGATGTTTTGAATACCAATCAGAATATCGTGTGCTCCTGTTGGAGTAGTTGAAAGGAGATTTTGTTATGTTAAGGCATTTGCCGAAAGTTTTCTGTGTATTGGGTTTGTTTATGGTGATGGGATTGGTTAGTGGCGTGGAGGTTTCTGCTCAAGAAACACCTCCAGAAACACCGGTAGAAACGCCGACCAATACACCAACGCCGGTACCTCCAACGAACACTCCAACTCCAGCGGAATCACCTGGAGAAACCCCGGTTGAAACCCCAACACCGGTTCCGCCAACCAACACGCCGGTACCGCCTACACCCACACCGGAAACCGCACCGGAAACACCAACACCGGTTCCGCCAACTGCTACACCAACACCAACACCAATCCCACCGACCAATACTCCGGTACCTTCCGAACCGGGATCGGGTGACTTGGATGGCGATGGTGAAACCACCGAAGAAGATGTAACCAACATTCTTGACTTATTCGTCTCCGGTGAAGATCCAACTCCGGAACAATTAGAAGCAGCCGACTTGAACGGCGATGGTGTCCTGACACCGGGTGACGCCCAGGCGCTCTTCGAGTTGCTCAACTCGGGTGGATAATCCGAATTAAAAGTAGTATGATTTAAAGTAGTAATATTAAAAAGACCAGAGCAAAATCTCTGGTCTTTTTTTGTTGAAGAAGAAATGAAAAATGCTAGAGCAATTCAGGTTTGTGTAGATAGAAAGAGATCGTCTTTGATCCTTCCTACCCCCTTACTAATGGGGTGAACAACGACAGATTCTGTCTATCCAACTCTAAAACGCTCTAAAGGGATTGCCAAGAAGTACGTTTCAATTGCCCTACGTTGTTTGACACACCATCTGGAAGCCGGTGCTACCCATTACGAAATATATTTGGAAACATCTCTAATCTCTAATCTTTATTCACTCATGTTACGCATACGCTATGATGTACCTATTCTTCTATATGTACGCTGAATCTATCGCCCTCGCCCACCGGGAGAGGGCCGGGGTGAG
>CAYVAZ010000059.1:0-19248 GCA_964449065.1 uncultured bacterium
GGTTTGAAGCTCGCAACAATACCTACCGTATAGAATTTTGCGTAACGTCAGTTAAATATAGGAGAGTATTTTTCTCTAACTTGATTATACCAAGATTGTATATTTTCATTGTGTTGTTAAGCATATTTTTTGACCTTAACAATGTTTTCTAGAATTTATCAAGAGAAATTATATTGTCAATACAAAATGAACACTTGTTCACTATCATAGTAAACC
Organism: uncultured bacterium; assembly: GCA_964449065.1. Taxonomy (GTDB): domain Bacteria; phylum Hinthialibacterota; class Hinthialibacteria; order Hinthialibacterales; family Hinthialibacteraceae; genus CAYVAZ01. Next base: position 217 of record CAYVAZ010000059.1, read on the forward strand.
ACATAAGGAAAACGCCGAATCAATCCTCTCCGAAAATTCTTATAAATAAACGCGTACATCTTGGGTGTAACGCATATTTATTGAACACAAAGATCAATGCTATCTAAAAATTCTTCACCTAAACCTAAACGGTAATTTTCATACCACTGATAAGCCTCTGCAATGTCATGCACGGATTCCGGTTCATAGATCAATTCAGTGGGCATTATAATTCCTGACTTGCTTTTTGACTTCTTCCCACGTCAGACCTGATGAAGAATTGTTCATCATGTTTTCTTTTCTGCGGTCTAACTCTTCTTTTTGCCAATCATGAAGTGGTATATCGTCTGGATTTGAAGCCAAGTCATCCCATATATCTTCAACCAATTGTAACTTTTCTGATGGGCTCAGTTCCGCAATTACAGGATGAAGTTTACTCATAACAAAACCTCCATACATAGTTATTTTTTCTTCAATTGTTTATAGTGATGATTTTCAACGAAACCTTAACCCGCTTGAAATTCTTTCCACGGTCGAATTTCTTGCAATTTTCCGGAAAGTTTTTCTTCCGCAACTTCGGTATCATAGACGGCTTGTGCACGTAACCAATATCCATTTGACAGCCCAAAAAAACGGCACAACCGTAAATCGGTATCCGCTGTAATCGCGCGTTTTCCGGACACAATTTCACTAATCCGCTGAGCCGGTACACTGATTTCTTTAGCAAGCCGGTATTGTGAAAGATTCATGGGAATTAAAAACTCTTCCTTTAATAACTCGCCCGGTGTAATTGGGTCTAATTTCTTCATCCTACCTATCCTTTATGGTAATACGGATTCAAATAAATTCTGTGTGATTCCTCCATAAAAGGGGAGCATCGGCTTCCAGCCGGTACCGCACACCGAATATTATTTCATTGAAGCGGTATAATTAACAAATCGTTCAATACGAACTCCCTCTGAAAGTGATTTAGTCTCTTTGCATTTGAAGGATTGGATCATAATAAAATAATAACGTGTAGCGTGATGGTTTGCAAGATTAAAAATTTGAGGATACAATAACTGAACACTTGTTCATTCTTCATTTTTCTGTATAATCCCAATAAACAACACTGCCAATGCTCTCACGTGGGTTGAGGAAATGAAATCAAGGAGAGCGAATCATGTTAGAGATTGAGTTTCTAAGGCATTTTGACTTTCCAGAACAGTATATTACCACACTACAAAAAGCATTCGGAAAGCACTTTCTGCCGCTGCAAGAGATGGGCATTAATAAGGGAAAATTGTTTGAAGGCACAAACTTGCTGGTGCAGGCGCCTACCTCATCCGGTAAAACCATGCTGGCCGAGCTGCTCTTTCTCCATCATGCGCGCTCTCCCAAAAGCACGCTGCTGCTGGTCCCCACAAAGGCGCTTGCCAATCAACGCTATCGTGAACTCAAAACCCGTTACGAACCGCTGGGCTTTAAAATCTGCCTCTCTACCCGCGACCATCCCCATCACGATGCGGATATCCGCAAGGGCGATTTTCATTTAGCCGTGTTGGTCTATGAAAAATTGCTATCGCTGCTGGTCGATTCTTCCCCATTGCTCTCGTATACCGGAGCCTGCGTCTTTGATGAACTGCATTACCTGCACGACCCCAAACGCGGCATGGATATTGACCTGCTGTTAACCCGCATCAAGCAGGAAACCCATATCCAGCTTTTGGGCTTATCCGCGATTCCGTTGGATGACTCTGTTTGCGAATGGCTTGGAATGAAACGCCTTCAATTGGAGGAACGCCCGGTTGAATTGCGGCAGGGTGTGCTTTGCCGGGGTAAATTCCACTACCGCGAATGCAATTCGCATCAATGCGGGATGGAAGAATTGCCGCTCGAAGAAACAACCGACGACGGCAAGGCCATGCTGGAAGCAGCCCGGCATTTCTACAGGCAAAACGAATCCACTCTCGTCTTCTTTCCAACCCGGCAACTCTGTTATACCGCCGCCCGCAAGTTCACGGACTCATTGGATAACCAGGATACCATAGAACCGGATGGGCTTTCCGGCTTAGAAGACACTTCCGTTAAACGCTTCTTATCCCAACTTTTACCCAAACGGATTGCCGTTCACACCAGCGATTTAACCACAAACGAACGGGGATTGGTCGAATCACTCATTCAAAATAACCAAGTTAGAGTGATTTTTGCAACCAACACCCTTGCAGAAGGCATCAACTTTCCCGTCACGAACGTGATCACCACCAAGCACACATATGCCGCATCCTCTCATTCCTCCGCTGTCCAACCAGCGCCGGTCAAAAAGCCTCTCCCGTTCGACCGCTTGCAAAATATGACGGGCAGGGCGGGGCGCTACGGCATCGAAGATCACGGCCGCGGGATCATTGTCACCTGCTATCCCGGTGAAGTGGATGGGCTTTTGCGCCAATATTTCCCCCCGCAACACAAACAGCCGCCTACAAGAAATACAGTGTCTGAATTTCAGTCGGTGCTGCTCAAAATCCAAGCCTTATTCAGCCCCCGCAACGCGGAAGCATTTTGCCACTGTATACAGCAAACCTATAGGCAGAGAACATTCGGCCAAACCCCAAGCAACATTCAAATTTTGGACTCTCCATCGATAGCCACTCATATACACAATCTTCTCCAACATCATTTTTTGGATGAACAATTCAGCGAACTTCATTTAACCTGCCTGGGACGTATCGCGGTCTTGCAAGGACTCTCGTTGGAATCCGCGAAAGAATTGATTTCGCTTTCCAAAAATATGAACGAGCGGGATGATTTGGATGCGGCCGGCTTTCTGATCCATCTCACAATGCTGCCGGAAATGGTTGAGCATTACATCCCTCTCTCTCCCGCGGAAATCAAAACAAAAGCGTGGTTGGGCGCACTGCGAACATGGATAAAAAATAACGGCCATCATTCCGCGTGGCTGGATGACCGCACCGGATCGCCGGAAACACTAACCCCCCTGCACCACACCGCGTGCAAAAAAACCATGCTGTGTTTGGAATGGATGAACGGAGTATCCATAATGGAATTGGAAGAACGTTACGGTGTTTATTCCGGTTTCATTAAACGGTTCACTTCGGATTGCGCGTGGATGGTAAACGCGTTTATGAATATGCTGGCTGTAATCGCTGCCGAATCCAAATGGATTGATGAAGTCTCCCACATGCGGGATCAATTGCTGTATGGATTGCCGAAACCCACGTTGAAATGGTGTGACTATCTGCAAACAGAACAACTGAACCGGTCTCAAGTGTTAACCCTGGTTGAATGCGGATTCGAACATCCCAAACAGATTAAAAAACAAGATCAAGAATTTTTGCTGACGGTTTTGTCCGCGGACATTGTTGAAATGCTGGAGAAATCCTCTCAAGAAAAATACGCGCATAATCCCTCAACAGAAAAAACAATCCGATTGGACGCGTCCCGGCCGGATCAAATAATTATTGCGGGAAAACCCGTACGCTTTACCCCCATGCAAACTTCGCTGCTGCACTATTTGGCCGACCATGTCAACCAATGTGTGGAATACGCCAAAATCATGAACCGCTTATGGGGAGAAGGGTTTGGAGACCGAAAAAGTCTAAACCGCTTAAAAAATCAAATCGTACAGAAATGTGAACAAACAGGAGGTATGTTATATAAAGATCTTATTGATGTGGTTCCAGGGATAGGGTTAATCCTCAAGACAAAAGTCATCCGTTAAATGGATTACTGACGTTTAAAATGCATTCCCATGCGTTTGGGTTTATCTTCTTCTTCATCTTCTTTTGCGGGCGCCGGACCGGATTTTTTGCCCATCAATTTTTGCAGAAGTTGTTTTTGCTTGTTGGCTTTTTCTTCTTGTTCGGCTAAATCTTCTTGGGTGACAAGGTTGATTCGTTTCGTATCGACCCACTTATCGATTAAGTCGCCGGTCAGCCCTTCGATTTCCATTAAAAGCATATGCCGGCCCGCGTTGCGGTTTTCCCGCAAAAAGTTTTGTGTTTGCTTTAACATCTGCTCTTCTTCTTCAAAGCAGTCGGAGCATATTTCCTTGGTCACTTTATTAAAAAGTTGTCCGCATTTCGGGCAGTTCGATAGCACACTCGTTACTCGACTTTCTTAAACTACTTATGCTTAACCTACTTTTGACAGTTTCCCATCTTCCAAAGGCAAAGACTTGGCATCCCCCCACAATGTTTCTAAGCCGTAATAATCACGGGCATCCGGGGTGAAAAGATGAACAACGATTGAGTAATAATCCAAAAGCACCCAGTTTTTACTTTCAAAGCCTTCCGTATGGCTGATCGTTTCACTCAGGTTCGCCATTGTTTCCCGGACTTTGTCAGCAAGCGCTTTGATGTGTACATGGCCGTCACCCGTGGCAATCACAAAATAATCCGCAATGGAAGAAACATCCGCCATTTCAATCACAATGATATCCCGGCCCTTCAGCTCAGACAATGCATTCGCTGCGGCAAGTGCGTGTTGAGTGGTTAAATCGATGTTCAAAATCCTCCAGTGTTTTGTTCTGTTACATAGTTTAATCCAGATTCATTTTTTTTTCAAATGAAATCGTACCCAATCTTCAAAAACTCAGAGAAAGTTTGAGCGATATCCCACAAAATTCAAGCCTTTTCACTTCAGTATTTGGCGTTTCGAACCCGAATCTCACCGGTTTCTTGATCAATATAAAACTCACCCCCGAACGGGTCAACAAAAATATCTTCTGTACTTTGAAACCATGTTTCATCCAACAAATCCGTCAGGGATTCCGGATACTGGCCGTATTCAATCTTGTACTGCTCCACAAAAGGCTGGATGGCATTTATCCGGGCCTCCCGGTCTTCCAGAAGAGTTTTTCTGGATGCGAGATACCAATCCAGTTCCGCGTCTTCTTCCGTGCTGGGCAGCAGCAAATGGGGATGCTCGCCGTTCATATCGGTTAAAATATCCCACAAACTTCCTCCCGGTGGAATCAACACGCGTAACACTTCACTTTCAAACTGGGGATTTTCCGCTTTTTTCTCTTCAATCACCTGCTGCAAGTACCCTTGTTCGACCAATTCGCTCATAGTTGGTGAAGGCAGTTGACCGTCGTGGTCATCGATATATTTTAGCGCCGCTTCTTCAATCAGTTTTATGCATTCGGAGGTGTAAATATCGTCCAATTTGGTGAGGGCAATGTTCGCGCTGACCGTGTCGCCTTTCTCAACGGCTTCATTGTAGTAGCGCAGGTATTGTTCCCATGCCGCTAAAAACCGTCCCGAGGCACGGTCCATCTCAAAAATCATTCGTTCCACATACGATGGTGTTTCCGGATTGCGGGCTCCATAAACTTTTATATCGTGCAGCGTAAAGATTCCACTGGGGGAAGAGGTGGAAAACTGGCTAAATTTCAACTTCTCCGTCTGCACGGCCGGATCAAAGGAATGCGTCGCGACTCCTGAAATATCGGTCGTCTCTTTGTCGATATACGTATCAACCGAACGGGACAAATATTGCAAAAGATACGATTGGTCAAACCCGCTTTGTTCTTCCACCGCAATCCGGCCGACCGGTTTTTTCCCGCCCAACGACAAGACAAACATGCCGTCACCGGTTTCAAACCCGGCCCCGGTATATGGGTCTCCATCGAGTAGGGCTTCCGCTTCGGACGCGGACACCAAACCTTGCGTTTCTTCGACAGCAACATCGGAATAGGCGGTTCCATAGGTGGCACGAATGAACAGGTCTTTGGCCAGTTCATGCTGTTGCAATTGATAAAAGGCGATAAAACCGGCATCAAAAGGCAGTTGCCAATTTTTGGGATTGTTTTCCGCCCCGTCGATTAAAAAGTTCATCGCGGTTTCGGGTTCCTTGATGGATTCGTTGATGACAAACCCGCCGAACTTATACGCGGCGATAAAGTGCGGATCCAACCCCACCAAATTGTTCATCAAATTCAACATGCCGTTGCGTTTTTCTTCTACATCCAGCGTGCTGAAGTTTCCTCCGAAATATTGAATAGCCCGAATCCACAAAATATCCGCCACGGCATTATCAAACCCAAGCGAGAGGGTTTTGGTCACCGCCGGACGGTTGGAGAGCATGAGGATTTTTTCTTCGATCCGCTTGCCTTCGCGCTCTTCCAAGATGCGGGTTTGCAGCCAGCCGAAAATACCGCAAAAAACCGCGAAAAGCACAATGAAGAGAATGGTTTTCTTCATCATTTAAAGTCCCGATTTGAGAATGTTATAATCGTAACCGTTAATAGTATGGCGGTATACAGAATACCTGCCAATGGGTAGGTAAACAGGACAACATCCAACGAGCCGATGTCTTCCCGGTACACCACTTGGTTTTTAATATTGTAAACGGCTAAATTGGGCAAAATATAATACAGCGTTTGCAGCATGTAGGCGGCCGCCGTTGAGCCTTGCTCCATTAAACGGGTGCTCCAAGCCCAAAGGTCTTCTGACATATGCCCAATCACATAGCAAATCGCCGTCATAAACGCGGAGAGAATCGGCGTGGAAAAGGATGAGAACAACACGGCAAAGGCCGTGATCACCATCATTTCAAATGTAAACAAAAAGATGGCAAAAATCAACGAAAACGTAATATCACTATTGGGAACAAACCAAATCAGCGCGCACAAGACAATCCCCATCATCATCACATTCACAATCACGGTGAGCAGCAATCCCAAATACTTGCCGACGATAAATTGCGTACGGCTGACACCGGAGGCGATGATGGTGTAAAGCGTGCGTTTATCCAATTCATCATACACCAAGTTTACCCCCACAAACGCGGACAACAGCAATCCAAAAATGTTGATTGCCGATAGGCCGATGTGTTTGATGATGCGGTCGTCTTCGCCCAGCGCCAGGGTCGCCAGTAGGGCAGAAAGCCCGACCATACCCAAGGCAAAGAAAAAAATGATATAGAACACTTTGTTCCGAATGGCTTCTTTATAGGTATTCAATGCGATTGCAAACACTTTACTCACGGGTGCCTACCTCCCGAACGAAGTAATCTTCCAACGTTCCACGGTCTTGCCGGTATTCCACAATTCGGGCGTTCATTGACATGGCTTGTTTTAACATATCTTGCCCCGTTTCTTCATTGGGCGCGGTCAAATAAACCAAGCCGGATCGTTCGCTATGATCTTCCGCTTTGGAAGTCAGTTGATTCTTCACGTCGTCATTGGGCCGATCGAGAACCAAAACAAATTTGGCCTGGCTTTCCGATAAAATATCCGAGACCGTCCCCTGCTTAACCAAATTGCCCTTGTTTAAAATGGCAATGCGGTCGCACAGCATTTCCACATCCGCCAGGATGTGCGAGCAGAAAAAAATAGTCTTTTTTTCTTCTTTCAACTGAATAATTAAATCCCGAATTTCACGCCGTCCGATGGGGTCAAGACCGGACATCGGCTCATCCAGCAGCAAGAGTACCGGATTGGTGATCAGCGCCTGCGCCAGACCCACGCGGGTGACCATCCCTTTGGAATAATCCGAAATACGGGTTTTTTTGGCGTGTTCCAGTCCCACCACATGCAGCAGTTCATCCGCCTTCTTCTTGGCATCTTCCACCGGCACACCGGTTAGTTTGGCATAAAACATCAAAAACTCAAAACCGGTTAAAAAGCGGTAAAAGTATGGGTTCTCCGGCATGTATCCGATGCGGTGCATATGCGACGCTCTGCTGATTTCGGTATCGCAAATCCACGCATTACCGGACGTGGGAAAAATAATGCGCAGCAAAATTTTGATGGTGGTGGTTTTGCCTGCGCCGTTGGGCCCTAAAAACCCGAAGATTTCCCCTTCTTCCACTTCCAGGTTTAGATCGGTCAACGCCCGAAAGCGTTTGCCGCCCAACCCGCCAACGTAATCTTTGGTCAGATTTTCAATCCGAAGGATAGCCATGGCTATCTCCTTCTACACAGTGATCATTGCAAATGATTTCAGCATGATAATTTAAAAGAATCGATGAAGTCAGTCAAGCGAACCTCATCCACTTATACAATTTGTGACAAATCTAATTAATGACTATACATTCAGTATGTTACCAAAAAATTCAAGCAAAGAAAAATCTTTGTGTGGAATGGGTGTGGTTTTCGTAATGAAATATCGAACCGGTTTGGCTTTTTCAGCAATTCAAGTTTGCGTAAAGGCCTGATAGCACATACATTTACCGGCTAGAAGCCGATGCTCTCCGGCTATTCAACTCTAAAGCCAAGTTGCATTGAAATGGGATTTATAAATTGTCTTACTGTTGTAGGGGCTATCCCCGTGGGTGACTTGCTGACAATGCCGTTGACTGAAGAGAATCCGTTATGAAAAAAAGCCCCTCATTTGAGGGGCTTTTTTGGTTGTGAATCAGAAACAATCTTAATACAATGACCATTCCGGAACGGAAGCGGGTTCGCCTAAATCGCCGATCGCGTAACGGCCGTAGCCGTAGATACCGCTGTACCACAGCAATTCGGATGCGCCTTCTTCCGCGGTGGGCAACACATTCAATTCCACATCACCCAAGGTTCCATGCCAACGGGTAACCGGTTGATCACCGCCTGTGGTATCGCCATCGAGTTCATCAATTTCACGCACATCCAGCATGTGAGATGAACCTTCAACGTATTCACCGGTCACCGCGTCATGCAACGCCAACCAACCCGGTAAATAGGGGGTATCGGCTGGATTATCGCCAAAACCGAGTGAACCGGCTGTGCCGGGGTCTTTGGTATCCCAGCTGGGTGTGGAGTACACGGCAAAGTAAGGCAGGCCCGTCACTGCGTCAAACCCGGAATGGAACCAGCCGATATAGGTATCCAAAAAGTTTTGGGCTTCCGTATCCACTTCCGGCGCGGTAAATTCGAAAAAATCATCATTCAAAAATGGCTCAACCGCTCCCGGTACGGTAAACTCACGACGGATGTTCACGCCAAAACCGCTCGCGCCGCCGGGGAAGTTCCCACCGATGACCCACAATTCATCGCCAGCCGGATTTAAAAATGGAGACGACGAACCGCCGCGGAAATCAACTTGATCGGTTGTGGGGGCGAAGGTCATACCGTCTTCGGTAGTGAAGTGGTAATACTTCTGGTTGGTTCTCCAGGTTTTGCCGCCGGTCCAAATGACGGTATCGGTGCCGGAACCTTCGACTTTAAAGATTTCCCAGCGCCAGGCTGCCCATGTATCGGTGCCGTCATTCGGATGGGTGTAGATAATCATCGGATCACTGAAGGTACCGTCACCATTGGCCTCATACTTGATAAGCTGGTTTTTGTGACCGGTGTAAATCGCGCCATCGTCACCCACGCCAAAGGCGAAGTAGTAATCAATTTCAGATCCGCCGGCGGCGATGAGCTCCGTGTCCGGTTCAACCGGTGTCAAACCAACTTCCAATGCAACACCCATCGGTGCGCCTGTGGCCGGATCAATCCAAACCAATGAGCGGTCAGGAAACTCAGCGGCCAATGCGGCATCGTGATTTGGGTCGGTTTCATCAATCCCGTTTTCACGGACACCCAATAACAGGCGGGAATCATCATACCGCTTCAATCCACCATACGAATCATACACATCCGTGCCATCCCAAACTTCACCGGGAGTGGGTTCATCCTTTTCCAAAATCGGAAGAGGTGAACTCTCATCGGTGATGAGGTATTCCCATACCGGTTCGATGGTTTGGGTATACCCAACCGAACCAAATGATACGACCAGTGCTGCTGCAAACAAATACTTTTTCATCATACAACTTCTCCTTAAAAGATAAATTTGTAAAATTGTTAGCTTACCTTGCGCTAACAAAAATTAAATCCCTGCTTGATCAAATGCCCGCCGCAGCATGGCGATGCTTTTGGGCACGGCCGAATGCGCGTCTTCTTTGCCTTCCATCTCCAGCGATACATATCCCCGGTACCCGGTTTCGCGCAGCATCCGGGCAATGCGGTTGTAATCTAAGTCGAGCGTGTACCACTCGCCGCCGCCGTGGTAGGTTTTGGCTTGCACGAATACGGTTTTCTCCAGCATCATTTTCAGTTTATCGTAGGGGTTTTCTAAAAAGTTCCCCGTGTCGGTCATCACTTGCAGCCAGGGAGAATCGATGGAATTCACGATTCGCAACACTCCTTCCGGCTCGCGGGTCAGGCCCCAATGATTTTCTAAAGCAAGAACAACGCCACATTCTTCCGCCTTTGGTAGACACTTCTCGATTGAATCGATACACCATTTGAATGCGTCATCTAAGTCATACCCATCGATCGGCGGTTCCAGCCCGCGGCGTTCCATCAAGTCATCGAATGAGCGTACCGTACCCCACCGTCCTGAGTTCAACCGAATGCAGGGGATTCCCATCGCATATGCGAGTTCAATGCAATGCTTGGTGTGTTCGATATGCTCCTTGAGTTTTTCGGGATCGGGATCGACAAAATCTTGATGGATTGAAAGGCAAATCAAGTCAATGCCGTTTAAAAAGGCGTGGCGCTTGAGTTTTTGCATGTAGGCGTTGTCTTCGCTTTCCATTTGCCGGTGCAGGATATCCACCCCCTCGCACCCCAAACGGGCGGCCTCATCGATTACCCCTTCAATCGGATAATTTGTTTCGGCAAAGTGCCAGTATGAGTAGGTGGATATCCCCAACTTCACCCGCGAGTGAGCCGGGACAGGGTCGGCCATAACTTTTTTTGGATTGCCAACGGCAAGCCCCCCGGCCGCCGCGGTTGATGCGATAAAATTCCGTCTGTTTATCATTCTCTCATGTTCTCCTAACAACAGCATTGTAAAAATTCAAACACGCTTCACAATCTTGCTGACTTCTGTCAGAATATCCATCTCAGTATAGTTAAAATCGGTAAAATAATTAGGTAAAAGTGAAACCAATGAACCAGATACTCATCCGTACTGTTGTGCCGCTCTTGTGTCTTTGCAATATTCTCTCCAGCGTTTCGCATCCGTTGGGGAATTTTTCATTGAACCATTACACGCTGCTAAAAGTATATCCGCAAGGAATTTTGGCGCAGCATGTGTTGGATTTCGCCGAAATTCCATCTTTTAATGAATTGGCGAATGTGGATCAAAACAACGACAATGAAGTCTCTGCTGAAGAAGTCGAACGGTATCTTTCCACATTCGATGAAGCCTTTTTGCCAAACTACCGGTATCAAATTTCGGTGAATGACACCCCGGTTGCGGTTGAACCGGAGTTGATCGAACGGAACATATTGCTGTCGCACGGCCAGGCGGGAATGACCTGCATTCAAGTCCAAATGGCCGCCCGGCTTCCGTTGCCGAAGTTGGAGAAAGGCCAAACAATCGAAGTTTCGTTTCTCGATGATAACTTAATCCACATCCGCGGGTTTCGCGAAGTGCGGGTTTCCAGCCAAGATGGCATTGAGATTGCCAAAGAATCCGTCACCAATGAAAACAAATATCCAGTGGTGAATCCGATTGACGGCCTGTATGGAATGGAAGGGCTAAGCACAACGTTTTCCTATTCTGTCAATAAAATAGAGCCATTTTTACAGGCGAAGACAACAGAAGTCAACAAGTTTATCGATCCCGCGTCCATTCCCCAAATACCGATTGATCCGGATGAGAGCGGGAATTACTCCATCGTGAAATCTCCCTTGCAGCCGAACCAGGAAGTGCAATCCAAAATCTCGATGTTGCAGCCCAAAACCGAAGTGAGTGTCGATTCGGCATTGGGAGAAGCGGAAGAGGAAACCGTAGAAGAGTTTGAAGAGGAAAAAGAAGCCGTTCCGATGGATATCGGCCGTTCAAACGGTAACGAAACCGGAGAAGAAGCGTGGGCTGCCTTGATCGCGGCCGAAGACCTCAGCCCCTGGTTTGTGATTACCGCCATCATCGCGTCGATTATGTACGGCATGGCGCACGCGCTTTCGCCGGGGCACGGCAAAACCGTGGTGGCCGCGTATCTGATCGGTTCACGGGGAACGGTGCTGCACGCCATCTTTTTGGGGATCATCGTAACGCTGACTCATGTATCCAGCGTGATTATTTTGGGGATCATAATTCTTTATTTTCAACAATACATCAACAACGAAATCTTGTTCGCCTCGGTTGAAGCCATATCCGGCTTGCTGATTGTCGCGATCGGCGGCATCTTGTTTTTTAAACGCTATAACGCGTATCAACAATCCAAACTGCAAGCGGCAGCGGCAACCGCCGGACACACCCACCATCATCATGATCAAGGGCACCATCATCACGAGCATGGGCATTCCCACAGCCACGACAACCCTGGTCATTCACACGATCACGACCACCATCATCACGACCACGATCATCAACATTCCCATGATCATGGAGACACTCACACGCATTCACACGGGCACAGCCATAGCCATGATCATGAGCATGGACACCATCATCACCACCATCATGGCTGGCTGGATGACGATCATGAGCATGGCGAACACACGCATACCCATGAAATCCCTGCCGACGCGAGCTGGTGGGATTTGTTGGTATTAGGCATTACCGGCGGCATTGTGCCATGCCCGGCAGCGGTGTTGGTGTTGCTGGTCGCGATTTCAACCCATAAACTGGTATTTGGCATGGTATTAATCATCTTCTTCAGTATGGGGCTTGCGGCAGTCTTGATTGCCATCGGTATCACAATGGTGGTCGCGAAAGGCTTTTTTGACCGCCTGCCGGAACAAGGCAAATTCTCCAAGATGCTGCAGATTGTTTCCCCTGCCTTGATTACGGTATTGGGATTTGTGATTATATTCCGTTCGCTCATTACAGGCGGAATCATATCGGTTAATATGTAGAGTCTGTAATGCTGATTTATGCAAGATGGTAGGGTGGGCCAAAACTCAGTGGACTATAAATACGCGGGATATCAAAGCGTGAGAAAGTTTAAATCATATCAAACCGCTTTTGTCCGGCAGCCCACCAGTTGTACCGAATGCGGATAATACATGGTTCTTCTGTTTTTTACTTTACGAGTAGGTGAACAAGTATGAGCGAGGCGGTACGCTTTAGTGTGTCGTTGTCGGAAGAATTGCTGAAGTCGTTGGATGACTATTTGCAGAAAAAGGGATACGGCAACCGCTCCGAAGGTTTGCGTGATATTATCCGCGATAACTTGGTGCGGCAGGAAGTCATCGCCAACCATGATGTGGTAGGTGTGTTAACCATTGTCTACGATCACCACGTTCGCGAATTGACCCAAACCATTATCGAAGAACAGCACAACAGCCCGGCGGATATTGTATCCAGCATGCACGTGCATTTGGATCATCACAACTGTCTGGAAATCATCGTCGCCCGTGGCAAAGGCGGAGTCATTCAAAAATTCGCCGACCGCATGATCGGCATACGCGGGGTAAAACACGGAAATTTAACGCTGACTTCTAGCGGAAAAAACCTGCCCAAATAATAGGGTTTCAAAATTGGTCTCTTCAAACAGTACGACTGGTGGGCTACCGGAGATACGTATTGTGATACAACTTAGACTTGCTCCCGCTTTTAGATAATGCGTAATTCTAGTTAAATCAGTGTTGAGCCCACCCTACAATGATAACGGACATTTTTCATTTCAATCGGTATTATAGGACACAGCCATGACTGATTACACCTTAGAAACATTGACCGATGGTACCGTCACCACCCCGCAAGGGTTTACGGCTTCGGGTGTGGCCTGCGGCATCAAAAAAGGCAGCGCGCTCGATTTGGGATTGTTGTATTGCGTAACCCGCTGCCCGGTTGCCGGGGTGTTCACCACCAACGTGCTCAAAGGGGCATCTCTGTTGGTGACGCAGGAATACATCCAAGACGGGTTTGCCCAGGCGGTGTTGGTCAACAGCGGCAACGCCAACGCGTGCACCGGCGAGCGGGGGATACAAGACGCCCGTGAGATGGCCGCACACACCGCGCAACTGCTCAACATCAATCCGCAAGATGTGCTGCCCAGTTCCACCGGTGTTATTGGTGAGTTTTTGCCCATGAACTGGGTGAAAGAAGGCATCGATCTATGCACCCAGCGTTTGGACGGAAATGGCGGCATCGATATGGCGCAAGCCATCCGCACCACCGACACGGTTTCTAAATTTTCAGCCCGCAAGGTGATTACGGATGAAGGAAAATTCACCCTCGGCGGCATTGCCAAAGGCGCGGGAATGATTCACCCCAACATGGCCACCATGCTGGCCTACATTACCACCGACGCGAAAGTGGATGGCTTAACGCTTAAACAAGCGCTTACGGAAGCGGTCAACCAAAGCTTTAACCGCTTTACCATCGACGGCGATACTAGCTGCGACGACACCGTATTGCTCATGGCAAACGGCGCATCGGGAACACCGGACATCACTTCATCCCCAGCAATGCAAGAGGGATTTCAACAGGCGCTCAACGATCTCTGCAAAGATTTGACCTACCAAATGGCCAATGATGGTGAGGGCGTAACCAAAGTCGCGACCATTCATGTCAAAAACGCTCCAACAAAAAACACCGCGACCGTTACCGCGAAGGCCATCGCGGTGTCTCCATTGGTGAAGACGGCCTTGTATGGCGAAGACCCCAACTGGGGGCGAATCATCAACGCCGCCGGCTACAGCGGGGCTGCGTTTGACCCCATGAAATCGTCATTATGGATTGGGGAAATCATGGTCATGCGGAACGGCATGAGGGCGAAGTATGAGGAAGAAGCCGCCCATAATGTGATGAAGAACGATCGCATCCAAATCACGCTGGATTTAGCGCAAGGGTCGGAGTCTGACTTCTACATCACCACCGATTTCACCAATGTATACATCGATATCAATGCCGATTACCGCAACCGGACATGATTCAAAAATAGAGATTAGGGATTAGGGATTAGAGATTAGAGCAATTCAAAGTTGGATAGACAGGAAATTGGAATTGCACTTGCCGTAAGGGCACATTGCAATGTGCCCCTACACAACGTCTACACAAACCTGAAATGTGCTAGTACTCTATCAACAATGAAATGATGGTAGGTGCATACCCCCCTTGTTAAGGGGGGCAGGGGGGATCGAAGCACGCTTCCAACGACGCAAAATCCCCCGGAGCCTGCGGCTCCACCCCCTTATGCAAGGGGGTTGTGGCACTGCGCTTCGCTTGTGAATAACTGATCCCATTCATTTCATGTGGATGGCTAAGTTATCACCCATCATGTAAGCCTTGATGAACTACTTGCAACATCATTCGCCAAACTACCGCTCTATTTCGTATAATGGCTGACACCGCTTGAATTGTTGCCCTACAATTTAATTCTTGCCGCAATCAACTAGAATGGTGATATCAATATATTAAAAGGGAGCATCACTGTGGCGACTTCCATCACCGAAACGGATGTACTGAACGTATTGCGTACCGTTGAAGACCCTGACCTGCACCGCGATTTGGTCACGCTCAATATGATTAAAGACGTCAAAATCGTCGGAAACGATGTATCGATCAAAGTCGAATTGACGACACCGGCCTGCCCGATGAAAGAAAAAATCAAAAACGATTGCGAGCAGGCTCTTCAACAAATCGGCGGCATCGGCTCGATTCAGGTGAATCTATCCGCCAACGTATCCGGGCAAAGCGGTAAGCAGGAAAAGCAGGGCGTTCCCGGCGTGAAGAACATTATCGCGGTTTCCAGCGGCAAAGGCGGCGTCGGCAAATCCACCGTTTCCACCAACCTTGCGGTATGTCTGTCCAAAGAAGGGGCGAAAGTCGGTTTGATGGACGCGGACGCGTACGGCCCGAATATCCCGCAAATGATCGGCGTTAACGAGCCGCCTACCACCGTGGGTGAACGCATCGTTCCACCGGAAGCGCAGGGCATTAAAGTAATATCCGTAGCCATGATGACCGATCCGGATCAACCGGTAATCTGGCGCGGACCGATGATTCACAGTTTGATCGCGCAGTTTTTAGGGAACGTCGATTGGGGTGAATTGGATTACCTCATCGTGGATATGCCCCCGGGAACGGGTGACGCGCAGCTCAGTCTTACGCAGCATGTGGCATTAACCGGGGCAGTGTTGGTCACCACGCCGCAGCAGGTGGCCAATTCGGATGTGCGCCGCGCGATCATGATGTTCCGCCGGGTAGAGGTCCCCATTTTGGGACTGGTCGAAAACATGGCCTACTTCTTATGCCCGGATAACAACAAAAAGTATAATATTTTCGGCTCCGGCGGCGGCGAACGCTTGGCGCTGGATTTTGAAATCCCGTTTTTGGGCCGGGTTCCGATTGACCCGCGTATTGTGGTCGGCGGGGATACGGGCAACCCGATTGTGCTGACCTCGCCCGACACCGACGCGGCGCAATGTTTCTTGGAAGTCTCTCAGGCCGTTGCCCAACAAGTCAGTATCGCGAATGCCCAAGCAACCGAATTGCCGGTTTTGTGAGGATGAAAAAATGCCGATGGAAATTACCCGCCGCGCCTGCTTTTGCGCGGCACACCGTTTGGTCAGCCCTGTGCTTTCAGAAGAAGAAAACCGCCAAGCCTACGGAAACTGCAATTACGAATACGGCCACGGCCACAATTATGTGATGGAAGTTTCAATCGAAGGGATGCCCGACCCGAAAACGGGGATGATCATGAACCTGGCGCAACTGGATGACATCATTAAACGCGAAATCATCGATCATGTGGATCATCACCACATGAATTTCGATGTGCCTTTTATGAAAGATATCATCCCCACGATTGAAAACATGGTTATCGTCTTTTGGAACGTGCTGGAACCGAAAATCACCAACGGAAAGTTAAAGCGAATCAAACTGGGTGAGACAGAGAACAATTTTGTGAGTTACACAGGACCGTAACAAAAGATTATTTACCACAGAGCCACAGAGATCACAGAGTTTTTTAGGGCGTTTCAGAGTTGAATAGCCGGGTAGCATCGGCTTCCAGCCGGTACCTGTATATACACTTTGTACCTCTACGCAAACCTGAATTGCTCTATGAAACTGGCCGGATTATGTGGATGAACTAAACGAACGCGCTCAACAGTGGGCAAAGGTTCAAGTTTGAAGATGTGTTCGCATTGTCAGAATCCCAAATCCCTCGAGAATGAAAGTGCAATAAACGTTGAAGGAGAAACTCAAGGTGGAAAAACTATCCGATATGCAAATACAAGAACAACTCGCCGGCCTAACAGGCTGGACGTTAGAGAATGGCAAATTGCACCGGAAACTGAAGTTCGATGATTTTGTCGATGCCTTTGGGTTTATGAGCAAGGTCGCCATCCACGCGGAAAAACTCAACCATCATCCCGAATGGTTTAACGTATATAACACCGTCAAGATTGATCTGGCCACACACGATGTCGGCGGCATCAGCGATTTGGATTTTCAATTGGCGAAAATCATCAACGATTTGTCGTAAACTATCCGTTTACCCGCAGCGCAATCAGCGTAATATCATCGTGAATTTCCGCGCTGCCGCGGTATGCTTCTAATTTCGATAATATTTGGTTCCCCATCGCTTCCGCCGAAGTGTGGTCGGAAGTCATAATCGCGTTTTCTAACCCGGTAAACGAAAATAACTCACCGTTTTCATTAAACAATTCCGTAATGCCATCGGTGTAGATTAACAGAAGATCCCCTGCTTGAAATTGAATGCTTTTGATATCGAATGTGTTCTCTTCTATGAGTCGAAGCGGGAACCCTTTTTGGTTTTTAAGTTCCCGTATGGTTTGAGAGGCATACTCAAACAACATGGGCGGTTCATGTCCGGCAGAAACGTAATCCATTTTCGCCGTTGCCGGATCAATCATCCCTAAAAACAACGTGACGAAGTATTGCGATTCAATATGCTTGCGAATCTGGCGGTTGGCTTCCTGCAAAATGGCGTTGGGGTCCGTCATGGTTTCAAGCAGGTTGTGCAGGATGACTTTGATCATCGCGGCAATAACCGCGGCAGGGGCGCCGTGGCCGGTGACATCCGCCATCAACACCGCCCACTTGCCGTTGGGCAAGGGAATGAAATCATAAAAATCGCCCCCGGCGCGGGTGGCGGGTTTGTAATAGGTGAACCATTCCATTTTGGGGATATTCGGGTGTTCAGTGGGCAGTAAATCTTTCTGCACTCTCCCGACAGAAGACAGTTCCTCATCCAGCGCTTTGGTGATGCGCAGGTTTTCTTGATACAACTCCACCTTATGAATCGCCAGGGTTGCCTGGCGGGTAAAGTTGCCAATAAGCTCGGCGTCGGATTGCTGAAACTCTTCTCCTTCAAGCCGTTCAATGACCAACACACCCAGCAACTGATGAGGGCTTTGCACCGTTATCGCAATGGATTCTTTTGGAATTTGACCGTCGTTAGCTTCTTTATAAGTGGAGTGAAAGGCTTCCGGCAGCCATGAAATTTGGAGTTCATTTTTAAATAGAATATGGGTGTGGGTTTGCACTACTTCAGCAAGCCGGGACATTTCTCCGGAAAAAGATATCTCGCTTAGCATAGCGGGAAAAGCATAGCCATGGCTGTATTGAATTTCAAACGTGTGCGTTTTGCCGTCATACGCGATAAAGCAGCCGGCCGCCGCTTGCGGAATCAGCTGCACGCTGCGCATCACCAGCGATTGCAACAGCTCCGGCAAAGAGGTTTCGCGGTGTAACGCCGTCGAAAACGCATGAAACAGCGTTAACAATTGGGGGGAAGGTACGCTTCCGGTTGCCTGCATGTTCACTTCTCAACACACTTCTCATTTCAAACACAGGTACTATATCACATTCAAAACTACGTCTATAGCACTTCGGTAATACTTTTCATTTCTATTATCCTAAAAACAGTGGTTAGAGATTAGAGATAATACCGGTTGCCAAAATACCTTCTGATTTACTCGTAACTGAACGTCTGTCCCGGCGGGAGCATTGCCCTCCAAAACGAACATACTTTTGGACAACAAAACAAATAAAATCAAAGAGTTTTTTCCAATCCCGGTAATCAAATAGAGGGCATTAGGATTCTAAAAACTTATTATTTTATGATCTGATGTTACACAATCCATGATTGACGATTGCTTGAAAAATGGTTTTTGTTGTGAGCAAACTATTCTAAGTCAAACGCAGTGTCTAT
>CAYVAZ010000060.1:0-18990 GCA_964449065.1 uncultured bacterium
CAATCGCGTCGGCGGTGGCGTCGACCGCGGATAAATCCGGCTCGCGGGATTCATTTAATGGCGTTGGCACACAGATAATTAACGCATCCGGTTCGGAGAGGCGCTTGTAATCGGTCGTTGCTTCAAACAGACCGCCGTCTTTCAAGGTTTTGATTTTTTCGGATGGTATATGATGTATATACGATTTTCCCTCCATGAGGGAATTTACTTTTTTCTTGTCGATGTCAAACCCCAATGTTTTGAAGCCGGTTTCGGTCGTTTCCAGCACAATCGGCAATCCAACATATCCCAACCCAATTATCCCCAATACAGCGGATTGATCATCAAATTTTTGTATTAACTGTTCTTTCATGAACGTTGCGAGGCTCCTTTTTTCCGTTACGAAGGTTCAACATTTCTGGTAGAAACAAAACGGAACCGTTTTGTAGTCGTTGTGTTGGAATTATACTCATTCCTAAAATCCTATGCAGGTAAACGGGACAATTCAATGAAATTAAAGCGGCGGTCTTTTCTTGGAACATCAACAGTTTTTGTCGGCAGCGGTTTTACCATGGACAGTTTTGCCAATGTGTTATCGTACGATGAAAAGGTATTGTTCGGCATCATTCGCGCAAACGATATCCAAGGGAAGGGCTTCAATTTACGGAGCCAAGCCGCAGAAGCATTTGATGCCATGCGCGCCCATGCGTTGAACGATGGTATCCATATCCATTCCTATTCCAGCCACCGCAGTTTTGAACACCAACAAAAAATCTGGAACCGGAAATTCGCGTTGTTTTCCAAGCGTGTCAACAAGCGTGTCAACAAGCCGGAGGATGTCGTTCGTGAAATCATTCAATACTCCACAATTCCCGGTACCTCCCGTCATCATTGGGGGACGGATTTGGATATGATCGACAACAACAAACAACGACCCCAAGCTTTGTTGGAGCCGAAAAACTATATGAAGGGCGGAGTGTATCACGATCTCTATGCATGGCTGTTGGAGCATGGCAGCGATTATGGGTTTTATGAAAGTTATACCAACGATCCCAACCGGCCGGGCTTTGAGTTCGAGCCCTGGCATTGGAGTTTCGCGGAATTGTCCATCCCC
Source organism: uncultured bacterium (assembly GCA_964449065.1). Taxonomy (GTDB): domain Bacteria; phylum Hinthialibacterota; class Hinthialibacteria; order Hinthialibacterales; family Hinthialibacteraceae; genus CAYVAZ01. Next base: position 1,094 of record CAYVAZ010000060.1, read on the forward strand.
ATGTTGGAACAGTGGTACTCTCTTCCCTTAACCGAAAAACTTCCGTTGAAGGAGGTAGCAGGCAATGAGGTACTCACCGAAGCGTTTTTGGATCAGTACAAACAGCAGTGGGGGTTGGGGATCAACAAAAAACTGATTCCCGCATCGTTATTGCCGAAGAGCCCCTTTTGATGTGATGCGTCTCCCTGTTTTTTGCATACCAGTCTATGGTAACATGATGTCTGCACCAAAATCAGGTCGCGAATGAGTTCTTTTTCATGAAAACGAAACCGAAAAAACTGTCTCCGCAAGATATTCTCGCACATCTTTCCAGAAAGAATGCCGAACTGGCTGGGTTGTTGGATGAGAGGCTGTTAAACGAAATTTGCGAGAAATCCGTTGTGATTGACTATGCCCCTAACGATTATGTGGTGAAGCAGCATGATCTTTCCGATTCGCTGTTTATTATTCTTACGGGCCGCTGCCGTGTGAATGTAAACGATGAAGATTTAAGTTTCATGGACCCGGGCGATATGCTGGGCGAAATGGGCGTGATCCAAAAAACGCCGCGCAGCGCCAGCATCATCGCGATTGAACCCACTACCGCTCTGCGCATCCCGGATTCCATGTTTCGGGAGATGATCCAAGAACCCCAAATATCCGCCTGGGTTATGAACCTGCTCACCAGCCGTTTGAAAAACTCATCCAATGCCGCCGCCAGTGTGATGAAAGAAATGGATGAAATTATGCAGGATCAAATGGAACTGGCCCGCGTACAGCGTTCGCTGCTGCCCAAAGAACTGCCGGTCGATCCCCGCTTTCGCATTCATGTGCTTTACAAACCTTGCGCCTACGCGGGTGGAGACTATTACGACGCCTTTATGCTGAATAAAGACACTCTCTTTCTAATCATCGCCGATGTGACCGGCCATGGCGCGCAGGCTTCGATCTCAATGGCGATCGTGCGTTCGTTTGTGCATCAAGGCAATTTAGGCAAAACCCCGCAGACATGTCTGAAACGGTTGAATGACTATCTGCTGCTATACGGGCCTTCCCAACATTTTGTCACCTCGCAGGTAGCCATGATTGACTTGAAAAAGAACCGTATTCAATTCGCGTATGCCGGCCATCCTCCCATTTTGCATGTGCGCGATGGAGAGTGTAAGCCATTGAAGGCCCCGCGTTCATTCTTTTTACGATTCCGTCCCAATGCGGAATACAAAGGCGCATCCATGACGATGAAGCCGGGCGACCGTTTTGCTTTTTTTACCGATGGGGTGGTTGAAACCTTTGATTCCGAAGGTCAAATGTACAACATCGAAGGCCTGGAAAAATTCCTGGAGGATACCAGCCAAGAGAAAATCTCCACCCTGCCGAACGCGTTGGATACCGATCTACACCGCTTTCGTGAAGGCAGCCCCGAAGAGGACGACCTTTCTTTTATGGTGGTGGAGATTTAGTGGTCATACCTGCCGGGTTCAAATGAGCGTATATTCTTTCATCTCTGTTTGTGGGAGGAATATTATGAACAGAATCATTGTTGCGATCTTATTGATGACTTACATTTCCATAATTGGTGCCGCGCAGGTCGATGACCGCTTGATTACGGTCACCGATACCCCCGGTGCCCAGCATTTCCCCGATGTTGCATACAACTCCCAAGAGAACTCCTTTCTGGTGGTATGGGAAGCGGTGTTGGAAGATGAGGGCGGCCGGGTGGAAATTCACGGCAGTATCCTTGACGTGGATAGCGGTGAGCCGGTGGAAGGTTCCTTCGTTGTTATGTCTGATGTAAGCGATTTACGCGCCCCTGAAATCGCTTACAACAGTGTAGATAACGAGTTCTTGGTTGTGGCCCGTTTTGAAGAGCAAAACCTGGTTGTGGCGCAGCGTATTGCGGCCGATGGGAAGTTAATCGGCAGTACGGTAGATCTTGGTGAATCCGGCGGCCCTACCTTTTTTGATCCAGCGGCGCGCGCGCGGGTGGTTTCGGTCGCTTACAACGCAACCGATAACCGGTATTTTGTGGCATTTGGCGGGCAGCCTTCCGCGCAGATCTTGTTCCCTAATCTCGATTTGGATGTCCCGATCTTGGACTTCGCAAGCGGCACCAACCCGGCCGTGGCATGGTCTAGCGAAAGCAATGTCTATTTAATGGCCTGGGAAGACCGCGAAGCCAGAAACACCGGCACCGAAAACCTGAGCGCGCAACTCTTTGCCGGCGACGGCAGTTTCATCGGCGATATCATCCGCATCCGCGATCAAGACTTTGCCGAAGAATCCCCACGGGTTGCATACAATCCCTCAGCGGATGAATTCCTTGTGATTTGGGATGAACGAATCGGTTTTGCGGAAGGCAACAACACCCTTACGGATACCATTGGTCAAATTGTTTTACCGGATGCTACTCTAAAAGGTGAGCCGCTGCCGATTGAAGCTGGAACCGCGTATACCTTACGGCAAGATATCGCCTACAACACCGCCACCACTCAATATTTGGTGGTATGGAAGGGCGACGAAAGCGGTAATTTTGCGTTCGCCGATATTTGGGGGCGGCATATCATTGCAGAAAACGGTGCTGATCTGCATGAGCCGTTCCTGATTTTCGACAATGGTGACGATGACACGGATGAAGGCAATTCAGAACAATTCTTTGACGAATCGAAATTGCCGGTTGTTGCCGCAAACACAACACAAGGAGAATTTTTGGTGGTATGGGAAGAAGCCGGAACCAACCGTACCCCCTCAGACAGCGATATCATGGCAAAGAAAGTGTTGAGTGTCATTTTCAATACTGTCGATGACTGGATGATAAAGTAATACAAACGGTGGGCCGCAAATCCACGGCCCACCTTATACTTTCTGTATTTCTTTTTCTCGACACTCGTCACTCGTCACTGTCTTTAAGCTCATAAATCATTGTACCGTTTTCCATAACATCGTAATTTGGCTCATAATTCTGGCGAATCCACTCTTCCAACGCGATCAGTTTTACCTTCTCCAGCTCTTGCAAGGATTTTTCGGAAAGGATCATGTAATCCGGCGGGTTGGCTTGCAGGCAGGCGGTCAGGTTATCCCGTTTTTGCTGCGCGGTGGTATTGCCGCTATCGATAAACAGGTGCTCATACGCATAAATATAAGGGCAGGGAGAAAGCATTCCCGTTTCCGCATAGTATTTAGAATACTCGCCCAAATTTGTCCATAACGTATCGTCTTCGCCTTTCGCCTCATTCAAGTATTTCGAAATCACGCCCGCCTCTACTTCCCGAAACGGAACGCTCATACGGTGCCGGTATAGCGCGACCTGCGATTGATCCACCAGCACAAACACGGTAAGAAACATGGCTGTTAAAATATATTCCGCGCTCTTAACGCGTTGAAGCCAGTACAGGATAAACACAAATCCACACAAACACACAAAACAATACGAAGCGGCGTATTGCAAATAATAATGCCCCAAATCAAATCCGCTCATTCCAGACGAAATCACCTCAAACAAAACTTGCAGCACAAACACAACCGGCAATAGGCGGTACCGAATGGCAAAGGGTAAATAAAAAGCGGATGCTACACCCACACAAAACATCGCAAACCAAACCGGGCTGAGATGAATGTAGTAATGGTAAAACTGTTTTCCCATCCAAACCAAATAATGTAGGGGGTCCATTTCCGTGCTCTCGTTGGAATACTCCACATACGCGGCGTTATACAAAATTACCTGCCACCATTCATACAATGCGCCTTCCAGCCAAACATAAAACACAAATACAACCAACAGCGATCCCCCGCCCAAGCATAAGCAAAACCAATTTTGTATCCGCTGCTTCCAATCCAACTTCGGTTCAAAAAACACATACAACAGCCACGGTATGGCAGAGAGCAAAAACGGTTCTTTGGTCAAAACCGCCAGCGCAAAACACAAGCCGGAAAAATAGTAGAGAACCCTCTGCCGGTTTTCTGGAACATAGGGCTTTCCGGCGATGGCTGTGATTCCGGTAAGGATAAAAAACACGGCATATTCTTCCGTAAAATGACCGCCTTGAAACAGTTCCGGCGTGAAGAAAATATAGTGGAACCCAAATGTGCATACCAACGAAAGCAAGGGCTTCTTAAAAATGAAGCAGGCGGAAAAATAAAACGCAAGCATTCCGAGGATGATAACAATTCGTTCAAAATACCGTACGGCATTGATTGAGCCGTCTCCAAAATAAAGCGGAATCAGGCTAAGGTAGTAAATTACCGGCGGTTTATGATCCCATATTTCCACATAAAGCGTACGGTCATCGGCAATGTGGTTGGCCACCGCCATGAAGACGCCGGCATCGGTATAGACACGTTGGTACGAATAAAAGTTGATGCTATTCCAACCCAGCCATACAATAAGCGGAAGGGATAAAAGAAAGACGGCGGCCTGCACCGGATACCGGGTGCAAGATTGTTTCACGCGGTCATATTGAAGTTGAATCCATGGGAGCATTGTTTTATCAACCGGGAATGCGCTCAAGATAAATGTTCTAATGCGGCGTTCGCTGGCGGCGGCCCATGACGGCGCAAACCGCTGCTGTATATTCCTGTCACACTATAGATGAAACACAAAATGAGACAAATTTATCCTATCATTTTTTTGGTCTTGATCATTCCGTTTAGCGTTTTCGCGGCAACAACGGAAACGGAATACGATAAGATCGGCGGGTGGAAAGCGGTCACGGCAGAGCCCCGCCTGTATTTTTATGTCCGCCATATTGACGGCATTTGGTGGTTTATCAACCCGGCGGGCAATGCGTTTCTATCGAAAGGGGTCAGCAAGATTACGTTTACAGGGGATTTTTGTCCCGCGTTGGGGTATTATCCTTATTGGCGGATGACCATGGGAAAATACAAACAAACACCATCTTGGGCAGAGGCAGTCCTTCAAAATTTGAAGCGGTGGAACCTGAACACCATCGGTATCAACTCAACGCCGGTTTTGCGCGACGAGGCATTTCCATACACCGTTGTATTGGATATCGCAAACAAAACAGGCGGCGATTTGCAACATGGAATTTTTCCGAACGTGTTTGAAGAAGACTTTAAACGCAATCTAAAACGGCTGGTCAAACGCGAATGCAAACCCCTCCGCGATTCCATTTATCTTCTGGGATATTACTCCGACATGGAACTGGTTTTGGGAGAATCGTGGCAAAACCGGATTTCATTATTACGGGGCTATTTGCGGATGCCCCAACAATCGGCAGGCTTTCAGGGTGCCATGAAATTCCTAAAACAACGCTATAAGACAATCGATGATCTGAATACGGCGTGGGGATTGGATCTTGCCCGTTTTCACGATATTCAGCAACATTTGCAGTCTGTTACGATCGAACAGCGGCGAACCGATGAACGGGATTTTCTCGAATATGTTTCCACTCGTTATTTTCAATTGTGCCATGACGCAATACAAGAAGCGGATCCCAATCATCTCTTCTTTGGCTGCCCGCTGACAGGAACATCACCGGAACCGGTATTAAATGCGCTGCGTGGCTTTGCGGATGTGATTGGCTACCGTTCCGATCACCAGACCCCGCCGCGTAGCGAGTTGATCCGCATCTTTCAGGTAACCAACCGTCCGGTGATGATTTCCGAATTCTCCTTTAAAGCAATGGACTCCGGCCTTCCCAATTCCGTTGGGAGGGGGAGTGCGCTGGAAACGCAGTCTGAACGGGCAAAAGCCTTTCATTCGTATGTCAGCGATCTTGCAGCAATGCCTTTTGTTGTCGGCTATCACTGGCGCCAATATACCGATCAACCCAAGCAGGGCACAACAACCGGGGAAAATAACAATTACGGTTTGGTGACTGTCAACGATGAACCGTACGAACTTCTCACCCGGGAGATGCATACAACCAACAAAACATTAGACCGGATTCATGCAGGTTTGCGCTAATATACAGCAAAATTTTATGCAATATAATTTGGTTGAGGTTTCATTATGAGTATCAAATTACGGGTCTTAATAGGATTGCTTTATTTCACAATTTTTGCCTATCCTGCGCATTCACAGCAGGAATCCGCTCCATCCGGCGGCGAAAAAATTCTTTATCTATTTAATTTGGAAGAATACTTATCTCAACGGCCGCTCAACAAAGTGTGGCAATATGATGTCGTCAATCTGGTTTCCGCGCTGCAAGGTTTGGTCAACCGTGACCGCCCCCGGTTATATATTTACTATGTGCGCGAGCAACTATCCACCCATCAAATGTTGGTCGACAAATTTTGGCTGGACCGCATTCATGGGCACGATGGATTTCTATCCGATCACACAATCGTTGAACTCACCACCCTGGAAGAACTCATCACCACCTTCCGCGAAGATTTTCCTTACTTTACCGGTGTGGTTACGTGGGACCCGGATATTCCCGCGACCGGAAACCTCGCGTTATCCATTGCCGGTGCAAACGGCTTGTTGCCGGTTCGCCACGATGACTCCCCCAATTCGCTATTTTCCCAGATCGTCGCATCCGGTTTGGAGTTGCCTGTGGTTGACCGGTTAAACGATAAATTTTCCGCATCCGGTACCATTCCGGAAACCGACATAGAATCGACCGGATACGCAAAAGCGGACGTATATATTTGGGGCAGGCACAACTTGATCGAACAAGGAGAAACATCCAGCGAATACATGGCCGCCATGCTGGACCCGTTTGATTGGGACCCCCGCGCGCCGGGGTATCAATACACCAATCTGCAATACGGAATGGTCGCCAATCACGATTTTTATGTTTCCAAAAAGGCCTTTTTCTTCGATCTCGATCCGTGGTGGGATGAAGTGGCAACCGACATTCCGGAAGACCCGTTTTTGCAGGGATTTGACCGCGAAACCTTGGATCCTATATTGCAAGCGGTTTATGAACGGGCTGATCCCAGTAACAAAATCATCAAAGTCGGCGGCTTTGTGCCCTGGTGGGTAAAATACACTCAAGAAGCGGGCGGCAAGCACGATCAGGCATCTACCGTTGAAGAGTTTGTCAGTGTCATGTCGGCCTACAGCTGCATTTTGGATTCGGATAATTATCCCTTTGTTGAAATGGCGAACGCCTCCGTCTTTCAACACTATCCCTTACAAGAACGCTACTTCCAAAATCCGGTAACCCCGCAAGTACCCCTCGAAAACAAAAATTACGTGCTGTTTGTGATTGGAGACTTTCGCTCATCCGCGTTGATGTACCAAGCCATGCCGTCTTTATGGAGCGATAGCGCCAGAGGCTCCATGCCGATCACGTGGGCGTTTAACCCTCTGATATCGGAACGGGTGCCGCACATAATCGACTGGATGTATAAAACGCGCACTCCAAACGATTATTTTGCAGCCGGGGCGACGGGGGCCGGATTGTGTTTTCCCAACCGCTTTGTGCCTCCCCGAAATTCCGCTTTAGGAAGCGACTTGGATGATTGGGTGGAAATGTCGAAATCGCTTTTCACCAAGTTTGATTTGCGGACAACGGTGGCGGCGGATTTGGACCGAGACCGTGAAGATCAAACCGTTCATTTCAGACCCGAACTGCAAGACGCGTTTTTATCGTTTTCCCCCCATGGCGTGAGTACGGTCAAGCCGTTTTTGAATCCGTTTGGCGCTGACTTTGTTCCCTTTTTTCATCAAAGTTCTCAAGTGCGCGAATTTTATGAACGCCTGCCGAGTCTAACCGGTGTGATCGAAGAGATTGTGAACAACGCGGCGCCTAACAGACCGGTCTTTCATATTTACCGGTTTAAATACGCGAATCCAACCAGCATCCGATACATTTGGAACCAAATCCAATCCAACTTTTCCGAATACAACTGGCAGGCAGTTAATCCTTACACATTCTTTTATTTACTCCGGCAGCGGATGCATCCTGCCGGGGAAGCGGCCAATACGCTGATTCCTAAATTTTTAGAGGACAACTTGCCTCTTGAAGTCCGGCAAGGAGGAGAATTTACGGCACAAATCCGTATGCAAAATGAAGGCTGGGATACGTGGAGCCCGCCCGGTACGCCTTCCAACCAACGCTACCGTTTAAGTTACCGCTGGCAGTTGCTGGGGGAAGACGAAGAGGTATTGGGAGACCACGCTGCTTTTTTGCCGGATCCCGTCCCGCCCGGACAAACGGTGGATTTACGGTCTTTATTTAAAGCGCCAACCGATACATTTGGGATTCACAACCTGATTTTGTTTGTGGAGCAAGAAAACGTAAAGCAATCCATTATCCAATACAAAAAGCAAATAACCGTACAATGAGAAGAATCGGATTGGATTATTTTTTGTGGAACGATGTTACACATATTGAATGATTTAGGTTTCGGTGAAAGAATAATATGTTTGGAGTGTACTTTTCTATATGGGGATGTGAGAGAGGGCCGTGTTCTTATTAGAGCCGGATGCTCTGTTTGCTTGATAAGCAGGAAAGAATGAATTTGGTAAATTTCGAATGGAAAAAAGTAGGGATACCATGGATTTTGAATACATAGAACGGGTGGTTCGGCTGGTCGAAGAAGCGGATATCACGGAATTGGAAGTGGAATCCAAAGATGGATTGCGGGTGTTGGTGAAAAAGCATTCCAGCGTGACTATGGTACCCCAGAACATACAGGCCGCGGCTCCACAGCAGTCTCCCGCGCAAGATACCGCTCCGCCGCCGGATCAGGATGAAGATACCCATGTCATACGCGCTCCGATGGTTGGCACCTTTTATAGTGCGCCCACGCCGGATGCGGGAGACTTTGTGGAAATCGGTTCGGTGGTGAAACCCGATTCCGTGGTTTGTATATTAGAAGCAATGAAAGTGATGAATGAAATCAAAGCGGATGTTTCCGGTGTGATTACGGAAATCATGGTCAAGAACGCACAACCGGTCGAATACAACACACCGTTATTTAAAGTCAAGCGCTCTTAGCATTTATAGAACAAGGCCTCCGTTTTTAATTTTCCATCAAAAAACCGTGTGAAAATCAAGATAAATAGATTGTATATTGTACGCTCATGTTTCGAAAAATCTTAATAGCAAACCGGGGTGAAATTGCCCTTCGTATTATTCGAGCCTGCCGGGAAATGGAGATTGCAACCGTTGCGGTCTATTCACGGGCGGATCAAAACTCGCTCCATGTTCGCTTTGCCGATGAAAGCGTATGTATCGGCCCACCGCCGGCAGTGGAATCGTATCTCAATGTACCCCGCATTATTGCCGCGGCGGAAATCACGGATGCCGATGCGATTCATCCCGGCTATGGGTTCTTGGCCGAGAACGCCGGGTTCGCCGAAATCTGTGAATCCTGCAACATCGCCTTTATCGGTCCTTCTGCCGAGTCGATCGCCAAAATGGGCGACAAATCCGTCGCGCGTGAAACGATGAAAAAACACAAAATACCGACGATTCCCGGTTCGGAAGGTGTGGTGCAAAACGCGGAAGAAGCTTTGGAAATCGCGCGCAATTTGGGGTATCCGGTTATGATCAAAGCGTCTGCCGGCGGCGGGGGGAAAGGCATGCGCACCGCCAACAATGACGGCAGCTTGCGCCAGGCGTTTACCACCGCTCAATCCGAATCCGAAAAAGCCTTTAAGGATAACCGTCTCTATATCGAAAAACTGCTGATTGAACCCCGCCATGTTGAAGTGCAAATTTTAGCCGATAAACACGGGAACGTGATTCACTTGGGCGAACGCGATTGCTCGCTGCAGCGCCGCCATCAAAAGGTGATTGAAGAAGCCCCTTCACCGGCTGTGAATGATAAATTGCGCTACCGCATGGGAGACACTGCGATCCGCTGCGCCAAAGCGGTGGGATACAACAACGTTGGAACCGTAGAATTTTTGCTGGATGCGGAAGGCAATTATTACTTTATGGAAATGAACACCCGTATTCAGGTCGAACATCCCGTGACCGAGATGATTACCGGAATCGACTTAATCAAAGAGCAAATCAATTTAGCCAGCGGCGAAAAACTGCAATTCAAACAAAAACAAATCGTTTTCAACGGCCACGCTATTGAATGCCGAATCAATGCCGAAGACCCCTTCAACAACTTTGCCCCCAGCCCGGGCAAAATCACCGGCTGGCACATGCCGGGCGGATTGGGGATTCGGGTCGATTCCCATGCTTACAATGAGTATATGGTTCCGCCCTATTACGATTCCCTTATCGGCAAGTTAATTGTGCACGGCAAAACCCGTGATGATGCCATCAACAAACTGCGCATGGCTCTCCATGAATGTATTATCGAAGGGGTGCATACCACCATCCCCTTGCAGCAAGCGATTATCAATGATCACGATTTTAATTCCGGCCAGTTTCACACCAGCCATTTGGATAGCATCTGCCAACGGTTGGAGCATGATCAGGTGAAGGAATGACACGTTTCATTGATATTGTCCACACGTTCCCGCATCGCGTTCATCAACACCGCCGCTCTTTCCTTGTAGGTATGCCGGCTTAAAACACGGTTTCGTGCGCGTTCAACACATTGATCTCTTTCCTCTTTATGGACCAAGAAATAATCAACGATCTTTTGCAACTCCACAAATGACCGGTAAAAAAACACATCCGGTTGTTTGCTCTCTTCCAAAGGCAAATCCGTTGCAAACCCCGGCTGAAAAATCTCTTCCGCCCGCGGCAGCCAATCGGATACCAAAAATCCACCCGACGCCGGAACGTCAAAATCCCGAACATTCATACAGGTATAGGTTTGCAAACTATGGATATTCAGCGTGATGGCTGCATTGCGGTACACTTCAAACAAATGCTTATAATGCAATACCCCCTTATAACACCGCTTGGCAACTGCATCCGGCAGCCACTTCAGCCACGCCTCATTTCCGTAAATCCGCAGGTCGTACTGGGCAAGAGATTGGATCACCTGCACACGAAAGCGCGTGTTTGCCTCCCACAAAATCTTTTGCTTCAATTCATCAAACAAATCCATCGCGATCTCTTCCGGTTTTGGGAATTGGTGCAGCACCTCATACACATCCTTGCGGGGGAAGCGAAGTTTCTCGGCAATGACTCTCTCAACATACGCTTTCCAGGCGGGTGACAGCCGCGCAAAAAAAGCCGATTGATCCCGAACTTGTCCCACAAACACAATATCGCATTTGTGTTTGCCTCTGCGTTTCCCCCTTCGGATATTTGTCACGGCGCCGGGCAGATACCGGACATTTTTTGCCCCATACCGCTTGAGCGTATTTTGCCAGCCATAATCCGCCGCCCAATGCGACTCATCCTCCGTGATGCGGTACCGCTCCAACAAATGCTCCGCGTATATCGGGTCGTCCGCGTGCCATATAAACTTAGGAATAGGCAGCGACCGGCTCAACTCTCTTCCCAACGCGAACTCATAAACCGGACTCTTATTACACAAAAAGATGATATTGGGTTTAAACTCAGCCAGTTTTATGATGCGGTAATACGGAGGGTAATACTCCCCATCAACCATTGTCGTATATTCCGTTTCACAGCCCAGTTCGTTCCAATAATGAAACAGTGTTCGCAGCAACGCGTGTTGGATGGTCGAATACTTTTGCTTCCCCCGCAAATCTTCATAACACCATATCCGCAGAGGCGATTTTGGAATATGTTGCAAGGTGTCAGGGAGTTGCTCTATGCCTTGTTGCAAGCGTTGTTTTTCGCTTTGCATTTCTCTTCGAATATACCGTTCGATAGATTGGTTCTTAACTGCTGGTGTAAGATGAAAAAAAGCGGGCTGTGCCGCGGCATAGCAATGCGTTTTTTTCCAAATGGATTCCAACTGTTTCTGCCAACCATCACCAACCGCCCAAAAGATTTTTTGATTCATGAACAAAGGATGTATATCACATTGATTTAGGAGCGTGAAAAAGGATTGAATATCAGGCTCTATGATGAAAATCCCCCGGTTCTTATTTGTAATATCGGCAGATACATTGAATAGCGTATCATCATATCCAACACCAATAAAATAAGCGAAATCCATCCCTTCCCGCAGCCGCGTTGCAACGGCTTCCGTTTGACCGGTTTCCCGCAGACCGGTAGAAGTGTATGAATCCGGAAACGTCTCATCAGGGAAGAGTGATGAATATAACGCGGGATGATGCTTGCGCAGTTTCGAAAGATTCTTTTCCGCCATTGCATTCATGTGGAACAAACCCGATAATCCATGTACACTTTACTGTAGTCGTTTGCAACTCATGTTCGTTTGAGAGGGCGAGCCCCCCCACCGGGATGGCAGCACTCGCTTGCGTTCAATTAGAACAGAATTTGGAAACCGTTATTCTTTCATCTAGGTACGATGAAACCGTTAAACGAATCCAAAAAGCAATGGTGATAAGTATGACAGAGACATCCAGATTGGAAACCCTCAAACAAATGGTCGAGCAGGAACCCGATGACGAATTCTCCCGCTACGGCCTGGCCTTGGAATACAAAAAAATCGGTGAGGTTGAAGAGAGCCTAAAACACTTTACGATCCTCATCGAAAGAAAACCGGATTACGTTCCGGGGTATTTCATGTCCGGGCAACTACTCGCGGAAGAAGGCCGAATCGATGAAGCCAAAGCACGCTTGAAAGAAGGAATCCGCGCTGCCGAACGTTCCAACGACCAACATGCCGTAATGGAAATGACGGAAGTCTTAGACACGCTGTAACCGAATACGATTTATGCAAGCACACTTGTTTTCCCTCTCTTCGGATACCCAAAAACTGCTGCCGTTTATGATCATCGTGATCGGATTGGCAGCGGTGGGCGCTTTATTCCCCCCTTACTCACCCTTTGCCGTGTTGGCTTTGGTGGCGGGATCCATCGTTTTGGTCGCCCGCCCCGATATCGCTTTCGCCTGCTATTTCGCGGTGCAAACGCTGCTCTCCGAAGATATCTTAATGGTCAATGAGCAACTCGCCCCCACACTGTACCGCATCAACCTGCCTTACATCGGCGTGAATGCGTTTGAAGTGGCAGTAGTCTTATTGCTGGTGGTCACCGCCTTACAACGGCAGGGACGGTTTTATGGAACTGGACTTGATCCATCTGTGAAGTTATTTGGCTTTGCCTGCGTTATGGGCTACATCACCTGTATCGTCCTCTATCACGAGCCCGGCCGCCTGTTTGAACCGCGCCGCCTCTTACACTTTTTCATCGCCTATTTTCTCACAGTCAATTTGATTCGCACCAAAGAATCGCTGCGATGGTTTTTGTTGATTTACGCTCTCGCCATCATCCTCAAATCGGTTCAGGGAATGTACCTCTTTTACGGCGGCGAAGGCTTGCAGGTCAAATGGAAAATCCGCGCCATCTTTACCGGCTGGGGCGATTCCCTCAATTTCATGACCTACCTGCTGTTTTTGACCCTCTTCATGCTGGACCGCGTTCATATCCCCAAACGCTGGTTCTTTTTATTGTGCACGCCATTCGTGATGTACTGCTTTTTATTCGCGTACAAACGGGCCTATTATGTGGCGTTGGCCGCGGGATTGTTTGTCATGTTTTTCCTGCTCGGCAAGAAAGACAAACTGCGCTTTCTCGGCTTGGCATGTGCCGGCGCGGTTCTATTATTTGCGGTTATCACCGCCGCCGGGCAGTGGGAAGCCATTACCATGCGCATCGGCTCCATCTTTGAGCCCACCAAAGAAAGCAGCGCCAACTACCGCCTCATTGAATACCAAAACGCGCTCATCAGTATCAGCAAAAACCCCATCTTCGGCATCGGCCTGGGCGGCGTCATGCCGATGGAAATTCATCTCTCGCGCACCAACCTGTTGGGGGTTCACAACACCTTCTTATGGGCGGCCGTCAAGATGGGCGTTTTCGGTCTGTTCACGTATCTGCTGTTAAACCTGGTGTTTATCAAACAACTCCTACGGCAAAACAAAACGCTGCAAGACCCCTTTCTGCGCACACTTTCACGCGCCATCTTCTGCGTGCTGCTCGCGTTTTTAATGGCGCAGATGTTTGCTCCCATCTTTTCACAAATTCGTACCGCCACCTGGCTGGGTGTGATGATGGCAATTGGCATGATGCTGCCGAAAATAGATAGAGAATCCTCTTTCCGGCAGCACGTTTAATCTTATTGACGGCTCACATGATTGGGGTCGCCAAACACCGGCTCGCCTTGTTCCCAAATACACACAAAATTGCGGCTGCCAAGATCTTCCTGATCCTGTTCAATAATGCCGCCGGGTGTCATCCCCTCTTTGCGGTTTTTAATTCGGGGTTCATCGCCGGGCAAGATTTGACGCCACACTTCATATCCGGTCTTGATTTTGGATACGGCAAAGGTGAGACGCTGCTGTACGAACCGGTCCACGATCGGTTCGATATCGTCTTTGGAAAGACGTTTAGAGACCAACACTCGAATTTCATCTTCAAACGATTTTTTCGGTTTCATTCGCAAAACCTCCTTTGTCTGGTTTGATACAGCCCAGACCGCTGGATTTTGCCTAATCTATCCTCCCTAGTCGCTCCATTCGTTCACTCCTTACATGAACTTACATATATTATATATGACCGAATTTAAAATCAGCAACATTATTTTTTTTAAAACGAAATCCTGAGCACTACGAACTGTCCCCACAATACATCCATACAAAGTAGGCGCTGTCACGGTATACCTTTAAGTGTAGAATAATAAAGGGTTTGCGAAAATTTCAAGTTCGTTTGAAAAGAGAAAGCCGAATGGGGTTGATGAAGAAATCTTTTTCTTGTAAAAAGTTGTCTGCAAATGCAATCAAACTTTAGGTTGTTATCGGGGAAAATATATAAAACTCTTTCTTTTGCTTATACCATTCATCTGTTAAATCTTGAATCGCTTAAAAATGTATACAAAGAAATTTCATTTCCATCAAGGTTTGGCGTAATTGTTTTAGGGTTTTTTATAAAAACAATGAGTGATAGTTGAAAATACAGTTGAATGCTTATATAACAATACAATATACTAAAAATCGGCTAAATCGAAATGGATAATTTATTTTGGGGAATTCTTTGGAAACATTTGCGCAGTATTCCAGGCTTTTTGGTCGGAATCATAATTGCTTTGAGTGCCATCCCTTTAAAGTTGTTTTCCATTTCAAATGACTTTGAAATGCTGATTTGTTTACCGGTTATTGGTATTTTGGTATTGTTGTTGTTTTCATGCTACCTGGCGTATTGTGATCTATATTCACGAAAAATATCAACGTTTCCAAAAGTGGTTCAAGCCCAAACAGGAATATACAGGCATTTAAAAAATCAAATTTTCTTGTTAGTGGAACCATCCGAATTCTTTACGGAATAAACATATGTTACCATACATTACATAGATGAGGGGTTCGAAAAATTAATCGGCCTGGGTACTGTGTTAATTATTCAAAAAGATGGTAAAATTCAGATTGAAATAGAAGAAGTAACAGAAGAATTTAAAGGTATCCAAGCCCGGCTTGAAAAAAATGACTTTAGTATACTTCAAAGACTTCAAGTATTTCCAACTCTTTCAAAGGCGCACTTTACATTCCATGTCAGAAAGGCCTGAACAATGAGATTCGTGAATCCTATTCCAGAAAAAGTATCTGTAAAATATTCACGCATCATTGAAATCCTCGATGAAAACACTGCTGTTATTGACAGAGGAGCTGAAGAAGGAATAAACGTTGGTGATGTTTTTATCGTCTTTGGCGTTGAAGATATTGAAACGGTAAGCCCTGTCACCCAAAAAAAAATAGGATATTTTGAGCGGGTAAAAGGATTTGGAATAGCCGTACAACTCCAAGAAAAACAAGCAACGTTAGAATCTGCCAATGCAGATTATGTTAATGACACCCTATTCAGTAAAAAAGCAAATCAAAACCCTTACGAGAAGATCCCATTTCATGAATTGGAAATTGGTGATTTTGCAAAACCGGTTCAGATATCTTGAATCCGCAGCCCCTCATTATCCGCTTTCAAATAGCGCAATTCGGTTTCAATGCCATCCTTCTCAAACACGCTTCTCATGGCTTCTCCCACTTGCTCTTTATCCCGTTTGGTGATCGCCATCATCGTGGAGCCGGAGCCGCTCAAAAACCCGCCGATCGCCCCCGCTTCCCGCGCGGCTTGAATCACCTCAAACAAAGGCTTTAGCGCCGGGATATTCGCCTGCCGGTAGGTTTGGTGCAGGCAGTCGTTGAACAAATCCCCCATGGCATCGTAATCTTGATTGGCAAAAGCCATGGACAAGAGGGCCGCGTGTTTGACGGATATTACGGCATCTTCACGGTAAATTTGGGGAGTGAATACCTCCCGCGCTTCATCGGTTTTTACATACGTATTCGGTGAGATGGCAACAAAATCGATCTCTTCCGGAACAACCACGCGGTAGCAATGATACTTTCCGTTTATAATACCGGAAGCGGTCATCCCGCCATAAAACGATGCAGCCGTGTTGTCTGTACTTTTCTCCATTTCTTCCGCCAAACAGAGCAGTTCTTCATCCGGCACATCCACATGCAGCGCCCGCTTTAAGCCAAAGAGAATAGAAAGCCGCATGGTACCGCTGCTGCCTAAGCCCCGGGCTAACGGTATATGATTTTCACTTTTTAAAATGAGCGGTTGGGGTGGAGTGCCGGTGCATTCAAAGAATAAATTCGCCGCTTTCAACACCAATGGCAAGCAGTCATGCTTAAGAGAAGGATCCATGCCCGAAATGATCTCAAAATCATTCCGCTCAGCCGGGCAAATCAATTCAAAGCGGTTCACCAGGTTAAGCGCGATGGCCAGTGTATCGAATCCAGGCCCCAGGTTGGCGGTCGATGCGGGAACAAAGATATCCAGATGACTCATCGGCTTTCGATGAACTCCTTAATACGCTGGACCCCTTTTTCGATGTTGTCCATCGATGTCGCGAACGAAAAGCGGATGTATTCTTCGTTTTCGCCTTGGTTGCGGCGCCCAAAGCAGGTCCGCGGCAAGACGGCAACATCGGCTTCATACAGCAATGCCTGCTGCAATTCATTCGCGTTTTTGTAGCCCAAATTCCGGCAGGCTTCCGTCACATTCGGGAAGGTATAAAACGCGCCTTGCGGAGGCAGGCAGCGAACGCCTTTGATGTTGTTCAGCAAATCAGTAATGACCCGGCCGCGCTCTTTAAACTGTTTCACCATATTCAGCGACTCTTCCTGCGAGCCATCTAATGCCTGCACCGCGGCGATTTGTGAAAACGAGCAGGTGCAACTGTCGATATTGGTCTCGATTCGGGCTAATTGCTTGGCCATGTCTCCATTCATATACCCAAAACCCAAGCGCCATCCGGTCATGGCGTACGTCTTTGAGAATCCATCCACGATCACCGTGCGCTCTTTCATCCCCGGATACGAAACCAGCGAATGAAACTCACCGTCAAACACAATCTGCGAATAAATCTCATCCGCGATTACCCACAAATCATGCTTCACCGCCAGTCGTGCGACTTCTTCCAGCGCGGCAGGTTCAATCATGGTTCCGGTCGGGTTACCGGGTGAGTTAAGAATGATCAACCGCGTTTTTGACGTAACGCGGTCGGCGAGTTCTTGCACGTTAAAACTAAAGTTATTTTCTTCCAATAGCGGCAGCGGCACCGCTTTGCCTCCCACCCACTCAATCACCGATTCATAAATCGGGAAGCCGGGATTGGGGTACAATACTTCATCGCCTGGATTCACCACCGCCATCATCGTATCAAACAAAATCGGCTTCGCGCCGGGAGTAACCACCACTTCTTCCGGCTTGGTATCAATATGCCGTGTCCGTGCGATATAGAGGGCAATGGCATCACGTAGCTGCGGCAATCCGGCGCTGGGGCCATAATGCGTTTCATTGGCATCCAAGGCTTGTTTAGCGGCTTCTTTCACATGCTTAGGAGAATCAAAATCCGGTTCGCCGATTCCGAACGAAATAATATCCTTCCCCTGCGCTTTGAGCGCGTTCACTTCCGCCAGCACCTCAAACGCGG
>CAYVAZ010000061.1:0-16828 GCA_964449065.1 uncultured bacterium
CTTCTCCCAAAGGGAGAAGACGATAGACACTGCGTTTGACTGAGAATAGTTGGCCTATAACAAAAACAATTTTTCAAGCAGTAGTCAATCATTGATTACGTAACATCCGTTATAATGACTCTTCGTGTGGAAATGCAAATGGAGACAACTCATGAATCAAACAGCAGACTGGTTTACGGTCGATCCGGAAACATCCCCACACTTCGACAAAAATCGTATCTGTTTCAGCAAGCGCTACTCTCAACAAATGAATCTCGTAGAAAAATCCGGAACCGGGTTGAAAGAATACGAATTCAAACGGCTACAAAAAGGCCAATACGCGTGCCGGCAAATGGTGGATGGACAGCCTTATGATATTTATCCATCTTCGTGGTTTGAACAAGCCAATATTCAGCAATTTCAGCGTGTTAAAGAAATGCTTAAACGCGGTGTGGCGTTATTTTTTATCGCGGGTTCCGGCCTCGGATATCTATACAGTGATATTCAGGATTCCTTGAAAGAAAAGAAGAATGCTTCGGTGGTATTCATTGAAACCCGGCCGGAACTCATTCTCGCACAATTTTGCTTATTCGATTGCCGGGAAGCAATCGACTTCCCGGATTTTCATTGGGTGATCGATGAATCCATTTATCCGACATTACAGGAACGCCTTCATAATGAAGCGCTTTATACAATTGACCGCAACCGCATTGTCTCGTTTCCTGAACGCGTTCTGACACCAAAAGAAGGGGCGGATTATTCGCGATTAAGCCGGTGGTATGTATCCCAACAACAGCAATACCGGTTGCAGCTTCAACAATTTCGCGTTCAATACGATCAACGGGTAAGCCGGCCGGCGGATTTAAAAGCCGGCACGGTGTGGACGGCCGGTCTGCTGGACGCATACGCCCATACCCCGTTGCTGCGTTCCTTGGCTTCCGGATTTGCCGGGCATGGCATGAAGGATGTGTTCTTTTCCCTTACCCAAGGGTGTACCAGTGATGAGCGAATTACCCATTCGCTGCTGGAACACTGTCCGGATATGTATCTTTTTTTGCATTTGGCTACTAAGCGCGTGATCCCAAAAGAACTATCACGCCCCCGCATTGTGTGGTATCTCGACCACCCCAAACATTACGAGTGGGAGATCAACCGCAGGGAATTTCATGAGCAGGATTTTATTTTTTACAGCGACAGGCAATATGCACCCTATTTTGAAGAAGCCAATGTTGGCGGGGCATTCCATCTGACGGTATGCCCTTCTCTTAGCCATAGAGGCGCATTTAGGCCGGAACTGGCCGCGCCTGTTATGTTTGTCGGCAGCCACACCGCGGTCGAAACCATGACGCAACACCTGCCAGGAAGCGTCCGGGATGATTTGTTTCATTTGGCGGACGTGTTAACGCACAATCCCACCCTTGGCGTGAATGAAGCCGCGGCCAATCTAAAATTAACAGACAAAACCATGCATATTTTTCAGAGCATGGCAGAAGCCTATACTTCCACCATCCAACGGGAATTTCGATCCGGCAAGGACAAGTTGGAGTACTTCTTCTATTCCTTTACCAACAGTTACAAACGCGAACGCTACATTCGGGCGCTGTTGGACAGCGGCTTAATTATTTACGGTCCGGACTCGTGGCTGGAATTTCTTGGGGACAAATACGCGGACCGGTTTCGGGGATGGTTGGGGTATGAAGATCTTGCCGATGCCTATGCTTCCGCGCAAATCTGTATCAATATCCACAGTTTGCAATGCCCCACCTGTCTCAACTCAAGAGATTTTGACGTGCTGTCCGCCGGCGGGTGTTTGGTCACGGATGAGGTTGAAGACCTGCACGCGGGATATTTGCAGCCGGATCATGACTTGAAGATGTATTCATCCCCGGAAGAATTGGCGCATACGGTTCAAGAGTTGTTGGATAACGAACCGCTGCGGGAAGCATTGAGAGAACAAGGAAATCAAACCGTACAAACCCGGCATCTGCCCCAGCATCGCGCGCAAGTTATTTTGGAGGCGCTTCAATCCAAAGGCTGGAGATGATGCGAGGGCTTTTGATAGACGGATACGATGTTTAATCCGGTTTTTTTTCGGAGGATGGTTTCTATTTCTTCCGCGTCTTCCATGCCAATAGTCTTTAGGGGCTTTCCTTCATACTCACGCAGTTCTAAAGAATGCCCGCCGCGCGCGGTGTAGTGCCATGCTTTCGGGTAGGGGCGCTTGGGGGTGTTCAGCTGTACTTCATCGGGTTGGATACGAAGAAGTAGATCGGCCAGCGCGTCCACCTCTTGCGTGTTGAGCGGCAAAAACATGCATTGAATACCCATATATCCTGGATATTCCTTGCGAAATTGCATTGTATTTTCAACAATCTTTTTAAATGGAATCCCCGCCACCGGCCGGTTTACCCGTTGATAAACGGTTTCGGTTGCCGCATCCAATTTCACATAAACGCGGTCAATGTTTTGCAGTTGATCCACAACATCCGGAATGTCCAGCGTGGTGCCGTTGGTTAAACACAACTGCGGGGTCGGGGTGATTTCTTTAATGCGCCGGGACACTTCGCCCATGTTGGTCGCAAGCGTAGGCTCGCCATTGCCGCTGAAGGTGATGATGTCCGCTTCCCGCCAACGCGATTCTTTAAAATCCTGTATCACGGTGTCGGTGGGGACGAATTCCCTCCGCTCATCCGTAATAACTTGGATGTAACCCAATTGGCAATACACACAGTTAAACGAACAGACCGAACGATCCCGAATCAGATCGATTCCCAACGAATTTCCCACCCGCCATGACGGGATCGGTCCGTAAACGGTTGAAACATGTTTTCCCGCTGAAGTTGCCATACTGTCTCCAAAATCTTTTGAAAACAGTCTACTTCATCTGGAAGAAAAATCACGTATACAAGAAACGTGGTTGCATCAATGAAATACGTGGGTTAGAGAAGAATTAAATACGTACATATCCCCTCTGCTTCGTATTCCGTTGGATATATCCCAGGTTACTTCTCCAATCGAACCAAAGGTTTCCCAAGTCATATCCGGCCCCATCCCTACGATCCAATATTCTCCGGGTTTCATGTTCGCTCTACCGGTTTCGTAATGCGGGCAGCCAAACCGTTCCTTCAAACCATAATCGTGCCAGTTTTGCCGTTCCGCACCGGCATTGAAATCTTGGAATACATCATAAGGTCTTGTGGATGCGTACGCGATCGGCGTGGTCATCCATTTGTTTTGTTGCGGCTCGTTAAAGTGGATCGGAGGGGAACCGTTGTCAATCCGGTAGGTTTCCAGCGTGGTCACCATCGTTTTTAACGTCCCCTGCATTTGCGCGATCTTCGCCCGAACCTGCGCCTGCAAAAAGTTCGGTACGGCAATCGCCGCCAATATACCGATGATGGCAACGACAATAAGCAACTCGATGAGTGTGAATCCCTGTTTTTGCATGATTACCTTTCATCTTGGATTTGGTTTGGAAACAGTTCATGAATCATACAATCTCACAGCAAAATAGTGACCAAATTACAATCAAGACATCATACAGCATTCAGATTAGAATTGCATTAAATACCTATTCGGATAATGAAGATGTAATGCCGATTTTGTTCCAAGCCGCCGCGGGATACCGGCTTAGGCCGATATGATTCTCCAATTCAATCGTCACATTTTGGCCTGCGTAAGAACTTAGATCAATAGCAAGGGGTGTCCAATCCTCACCATCAGCAACAGAAGTAACAATCTGTTCATGAACAATCTGTTCATCAATACGCACCCGCAGCATCCAATCAGCATCCACGTTGTAATCCAAAGCCGCTACCTCCAACTGCAATTCCGGTTTCCCGCTGGGGACAACACCTTGCCAGGATAACACACATGGGGTTTCATTATTTTTTGGATGCGTAACCAAAACATCAAACTCACCCGCGAATTGGTCGTGAAACCCGGGGTTCATTTCATGCCCCCAATCGCGAATGGACCAACCCGGCGCCCATTGGCTCAAGTGGGATTCAATTCTCTGCTGAATCCGCTCACGCCGCAACTCAGGCAACTGTGCATGAAACGATTGATATTCCTGATGCATGGAATCGGTATATTGTTCGAACGCAACAATAATCTCCGGTATCTGCACCGGTACTTGATAGTATTGCCGGTCTCCCAAGCGCTGCACTCTACCGCCGTACCGTTCGATGATCATCCGTGTCATCTTTTTGCATTCGGGAATCAGTTCATCGTAATTGTAACGGGTAAACGCGAATTTCTCGTCGGCAATCAACGGAATCCCAATGGTGAATTCGTCCGGTAACCGGTCATAACCAACCATACACCCCAATATACCTGCCGCGGTGGATGGATTGCAGTCACTGTCTTGCCCCATGCGGGTGGTGATTTCCAACGTCAGTGCCAAATCGCCTTCGCCGTACAATAAGCCAGCCACAACGTATCCACCGTTGAGTTTGGCATCAATATTAAAAGGCTGGTTGAAGCCATCCGGGCATAAATCCGTTCCCGCCCATTTTTCTTCCAACATCTTCCAACACCCCTGCCAGTCTTTGGGGTTATTCTGATAGTAATCCACAACATCGCGTATCAGTCGCGCGTATTCACTTTCGGGTGGAATACTCTCCAACCCCGCCTGCACAACCTTCATTCGATCATCGGTGAAGAAAGCTATTGAATACATGGCGGTCACAAACAGCCCGCCGTACAAACCATCGCCATAGTTCATCACCCGGCCAAACCGCTCCGCAATGCGGACCGCCGTCACCGGCATGCCGGGGCAGATCAGGCCAAACACATCGGCCTCGATTTGAAAATCGATATCATCCGCATGGGGATTGTATTTGGGGTGCCCGGAATCCGGCGGAAGAATACCCGCCTGCAAGTTCAATCGAGCTTCCCGGTTGGCGTGCCATAGGTTGTATTTTGTATCCCGGAAAAACTCCCCCGCTTCTTTCGAAGTGACCCCCAATCCTTTGTCCACCAATGTTTCTAAAAAGGTCATTTGCACATACATATCATCCTGGTTTAAAGCATTGTTCACATACTCCGGCTGCCAATTGCGTATGGGATCGGCTTGTATTTCACCCTGGTATTTAAATTCATAAGGAGCGCCATAGCTCACCCCGATCATTTTCCCCGCCCAAGCGCCGCGCAGTTTGTCTTCATACTCAAACACCGATAAGAGACGAGTATCCAACAAGCCATCGTCTTCCTCAAACCATTGCGATAATTTGTCTTGAACACTGTCAAATGTGGTACATGAACACAAAATGCTGAACAACAAAGCTATATAAATCAAATCAGAAATTTTATTCATTATTGGGGTCTCCTATGATTGAACTCAAACCGTATCCATTATCCTTAAATCGTGGAAAAGATAAAGTTGAACACGATCATTCTCTTTGCGGCTGCAAATACTTGTTATCAATTTCGATAGAATTTACACCAAAAGATAAACGAAATTTTACAGAAAATATTTTTACTTGACAAAAACCAAAAATCTTCGTACTATTTTAATGTGAAGTAGTATAAAAAAAACATTGACTTTCATTTTTAATTGACGATATTGTATTAGAAATACTTTATTTACATGCGTTAGGTTGAGGGAATGATTAAGAAATAATCTTAAACCTTTTTTTACAAAAGGTTTAAGGGAGCTTCTATAATGGATCCAAATCAACTTGGCGAAGTACGCATGTTTTCAAACCAAACAGTGGGGGCGGAGTTTCTCGTCTACTTGTTGTTAGGTTTGACCTGTCTAGTTGGAATCATCATCTACGCCACGTACCGTTATAAACGGTACAAAAAGATGCAGGAATTCAATAATGAAATGTCTCAAGTTGGATTAAGCGCGGATGAAGAATCTGCCCTTACCGGTTTGGTGAAACAATATGCTTTGCAAGAACCGGTTCAAATTTTGCTTTCGCTGCGAATGTTTGATGATTTGGCCTGCCAGGAAATCAGCAGGATATTAGGCAGTCCCGGCTCAACGGTTTCCAAAGACCGCTTCGTGCAAATGATCTATGATATCCGCAAAAAAACCTACTTCCCTGATTGGGATAAAAAACAGGCTGGCGCGGAAGAAGAAAACAAAGAAGCGCCTACAGCCGATAATTCCTCCAATACCCATGCGAACAATTTAAAAGAACAAAGCCCTGTTATGTCATAGAGATATAAGACTTACGAAATCCAAAGAAATATCAATCAAGCGGCATACCCAACGTGCCGCTTGGTGTTTCTCGCGTTGCATTCACGCACTTAATTGTATACAAATCCTGCTTTCTTGATTCGTTCCACCACGGTTTTACAGACATCTTCTTCCACCGTCAATGCGATGCGAATGTATCCTTCACCGTGTTTTCCAAAACCAAGCCCGGGAGTGATCAGCACCCCGGTTTCTTTCAGCACTTTTGCCGCAAAATCCCCGGATGTTATATCGGGCGCGGGAACCTTTGTCCAAATAAAGAAGGTGGCCTCCGGACGGTTGATATTCCACCCCAACTCATCCAAGCCGTCACACAATAAATCGCGGCGTCCTTGATAGACTTTGGCCATATTCTGTGTAAACTCCATCGACCCGGTCAAAGCAGCAATGGCCGCGTGTTGAATCGGCTGAAAGATCCCCATATCAGTGTTGGATTTCACTTTCCCCAAATACTGAATCACTTCTGAATTCCCCACGGCATGGGCACAACGCCATCCGCTCATATTAAAGACCTTTGACATTGAGTGGAATTCAATTCCCACCTCTTTCGCGCCGTTCGCTTCTAAAAACGATGGCTGGCGTTTGCCGTCAAACACCGCTTCCGAATAGGGCGCGTCATGACAAATCACGATGCCATACTTTTTGGCGAACTGTACCACCTCATTAAAAAACTCAACCGGGGCCAACGCCGCGGTGGGATTGCCGGGGAAGTTAAGGATCATCAACTTGGCACGGTTACGGATATCGTCCGGAATCGCTTCCAAATCCGGTAAAAACTGATTCTCTTCCAATAGCGGCATATAATGCACTTCCGCCCCCGCCATCAATATTCCAGGAATATAAGCGGTGTAACAGGGATCGGGGATCAAAACCACATCGCCGGGATTGCACAACGCCATCGGCAGCGCGGCAACTCCGCTTTTGCTGCCGATGGAACTCAATACCTCGGTATCCGGGTTCAATTCCACTCTAAACTGCTGTTTATACCAATGGCTAACCGCTTTGCGGTATTCCGGCAGCCCTTTAAAAGATGGATAGTGATGATTGGCCGGGTTATCCACCGCCGTTTTTAATGCTTCTACAATATAATCGGGCGTTGGACGGTCCGGATCGCCTACTCCCAAATCAATGACATCCACCCCTTTGGCTTTTTCTTCGGCTTTTTGCCGGTCCAAATCGTCAAACAAATAAACGGGGAGATGCTGAAGTCTCTCTGCGCCTTTGATTTCCATAATTTCACTCCATTGCAAGAATTTACAGGGGTTAAACTACTTCTTGAACCCGCTATTGGCAAGCTGTGTGAGAATTGTATAAAAAATTTTGAATTACAGGTTTTCCATGATACGCTTTAGAATGATAAACCAAACCCATATTTAAGGAGAGTATATTGATGAAACCTTTTTACCCGTTTGCCTTTCTTGCTTTGTTTGCCGCGATTTGCACCACGATTATTGCATCCGAGTCGGTAACACCAAAAGATTTTACGCTGAAGTCTATTGATGGAAAGCATGAATTTCAGTTGTCCAAAGCCAAAACCGAGTTGGTCGCATTGCACTTCCTGTTAAAAACCGAATGCCCCATCTGCCTGCGCTATACCCAAGAATATACCGAAAATGCCAAGAAGCACCCCAATGTTACCCACATCTTCATCAAACCGGATGAACCGGAAGAATCGCAAAAATGGATTGCCAAATATGACGATAGCAATTCAAAACAGCCGGTGATCTACCACGACAAAAACGCCCAACTCGCCAAGAAATACAAAATCAAAGACGGCTACAAATTCCATGGTGAAGTCGTGCATTACCCGGCATTTATCTTGGTCGATAAAAACGGCAAAGAGCACTTCCGTTATGTCGGCACCAAAACCCAAGACCGCTTTTTTTATAAAGAATTCGCCAAAAAAATAGACGAGATGAAATAACCCATCATGATTTCGCTGGTCTAAAGCGGGAGAAACGGGGGCAGCAATGTCCCCGTTTTTTGGTTATACAAACCTTCTCTGCATGACGAAAACAGGTTAAAACCTAAAGAAATTGTAGATATCTATTGGAGAATTCATGAGCGAAGAACAAATTCTCGTTGTCCCCAGAAATACATTCGGCGGTTTCCTGTCCTTCCGCGGATTCAAAGAACGGAAAGAAGAACCGGTTCAAGAGTGGCTGCAAGAGAGTTCATTCCAACCCCGCGAACCGATGGAAAGCGATCCGTCTTACCAGCAAATCATCCCCTACATCTTATTACGGCATGAGAGCAAAGTGTTCCGCTACAGCCGCACCAAAAAAGGAGGCGAAAGCCGTTTGCACAACAAATATTCCATCGGCATCGGCGGACATATCAATCCCATTGACATTGAAGACAAGAATTCAAAAAACAATATCATCCTGCAAGCCGCGCACCGCGAGTTAGAAGAAGAAATGCACATCACCCGGCCGGTAAAGTTAGAGCACATCGGCTACATCAACGACGATGAATCCGAAGTCGGCAAAGTGCATCTCGGATTCGTGATGCAGGCATGGCTTGATCAACCCGATGCCGCAGTCCGCGAAGACGCTTTAACCAACGGCGAATGGATTCAGACAGGCCAACTTTGCGATGGCAGTGAATACGAAACCTGGTCTCAACTAATCATCGAAGGCTATTTACTTAGAGATTAGAAATTAGAGTTTAGATTCTTACACGCGCATGTGCTGACCGGCAATTTTTTAGAGCGTTTCAGATTGAATAGCCGGGTAGCACCGGCTTCCAGCCGGTACATGTAACTACACTTTGTACCTCTACGCAAACCTGAATTGCTCTAGGATAATATTGGCGCCATGATTTTTCATTTTGGCAGGAAAGACTATTGGAAGGAAAAACGATGAGTGAACAAGGAAACTACCCCCGCCTCTCCCGCTATAAAACTCCTGAAGCGTTTCGCGAACGACTGGCCGAATTGAATTTGGATTTACCGGTCGATGATGAACCAATCAAAGCCGAAGACGGCTCACCCATGGCGCAGCCGATTTCTGTCTACGGCAAAACCATCGGCAACCGCTGGTGCATCCATCCCATGGAAGGCTGGGACGGCACCCCCGGCGGCAAACCCTCCGAACACACCAAACGCCGCTGGCGCAACTTCGGGATTTCCGGCGCCAAACTCATCTTTGGAGGCGAGGCAGTCGCGGTACGCCATGACGGCCGCGCCAATCCAAACCAACTCGTTTCCAAACCCGAAAACAAAGACGGGTTAGCCGAACTTTATCATGAAGTCATGGATACCCATAAACAGCATTTTGGAACGACGGATGATCTGCTTATCGGTCTGCAACTCACCCATTCCGGCCGCTTTTGCCGCCCCGATGAAGACCACAAACTCAAACCGCGTATTCTCTATCACCATCCCATCCTCGACCCCAAATTCGGTATCGATCCCAAAGATGATTCGGTCGTGTTTTCCGATGATGAGATTGATGACTTGATCACCTATTACATCAAAGCCGCTAAAATGGCGGCGGATATCGGCTTTGAATTCGTCGATGTCAAACACTGCCACGGCTATTTGGGGCATGAATTTTTAAGCGCTTATACCCGCGAGGGCAAATACGGCGGCAGTTTTGAAAACCGCACCCGCTTTTTGCGCAATATCGTCGATGGTATCCGCAGCGAAGTGCCATCGCTGCACATCGCCTTACGCCTAAGCGCGTTTGATTTTGTCCCCTTTAAAGATGATGAAGCCACCCGCAAAGGCATCCACAAAGGATTCGGTATCCCCGAAGAGTTTGATCAATACCTGCCTTATCAATACGGCTTCGGCGTGAACCGCGACAATCCCGTGGAAATGAATCTCACTGAAACGTATCAATTCTTGGAACTGTTGCAGGAACTCAAGATTGATTTGGTCAACCTCACCTGCGGCAGCCCCTACTACAATCCGCACATACAACGCCCGGCGTTTTCCCCTCCATCAGACGGCTACCGCCCTCCGGAAGACCCGCTGGTTGGAGTCGCACGGCAAATCCACGCCGTCAAAACTGTTAAAGAAAAATTTCCCAAGCTATGCCTTATCGGCACGGGATACAGCTACTTGCAGGAATTCTTGCCGCTGGTGGCGCAAGGTGTCGTCCGCAACGGCTGGGCAGATATGGTTGGCATCGGCAGAGGCGTACTCTCTTACCCCGAAATGCCCGCCGACAGCCTCGCCGCTAAAACGATGGACAAAAAACGGGTGTGCCGCACCTTTTCAGACTGCACCACCGCACCCCGCAACCACATGATTTCCGGCTGTTTCCCCTTAGACGATTATTACAAAGAAATGCCCGAAGCCAAAAAACTCAAGGAAATTAAAGCGCAAACTGTGGAGTAGATTTTACAACTATCTATTTGGGAATGGATACATGTCTGAACTCAACCAGCCGCATGACCGGTTTTTCAGTAAGATGTTTTCCCGCATGGATATCGCCGAAGATATTCTCCGCAACCATGTGCCCGCGTTGGCGGAATTGATAGTACCGGGAACGCTGGAACAAATAGGAGAAAAATTGGTTGATGAAGAATTAGAACGTTTTTATTCGGATTTACTTCTTAAAGCAAAACTGTTCAGTGGCAATGATGCGTACATATATTTATTGCTGGAACACAAAAGCCAACCGGTTCCGAAAGTCGTGTTCGATGTTTTGGGATATATGATGCAAATCTGGAAGAAGATTCAAGAGAAAAACAAACCGTTGCCGTTTTTGTACCCCATCGTAATCTATCACGGCAAAATACCGTGGAATGCGGCCAAGAATTTCGCTGAGTTGGTGGAAATACCCCACGGAATGGATATATTTATCCCGAGCTTTGAGTATCATTTGTTGGATTTATCCTCCATCCCGGATGAAGAAATCAAAGGAACCATATTATCCCGGGTCGTGATGCTGCTCTTAAAAAACATCTACGCGGATGATTTTGGCGAACGCTTTATATCAATATGCGGGTTGTTGGCCGAATTGAATGAAGAAAAAACCGCTTTGGAATTCATGCGCAGCGTTATAAACTATATAGCCAACGCGACGGATAAAATTACGCAGGATCAAGTAAAAGAAGGAATCCAAAAAGCCTTACCGGAACAAGGAGAATATGAAATGCCTACATTAGCGGAACAATGGAAAGAAGAAGGCCGGCAAGAAGGCTGGCAAAAAGGGAGGCAGGAAGGCAAACAAGAAGGCAAACAAGAAGGTATGCTGAAAGGGATTCAATTGGCGTTGGAACTAAAATTTGGCGGGGAAGGGTTGGCATTCTATCGCCAAATAGAACAAAAAGCCTCCATAACAAATTTAGACGCAATCGAAGAAGCCCTTCGGCAAAATGCTTCTATACCGGATTTAGAGAAACTTATACAGAATTTCAATTAACACGAAATTCATGAACCGATAACATTCTCAGATAAAACGATGATTGACATCTACGGCATCAAAAACTGCAATACCGTCAAAAAAGCCCTGCAATGGTTGGATGAACAAGAAATCGAATACACCTTTCATGATTACAAAAAAGAAGGCGTGAACGAAAAGCAACTCAAAGTTTGGGTTAAAGAATTGGGATGGGAAACCCTGCTTAACCGCAAAGGCACCACCTGGCGCCGCCTGCCGGAAGACAAAAAAGACAACATCAACCAAACCAAGGCCATTCAACTGATGCTGGAAAATCCCTCCATCATCAAACGCCCGTTAATCGACAACGGCCAGTCGCGCATCGTCGGCTTTGACGAAGAAGAATACCGCGCGTTCTTCACTTCTTGATTTCGATGTTATAGCGTTTCTCTTTCATCTTTTCCCGGTATTCCGGGCTGTACAAATAGATCCAGGTATCGTCATCAATGTGCTGAATGTAACTATCGATCTCATCAAAGTTTTTCATTTCCGGAAACAGGTTTTCCGTTTTGATTTCATCATGAAAACGCTGCAAAAATAAATAGTCTTCCCGGGAAAACGGATTATCATCTATATTCAATGGCGGGCCGGAAGGAAATGTACCGGATTTCCGGTTGGGGATGAAATTTTCCATCTTTAAAGAATTAAGTTGAGACGGAGGAGGCGCTTTTGGTTCTACCCTTTTTTGCAACTCAACTATGCTTTCCTGCAACAGGTCAATTTCTTTTTCCAACCGCTCGATTTCCGGGTTCGAATCGTTTGATTCCGGAATGGTGACTAGGGCGATTGCGATAACGCAAACAATGCTCAAGATCAGGCTAACTACTAAAATCATTGGGCTAAACGGTTTCATTTCGCTATCCCTCCCTGACGGTTTTACATTCCCCTATTATGATTACGAATTGTTTTTTGATTCGTCACGAATTTCCGCTTAAATTTCTTTGGGATTTCACGATGCACTATCTTTTTGCTTTGACCATTTTCACCAGCGCCGTGCTGCTGTTTTGGCTGCAGCCGCTGTTTTCCAAAACCATTCTGCCGCTGTTAGGCGGCTCGCCCTCGGTGTGGAACACTTGCATGTTGTTCTATCAATCGGCGCTATTGGTTGGATACGCTTACACGCACTACTCGACAAAATATGTGTGTCCAATCCGGCAAGCCGTGTTTCATTTACTGCTGCTGCTTGCCGCAGTATTGTTCCTGCCGCTGCCCACGACAGAACGTTTCCCAACGCCTAATTTGGATACCCCCATCTATTGGCTGCTGCTGCAAATGGGCATCACCATCGGTCTGCCGTTGTTTGTGCTTTCCTCCAACGCGCCGCTTATTCAAAGTTGGTACAGCAAAATTCAAGACAACCACAGCCGCGATCCCTACTTTCTCTACGCCGCCAGCAACACCGGAACCTTAGCGGTTCTACTGGCGTTTCCGTTCGTCATCGAACCGCTCTTCGGCATCCACCTGCAAACCAAACTATGGAGCATTTTTTATATTGTGTTTTGCGCGTTGATGATTGCTTGTGTAATCGTGCTATGGATCAAACGGAAAACAAATAACCCGGTTATGGAAACCGAAACAGATGAACCGGATGAGAACGATATCGAACCGCCAACATGGCGGCAAAAACTCGAATGGATTCTGTGGGCCTTTATCCCCTCCGGCCTGCTTTTAGGACTCACCCAATACCTCACCACCGATGTCGCTTCTGTTCCCTTTTTGTGGGTTATTCCGCTCGCGATATACATGGCCACCTTCGCCATCGTGTTTTCACGCCAACCCATCATCAGCCATAACATGATTCGAACCGTCCAGCCTTTTATCCTCATTCCCCCGCTGGCCACCATCATCGCCGGTACCGGCATGTTCTTTTGGATCGACCTTTTTGCCCATCTCCCCGCTTTCTTCATCCACTGCATGTTCTGCCATGGAGAACTGGCGCGGCGCAGACCGCATCCGCGCTACCTCACCGCCTACTTTTTCTGTTTGGCCTTTGGCGGTGTATTGGGGAGCGTCTTTGTCACCTTGATCGCGCCGCAAATTTTTCTATCGGTGCTGGAATACCCCCTCCTGCTTACTGCCATGATCTTGGTCTGCTGGCGTTGGAACCCGGTCTCCAAAACCATGCCCCAAACCGGAACTGTCGCGCTGTTATTGGGTTTGTTGTTTTTGAGCGTATGCTTGGCAACCGGTTGGATTTCGTTCATCTCTTCATCGGGTGTGTTGGCGCTGGTGATGGTCTCAACCCTCATCGGCCCGGCGATTCTCCGCAACTTGCAGCAATCCATGCCGGTGCGGATCGCGTTTTTGCTCATCATCATCGCGGGCTTTTATTTCACCCGCCCCGCCAAAACCGGTCTCTACCGCAGCCGCGACTTCTTCGGAGCGTACCGCGTGGTTCACAATCAAAAGTGGGATCAAAACGTGCTCTATGTCGGCACCACCATTCACGGCGCGCAGTTCCGCGGCCCTGATCTGCGCGATTATCCCGTCGGCTATTTTGATCCCCAAGGCGCGGTGGGCGATATTTTTGCCATCTTTCATACGGCATTCCCCAACGCCAACTTTGCCGTCTTCGGCTTAGGGGTCGGCACTCTTGCCGCCTATGGGCAGGATGAACAAACAATCACCTATTATGAGATCAATCCAACCGTATATGACATTGCGGCGGAGTCCGGCTATTTCACTTACTTGCAGGATTCCCAAGCGGATATCAACGTCATCTTTGGCGATGCCCGCTTAACCATTAGCAACGCAGAAGATCATTCCTATGATATGATCGTGTTAGATGCGTTTAATTCGGATTCCGTACCCGTTCACCTACTCACACTGGAAGCGTTCAAACTCTATCAAAGCAAGTTGAAATCAAACGGATGGATAGCGGTGCAAATCAGCAACCGCTTTCTAGACCTGAAACCTGTGATTTCGTCCGTGGTCGATCATTATGGCTGGACGGCGCTTCTGCACGATGAAACCCTCACCTCAGACACCCAGCGCAACAACCGCATGTCCGCCTCGTGGATCGTTATTTTGCAGGATGACAATTTCAAAGATGCGTTTATCGAATTGGGCGTATGGAAACCGCTGCCAGAGTACGAAACCTTCTCACCTTGGACGGATAATTATTCCAATATCATAAGCATTCTCAAAACCCCGGATGATGAGTTATAATATTAAAAACCAATTGGGAAATTAAAATGAATACATCTGAATGTAAAACTCGTTCCTGCAATCAATGCTCATGGACTTTTTCCGTTTTGATGGGATTCTCAGCACCGACATGTATTTTTCTGGCAAAAACGACATTTCAGATTGCTGAATTGGATCAAAAATGGGTTTTCTTTTTTGTTGTGAATGGTTGGGTAATTTTGTGGATCTTATTCAACTTTCTTTACGCCCATATTCATTGGCTAAAAATAAAATATAATTATTCGAGAGAGTGGAAAAAATATCTTCAATATAGCTTTGGCTTTATCTTTATGTTTTATCCTATTTTAGCAGTGATTTATCAAATCGAACCCAGTATCTACAACTACACTAGTTATAAGTTTTTAAGTATCTGCATCTCCTTCATGAGCATTCCTGTTTTACACGCAGTGCTACGAATTCCACCTCTATATTTGAAATAGCGATACTATTTGGTATACCCATCCACATAGCCCTGATAGATTTCTTGATAATCAATATCTCCCTCAAAGATAAAAACACCGAATTGCAAGTTGAACCTCTCATTTGGCTGCACTTCGATCTGGCTTTTCGCACCGCCGGTAAAGGCGTTTCGTCCGAATGGATTTGCCAGCAGCAATCCGTAATCGCGCGCGTGAAACCACGAACGCCGGAAATTGTCAGGCGAAGGCATGATCATAATCCCGGTATGTTTGCCCTCTTTTTCGCCATGATACACCGCCCAATCCGCCTGCTTGCCCCAAACCCCGTCTTCATTCTTTATCCCATCGCTATTCAAAATCTCGCCGCCGTTTTCCACCATGATGGAAGTCGCGACCCGAACGCCCAAGCCCATCTCTTCTTGATCGCCAAACACGAATCCCTCTTCCCTTGCGGTAAACCGCGCATCCCACACCAGCAGGGTGCCGGATTCAATCGGATCGAATGTAAATTGATGTTCGGCAACGCAAATGACTTCTTCGCTGTCTTCCGCCAAATGATGCTCTATCACGGCAAACTCTCCTTTGCCCTCCATCACGCGCGGTTGCTGCAAGAACCCGATATGCTTGGTCACCGCTTTGTTGCGCCAATAATCATGCCCGCTGATATCACCAAACGACATCCAGATTCCCGGATGATAGGCGGCATGGTCATCCTTATCCTGCCCTTTTACCGGAGGGTGATTGCGTGTCACCTGAATCCCGCTTGGAGTCGTAATATGCGCGAAATACGATCGGGGAATCTCTTCATCCTCAAACACAAACTCACCGAATTTCTGCCCGCTGATATGAATATCAACCGCGCCGCCATCCATCTGAAAACGCATCGCTTCTTGGCTGCTTGCGGACAAAATGGGAAATAGGGTTATCAATACAACATACATTCTATTCATAGCATTATCCTATATCCGGTAATTCATACCCTTTTCTATAGTCTCTGGAAACCAGTTGGTTCGCCTCTTCATCATCCACAAATCCATGCTGTTCTCCGTTAAATCGAAGGGTTCTGCCCAACCGGGTTGAGATATTCGCCAAATGGCACAACTCAGCCGAACGGTAGCATTCGGTCACCGGCGCGTTTAATTCGGATGGATTGTTGTCTATCACACACTCTAAAAAGTTGCGTACATGCGCGGAAAAATCATGGCTGCCGCCCAGTTTTTCGGTCTCGCCGTTCTTCCACACCACAAAACTGCCATTGCGGCCGATCTCTACCTTGCCTTCATCGCCATAAAAGATGGTGCCGTTGTCGTGGCCTTCCAGTTTATATCCCGTCCACAAGCGCATTTCAAACAGCAGCATCTTATCGCCATAATCAAACGTGGCGGTTTGGGTATCCGGCGTTTCGTGGTCATCCTCATACAACAACTGCCCGCCCGGCGCGGAGACCGCGGTTGGATGCGATACCCCCAATCCCCAGCGTGCCACATCAATTTGATGAACCCCGTCGTTGCCGGTATCGCCGGTGCCGTAATCCCAAAACCAGTGCCAGTTATAATGCCAGCGGTTTTTAGTAAAGGGATGTATGGGAGCCGGCCCCAGCCACCGGTCATAATTCACGCCTTGGGGCGGATCGCTCTCAGCGGCGG
>CAYVAZ010000061.1:16838-18864 GCA_964449065.1 uncultured bacterium
CGGTCCGCGGTGTTGATGATTGATCGCCTTCGCCATGCGAATTTTTCCCAGATTCCCTTCCCGTATAAACTGCATCGCGGCATGAATCCCCCCGCCGCTGCGGCTTTGGGTACCGTGCTGCACACATTTGTTATGCTTTGCTGCGGCTTTTGCCAGCTGCATTCCTTCATGAATATTGTGCGAACACGGTTTTTCCACATACACGTGCTTCCCGGCCAAGATGGCTTCCAACGCGATTTTGGTATGCCAGTGATCGGGCGTTGCGATGCTGACGGTGTGGATGGAGTCATCGTCCAGTATCCTGCGGTAGTCATCTGTTGCCGTAACCTTGCCGCCCAAGAGTTCCGATGCTTTTTCCCTTCGCTCCGGGTCTACATCGCAGATGGCAACAAC
This sequence comes from uncultured bacterium, assembly GCA_964449065.1. Lineage (GTDB taxonomy): Bacteria > Hinthialibacterota > Hinthialibacteria > Hinthialibacterales > Hinthialibacteraceae > CAYVAZ01. The sequence goes on from CAYVAZ010000061.1 coordinate 17,232, forward strand.
CCTGCATACATCGTCCTGAGACAAAAAGCCTTTGCAGTGGCTTTGACCTTGGCCGCCGGTGCCAATGACGGCATGGTGCACACGTTCATTCGCTGCAATCCCGTTTCGCGTTTGCATGAAAATTGGGCTGGCCGTCAATGCTCCGCCAGACTGAATAAAGGTTCGGCGTGATAGTGGATTCATGGTTTTCATCTCTACAATAAGGTTTCCTTTTTCATGAATGGATTTTCATAGCTATGATAGGCAAAATGGCCAATTTGTATACCTAACGATTTTTGACGATTCCACTAAAATTCAGAACACTTTTCCACGAGTATGCGATACATATTTATGACCGATCATCCAACACAGCAGAGTGCCCGCCGCGTCACGCATTGGCAATTGATTTTGACTACATGGTTTGTCTATTCCGCCCATGCCACCATTATACCCCATTTGCCGCGCTACTATGATTTGGATTTGCATCTTCCCGATCATGCCATCGGGCTGCTGATGGCGCTGCCCGCGATGCTGACCATGATTCTGCAGCCGGTGTGGGGCCTGCTTGCCGACCGCTACCTCGGCAGAACCAACACCTACCGCTTGGGCGTTTTGTTGTCGCTCATTTTCTTACTCTCACTTACCCTGGCCTACGATATCGGCGGCTATTGGCTTCTTGTTTTGTCTGCCTGTTTGATGTACGCCTGTTTTATGTCAAACGGGCCCTTGCTTTCTTCGCTGGTCTTCAGTTTTCTTGGTCAAAAGCATGCCGCCCAATTTTCCCGTATCCGCGTGGCGGGCAGCATTAGCTTTGCCGTGACGATGCTGCTGTTTTGCCCGCTGTTTGTGATGATGTCGGAATGGATGGATTGGTATCCCCGCACAGGAATATTTCTGGGTGGATGTGTATTCTTGCTCTTCACGCTAGGCAGCACTTTTTGGAATCAATCTCACTTCGAAGCCGCGGAACGCACCCCGTTGAAATCGTTTCTGGCTCTTACAAAAGACAAAAACTTAATCGTCCTATATTTATCTCTCTTTTTCGTTTCCTCAGGAATTTCCGCGGGCATTCAATACATGGGGCCGTATTTGGGGCATTTGGGCTATTCGGATTTCTTCTACGGCCTCGTGTGGTTTTTAGGTATAGTTGCTGAAGTTGTCCTCTCGTTTTTTCTGATCGGTTTAACCAAATGGATGGGGTTGAAACGTGTTATCCTGATCGGTTTTCTAGCGGATGCCGTACGTTGGGGCGGCTTATACTTCTTTGTGGAACCGGAACTCATCATCGCCTTTACCCTGCTGCATGGTGTCGTCGTCATCGCCGTGTTTTTCGCCTCGCCCATTTATTTGGATTCCGAATGCGACCCCAGCATCCGTTCCACCGCGCAAACCATGATTTACTTCGCGGTATTAGCCGGGCAAATCAACGGCTTTTTAACCAGCAGTTGGATTGTCTCGCTCTTCGATCACCTCCCCCGTGCCGAAGCCATTCAATCCGGCTTCATCTGGTTCGCTCTTGCCAGCTTTACCGGTGCCGTAATCTGCGCGGTCTGGATGAAAGACAAACCGCCGAAGGAACCAACTACCCCTCACCCCGTTGAAGAAATGACCGGGTAATCATCTCTAGTACTCTGTCAATCAAAGAATGACGGCT
>CAYVAZ010000062.1:0-6070 GCA_964449065.1 uncultured bacterium
TCTCTTATCTTCTCCCAAAGGGAGAAGACGATAGACACTGCGTTTGACTAAGAATTGTTGGCTCACAACAAAAACCATTTTTCAAGCAATAGACAATCATTGATTGCGTAACATCAGTTAGTAATAAATGTCATTGGCGACTCGCCAACGGAGGGGGAGGGATTCGAACCCTCGAAACAGTCACCCGTTTACCCGCTTTCGAGGCGGGCGCCTTCAACCGGACTCGGCCACCCCTCCAGGTTAAGACACATGATGAAGTTGGAATGATGAATGATGAAGTTTCTTTCATCACTCCGCATTCATCATTGATTTATCTATCTTATCTCCTTAAAAAAAATGTTCAATAATTGTTTGCATTGCCATTCCAATAATCCGGGATGGACGGCGACCTGATGGTTTTGTCGCTTGTCTTCTAAGAGGGTATACAGGCTTTCGACGCCGCCGGCTTTGGGGTCGCTGGCTCCATAATAGAGGTGTGCGACGCGCGCCTGTACGATGGCCCCGGCGCACATGATGCAGGGTTCAAGCGTGCAATAGAGGGTGCAGCCGTCCAACCGCCAGTTGTTGATTTGGGCGGCGGCGTCTTTGAGAGCCAGGATTTCAGCATGACCGGATGGATCGTGATTTTCTTCGCGTTGGTTGCGGCCTCTCCCGATGACAGTATTGTCTTTCACGACAATTGCGCCGATGGGGGCGTCTCCATACGCCAGGGCAATTTTTGCCTGGTTGAGCGCCAATCGCATAAAATGTTCATGTGTAGGTTCAGGTGGCAAGATTTTTCCCGATAACAAAGATATTGCATTAACCAACATACTGCAGGCATGTAATTATCAATGGTTTATTGAACACGTTTTTTGCAGAATTGCAATTCTTACCCCATGCTTCCTGCTGGTTTTGGTTATAGAAAATCAATACCGGCCGCGGTTGAGTTGCTATTTGTGATGAAATTTGATAAGATGATTCAAAGGGGATAAGACATGATCATAAACAGCACCGTTTCGAACTTGGGCCCCGGTATGTTGGGAATTCTGTATTGTGCCTCTATTTGGGTTTTCACGATCTTTTTGGTGTTATGTCACCGCTCCGGCATTCAAATCGTTGGAGCGTTTATCGCATTGACCGGTTTTCTTTCCATCTTTTTCATTCCCCATGTCTTGTTTTCGCTGGCGCTGCTTTTTTTAGGCTGCATGGTGCACTGGTTCGGGCGGATGCTGTATCATTTGCGCAACCGCTAACCGCTCTACCCAAATTTTATAATTTCTTTACAATCACACCTTACCAATAAGCCGATTTGTTTGGAGTGTATCTATGTCTTCGTTTTCCAGCACGCTTGAGGCCATTATTACGGGCGAAAACCTGTCGCGGGAACAATCCGCTGAATTAATCTCATCGATCATGAAAGGCGAGTTTACGCCCGCGCAAACCGCGGCTGTGTTGACGGCATTACGCGCGAAGGGCGAAACGGTGGATGAGATTGTGGGGGCGGCTGCGGCAATGCGTTCTCATGCTGCGCCTATCAACACCAAGCATACCGGAATTTTGGATACCTGCGGAACCGGCGGCGACAAAAGCGGTACGTTTAATATATCCACCACCGCTGCGTTTGTGGCGGCAGGCGCGGGCATTCCAGTGGCAAAGCATGGCAACCGCTCCGCCTCCAGCCAGTGCGGCAGCATTGATGTGCTGGAAGCGATGGGGGTAGATGTTAGCCAACCGCCGGAAGAAATCGAAAAAACGCTTGATCAGGTGGGGATGGCGATCTTGTTTGCGCGCGTGGTGCACCCCGCCATGAAGCATGCCGCTCCAATCCGCAGTGAATTGGGGGTTCGGACGATCTTTAATTGGCTGGGACCGCTTTCCAATCCCGCCAAGCCTACGTATCAATTGGTGGGGATCAGCAACCCGGCATTTCAACAAATGTATGCGGAATGTTTGCAAAAATTGGGAATAGAAAAAGCCTGGGTGGTTTGCGCTGGTGACGGTTTGGATGAATTGACCCTGACGCGTGAATCCAAAGTGATTGAAGTGACGGATTCATCTTTAAATGAATTGACTATTGTGCCCGCAAGCCTTGGTTTGAATCCATGCAAGCCGGAAGATTTGTTGGGCGGAGACGCGGAGAAAAACGCCGCCATCACCCGCGCGGTTCTTACAGGCGAGGAAAAAGGCCCCAAACGGGACGCCGTTTTGCTGAACGCGGGAGCGGGCATTCATATCGCGGGCAAAGCGGATTCGCTGAAAGACGGGATTGCGGCCGCGGCGGAGAGTATTGATTCGGGCAAGGCGTTGGAGGTGTTGAAACGGTTGTCTGTGACTTGATCGCGTCTTCGGGATAATACGGGTTCAATTTTTTTTGTGTGATTTGTGTGATTTGTGTGATGCGGATTCTCCCCAAGACTGGGGAAGATTAGGCTGCAAGGTAAATGATGTAAGCAATCCAAATTGAAAATGCTAAACTTTTTTTTCTCCAAGTTAGATAAGATACCCGCAGGGCAGATCGATTACGGCCGCGTATGATAGAAACCGGGGAGCATCGGCTTCCAGCCGGTAATTACAGATGCCCTTAGCAATGCGCAGCCCTGGGAGGGCGAGGCTCCTGCCGAGCCGGAAGCACGCTTGGATTCCATTTGCAATTAGGGTTCACGCGGCAATACATCTCAGCGAAAGAAAGGCTGGACGCTTTTCTTCCCCGATAATCCAATATAACTTCGGTATTAAACCCTAAGAACTGGAAATGATCCCGTTGTTATTCGCGTGAATTCGCGTGTATTCGCGGTTATTTGTGTACGAAGAGTAGCCAACTTGGATGAGATACCCGCAAGGCAGAGGGGGTTCTGACCACGTGTTATCGAATAGAATGCGTTGACAATCGCTACGTCAATGGCAATGGGCTAGGAGAGATAGATTGGCTGTCAGTGCGCTTCAATCCCATTGCTTCTCTGGAACAATCTCTTTATCGAAGAGCGGTAACATGCACCCGTTACGATCGTCCCGCTATCGTGAGCGGTGGAACACAAAGACACCCCCGACATGCTGATCCTTGCCTACATCGCCTCTGATATGTCATAATCAACATACCAAAATATTCTTTAGTTGATTGGGGGGAAATATGACATTGAGAACTTCATTTTACTGTTTCAACTTTCTGCTATTTGCTACCGGTTTATTGGTTGACAACGCTTCGGCTGATGAAATTCGGTTTCGTGAACCTTACGACATTTCTCAGGGGACGGTATCCGGGATTAGCAGCATGGATGCCGGGGATATCGATTTGGATGGGTTGGCGGATATCGTTGCTATTGAAGGCGGAAAACACGCGGGCGGCAGAAAAACCTTTGCTTGGTTTCAATCCCCTAAAAAACTGGATGGTGCATGGAAGCGGTTCGCGTTGAATCCAGACGCCCCTTTGCGTTCGTTTCTTGGGGCCGCCAAATTGGCGGATATGGATAGCGACGGCGATTTGGATTTAATCGTTTCCTCCGACAATCATTCCGGCGGCACGAAAGAGTGTGAGGTTTTTGTGTTTGTGAACCCGCTGCCGGATGGCGAAGTGACAGATGCCTGGAAGTGGCATACAGTAAGCAAAGAATCCATGCCGCTGCATCACATCAATGATATGGAAATCGCCGATATGGATGGGGATGAAAAATTGGATATTGTCGTACGAAGTTTAGAGCCTAATCAAATTTTGATTTTCTTTCAAAATGATATGGATTCCTATCAAAAAGTTGCCATCGATACAGGAATTGAACGATCGGAAGGGTTAGCTGTTGGACTTATTGATGACAACAGTTTGCCCGATATTACCTATACCGGATATTGGCTGCAAGCGCCAAGCAATCCCCGGTCTGAACCTTACCGCAAGATGCCTATTGACCCTGAGTACCATACCGTCAACCAAAATACAAAAGAAGCGGTTGGCGATATCGACGGGGATGGAAAAATGGATGTGATCCTCGCTCCCGCGGAAAAGTACCGCGATGGCGGCAATCATGATTTGGCATGGTACCGCAATTCCGGCAGGAACGATGACAAGCAATGGAAGAAACATGTCATACAAGCCAATGTAAATAATCACCACACAGTAAAATTGGGGGACATAGATAATGACGGTGATTTGGATGTTGTGACGGGGGTGGCATGGGGAAACATGCGAATTGAGGCTTATTTCAATGACGGCAAAGGTTCGTTTGGTGAGGCTCAAGTCGTTCAAAGCGGTAAAGGCTTGTATTCCGGTGTGCTTGCTGATTTAGGGGATGATGGTGATTTGGATATAATCGGGCAAGACACATACGCGAATGAATCCAAACCGTGGGTGTATGAGAATTTGATGAAGGATTAATAAGCGGAATTTCATGTCATCGTAATTGCAAAACAAAATGTCATGTTTCATACCGGTTTTATAAAGGAAAAAATATGCTGTCTAGTCGTATGTCTGTTTGGCTTTTACTATTCACTGTGATAGTCCATTCCGTATATTGCCAGCCATTGGATGCCATTTTTAATCAACTGGAGAAGAACGAGTTCGATGCGGCTGCTGAACAGATGCGTGACTATCCGCACGCGCTTTCTCTTGAAGAACAGAAGCGGTTTGAGCGCTATTTGAAACAGCGGTCGCCGCAAGGGAATTGGATTCCATTTTTAAACGCGCTGGCGGATCAGGTAGCATCGAATGGGGATTTTTTGTTTTTTCTGTCGCAGGCGTTTTGGCGGTCGGGAGACGTTGACGGGGCGGTGGATATGAGCGCGCGCGCTATGAAAGCCTCGCCGGATAATCTGGATTTGCTGTATAAATGCGCAGCCATCGCCAAAACCGCCGGACGGTTGGAGATCGCGAGAGAACGGATTGAGAGCATCCTTACCCAAGAAAAAACCCATGCGGATGCGCTCTTTTTGCTGGGCAGTATTTATGTGGAAGAAGGCAATAATGACAAGGCCAAAGCAACGCTAGCCTCGGTGGTTCAAGCGCATCCCAAACATATACGGTCTTTGTTTGAGCTGGGCAAGTTGGAAACACGGATGGGGAACGATGACGAGGCCGTCAAGCATTTGCGCAACGCGATTGAGGTGTATCCGTTCTTTCGCGAAGCCTACAGCGCGCTGCGCACCCCGTTATCACGATTGGGAAAAAAAGAAGAATTTGACCTTGTGCAAACGCAGATAGAGCACATGCGCAAGTGGAACCCGGATCAATACCGCCAACTGCGTTATATGTTTGAGAACGCGTATACCGTTCCAATGCAACAGCGGTCTATTTTGGTGCGGGAAATGATCGCATTGCAGCACTATGAACAGGCCGAAACGTATCTATCCAACCTGCGTGAGAATCATTTGATCGACGACCACCTGCGGATGATCCTCGCGCAGCTGCTTTATCAGCAAAAAGAGTTTGCGGAGAGTTTGGCTGTTTTGGGTGAAATCACAGACAAGGCCATCATCCAATCCGAACGGTATTTGGGGATCAAAGGATGGTCTTTGTTGGGCGCGGAACAATTTGACGCCAGCCGGAAACTGTATGATCAACACAAAAATGAGTTTGCGGATTCACCGAATTTTCAAGCGTTGGGAAAATCCTTAGAGCGTATCAAGATGCAGAAAACGATGTATGGGAATCAAACCAACCCGGAACCAAAGAAAGGCTTTCAATTTGCCGATGTCACGAAGGAAGTTGGGCTGGATGGTTTTACGCACCGGATGGGACATGCGGATAAGCGCTGGATCATTGACGCGATGGGGTCTGGGGTTGCGGTGGCGGATTATGATAATGACGGAGATGATGACATCTATTTTGTGAACGGCAGACCGGGTATGGATGATGAATATCCCCAATGGAAAAACCGCTTGTACCGCAATGACAATGGAACGTTTACCGATGTGACAGAGCAGGCAGGTGTCGGCGATACCGGCTGGGGCATGTGCGCGGTGTTCGGCGATGTCAACAACGATGGATGGCTGGATTTATTTGTCGGGAATTACGGGGCGAATGTGTTTTATCTCAACAATGGGGATGGCACGTTTACGGAACAGACAATAGAAGCCGGTTTGCGGCATGACGGGTATGCGGCGGCGG
>CAYVAZ010000062.1:6080-18860 GCA_964449065.1 uncultured bacterium
GGTGTTTGGGGATGTGGATACCGACGGTGACCTGGATTTGTTTGTGGGGAACTATGTGGCGTTTGATCCGAAAGAACATGGCGAATTGCGCGATCACTATCATGGCCTGCCGGTGATGAAAGGGCCGATGGGGCTAAAGCATCAAGATGATTTGCTGTATTGGAACAACGGGGATGGAACGTTTACGGACGCGTCAGAAGAAAGCGGGATACGGATATCGGAAGGGCGCGCCATGGGGGCGTGCTTGGCCGATTTGGATTTGGACAACGACTTGGATTTGTATGCCGCGAACGACTCAACCTACAACCATTTGCTGATGAACAAGGGAGACGGCACCTTTGAGGATATGAGTTTCTTTTCCGGGGCGGCGGTGGATGAATCCGGCCGCGAAGGCGCCAGCATGGGAGTAGCAGCGGGTGACTACAACAACGACGGCTATATCGATTTGTTTGTCACCGCGTATGAGCAGGAATCAGACATTTTGTATCACAATCAAAACGGCAGCCGTTTTGTGGATATGGCAGGGCCGTTGAATTTCTCTGCCCCTACCCATTGGCTGACCACTTGGGGCACAGGATTTAGCGACTTTGACGCGGACGGCTTTTTGGATGTGTATACCGTCAACGGGCATACCTATCCGCAAGTGAAGGAACTGAAGAACAACCGCACTTATCCGCAAGGAATATCTTTCTATAAAAATGTAAATGGAGAAAAATTTACGGTGGAAGAGGTGCGGTTTGCTTCACAAAAAACGCTTGCCGGCCGGGGCAGCGCGCTTTTGGATTTTGATAACGACGGGGATATGGATATTGTGATTAACTGCATCGACGGACCGCCGCGGCTGTTGGAGAACCAAACAAAACAGGGCAATTGGCTGAAAGTAAAATTGGACGGTACATCCGCGCAAACGTATGGGGTGCGGGTTGTGGTAAAGAGCGCAGACCGGCAATGGACACGGTTTATAGACGGCGGATCAAGTTACTTATCGCAAAATTCACAAACCCTGCATTTCGGCTTAGGTATAATAGCTGAGATCGATGAATTATCCGTATATTGGATGCATAAACCCAAAGAAATAATCTCCGAAGTCAAAATAAATCAACCTATAAATATCCATTACGAAACCATCACGAATTTTTAACATTTTCTTAACCATAACGAATTGCTATTCTTATCCATATATGTTACCATTTCACTCTACTTTAAGGGTATAGTGGTTTATCTATGCCAAAAAAATATTGGAGGATTGTATGAGAGTATTATATTCAGGAATTTTTACCATATTGGCAGGGTGTTTCATTGCCGGTTCAACCTGGTCCGCGACCAACAACACGGGGAACAACCCGACTTTTTTGGTTGTGCAGATGATATCAAACGGCTGGACAGCACACCTCGAACAAAGCGAACCGGCAACAGGCATTGATATTGGTGTGGATGTCGGCGCCGACGGTACATTTGAGTATTGGATGTCCGAAGATCCGTCGATCGTGCGTGAAAACAGAACCAACCAAGATGAAATATTTGTGGACAACCTAGTATCCGAATCCGGTTGGATGAACGTGATCATCGCGTTGGAAGAATACGCGGGTGAAACCGTGAAACTTCGTATTGTTGACAACACTCCAGATGCGTACATTGCGGTAAACTGGATTCGTCACAACAACGCCGATGGAATTATTGTGCCGAACAGCGTTCCCAACGGGTTTTTTGAAGATGGCTTGAACGGCTGGACAGTGCTTGAAAGCAGCGCAACCGAAGATCAGCTCATTAATGATCATGGAGGAGATTCTTTATTGGCTTCAAACAGCACGGCTTTTTTCAGTACACAAATTGACGGCAACGCGACAACGGCGGTGATTGAATCCGAACCCTTTGTGGCCGCTCCAATGACCAGTTTTGTATACGGCGCGTTTGCCGGTCCGGTATCCGCAGCGTTTGATAATGACGGCGCGTTTTTGACGGAAAACGGCTTGCGGGTGTATGTTGATGTTGGAACAGAGACCGAAGACCCAAACGGACAATATGACGAAGAGACCGATGTTCCGTTAAAAGGAATCATTTTTGACGATAGCGATCCGGAACGGATAACGCTTCAGGTTTCATTACTCAATACATCCGGTTTGGAAGGCCGCCGGGCGCAGGTTGTATTGGAAGACAATGACAGTTTTGACGGGATTGGCGTCGATTCCGTCCGCCATAATTATGATACATCCATCATCCGCAATGGGAACTTTGAAGAAGGCTTTGAAGATGGCTACGCGGACGGCGTTAATGTTAATCCGGGCAGTTCCCGCAATGAAGTGCATTCGTTTGACGATATCGGCGGCGTTCCCGGCTGGACGCAAACCACCTCTGGCAATGGCGAATGGACTTTGTTTGGATGGCCCGGGGCCAATTTCTCACGCGAAGGCCGGGTATGGGTCGCTTCAGGTTCAACCGATGGTGACGCGAACAACGATGTTCAAGTTCGTGAAAATGTTGGTTTGACTTTAATTTCCGATGTATTTACCCTACGCCCGATTCGCGATGCTGCCAGCCATGTGTTTACGTCGTTTGAAATCGGCCAAACACCTTATAAAGCACAGCCGGATGGCAGAATTAAAGATGTTCATATGCAAGTAGACATCGACGGCAACGGTGCCTTTGAAGACGCGGATGACTTTGCCTATAAAGTGCGCGCGCAAAGCGGGGGCTGGAACCGTGAACAGTATGCATCCGGCGGGATCGATGAGTGGGGGTATCCGCCATACCGCTTTTACATTGAACCGGAACATCAAGGCTTGCAAGCCCGTTACTTTGTTATCGATGAACTCGACAGCCAATGGGCTTGGATCGGCGTGGATGATTTCTACTTCTGGGATGGTTCAACAGCGGATTTGGCCTTCCCCAACTCCGACTTTGAGATGGGCGATATGAGCGGTTGGGAAGATACGCTGAATGGCGGCAGCTTTGGCACTTGGTTATCCGGAAACGAAGTCGCGCAAGATTTGGGATTTCACAATTCGCTGAATGACCACATTGCTTTTATCGATGGTGACTGGTCAGCGGATTCCGCCAACAGTGGCGACGGCCCTACCGGAACGTTGATTTCCGAACCGTTTACCCTTCCAACCTTGGAAGGTGGAACCGCGGTAGCGGATTGGGAACTTCGATAGGAACTATAGCGAATACCAAAAATACGTTCGGGTTAAATCAAACCGTGCTTCTTGCCCGGCGGGAGCCTCGTTCTTCCAAAACGAACACATTTTTGACAACTAGCCTACTTTTCTACTGAAAATCGAAAGCCCCTTTGCCGTAAGGTAAAGGGGCTTTTTATGAAATGATGATGAGAAGAGCATATTATACCAAAAGAAATATGGAATGTCCGCTTTCGGTATGTCTGGTGGGCTACCGGACAAAAGCCTTTCGGTTGGATTCAGGCTTGCACCCGCTTTGACATAAAGCGTAATCAAGGTTGTAAGAGTGTTGAGCCTACCCTACCAATATAACGGACATTTTTTATTTCAAATGGTATTACCCGATCATGCTGTCTTCGCCGCCGCGGTTGATCATGATTTCGCCGCTTTCTTCGAGGCGGCGGATGATGGCGACGATCTTTTGCTGTTCTTCTTCCACCTGCTTGATGCGCACCGGCCCCATGAATTCCATTTCTTCCCGAATTCCATCGGCGGCCCGGGAGGATAGGTTATTCAGGATTTTGGTTTTCACTTCTTCGTTGGCTCCTTTTAGCGCTATCCCCAGAGCTTTGAAGTCCACTTCTTTCAAAACGGCTTGGATGGCGCGGTCATCCAACATAATGACATCATCAAAGGTAAACATGAGTTTTTTGATTTCGACGGCGAGTTCCTGATTTTCTTCTTCCAGCGTTTCTAAAATGGATTTTTCGGTGGCGCGGTCTACCCGGTTAAGGAGTTCGGCCAGGGCTTCAATCCCCCCGGCGATGGAGAACTCTTGCGAGAGGATGGTGGCGATTTTGCGTTCCAGCACCCGTTCCACTTCGGAGATGATTTCCGGTGAGGTTTGTTCCATCAGGGCGATTCGCAACGCCACTTCGGTTTGCATTTCAGGGGCCAGCGCGCCTAAGATGATGGCGGATTGATCGTGATCCAAATGCGCTAAAATCAGCGCGACGGTTTGTGGGTGTTCATTGGAAATAAAGTTCAGCAGGTGGTTGGGATCGACTTTTTTCAGGAAATCGAACGGAGTGCCTTGCAGCATCCCTTGTAAGCGTTCGATGATTTCCATCGCTTTGCCAGGCCCCAGAGCTTTTTCCAAAATGTCACGTGCGGTATTAATACCCCCGGCAGAAATATACTGCTGCGCCATCGCGGAGTGATAGAATTCTTCAATCACCTGATTAACCATCTCTTGCGGTACATTGCCCAGATTGGCAACTTCGAGAGTAATTTGTTCAATCTCATCATCGGTCAAACAGCGGTATATATCAGCAGCGATATCCGGCCCCAGCGTCACCATGAGGATAGCGGCTTTTTTTCGGCCGGTTAGTTTGGCTTTATCTTTGGCGCCACGCATTGTGTTTATCCTTTGTTGGTTCAATTGAATGCGGAGGCAATCGGAAACGCTTATTTCTAAGCGAAACGACTTCGAACACGCTTCTTAGAGAACTGGTTCAATTTCAAAGAAGGTGAAGATACTTTTGGTAGAGCCTAGAAAGAAATACCGGTGATCTCGCGCTAGCAAAAGGAAAACCACTTTCCTACGAATAAATTATACCCTTTTTTTCGTTAGAATCGATAGAATTATTCACTCATTTTGCGCATGCGTTATAATATGCAAATTTTTCTAATTGTTCGCTGTATCTATCGCCCTCGCCCACCGGGAGAGGATTGGGGTGGGGTTGATGCCTTAGATAAAAAATACACCTCATATCAAACATTCTTTTTTTTTGAATGCGTATACGTTTCGTTGCCGGAAAACCCAATTGCAATTGGTACAAAACAACGTCTCAATCATTTTGCGTTGAAGTACACGTTGGTGTTGAAAGCCAATCCAATCTCATGGAAAGAACACCATACCATGAAAACCCTTCCTGTTTAGTGTGTTAGATAATTTAACATGATAATTTCCTTATTTTCGGCTATATTTGGTTGGCTCTTAACGCAATTTCATCTACCGGAGAAATAAAATGCGCTTACAGCCGTTTTTGTTGAGTATTTTTGTGATGGCGATTCAAGGTATCGTTGTACAATCTCAAACTTCTTTCCCTCCCCTTCGTACCATTTTAAAATCCGATGTATGGATGTTTGACTTCTCTCCCGATGGACAATTTATTGCAATCGGCAGCGAAGGATCCGGAGAAATCTTTGAAACAGAGACGGGGGCCCCTGTTAGAACCTTTACCGGTCAACACCGGTTTATGCGGTATCTACCACACGGACGGCAGATCGCGATGATGGAGACAGCCAACGCATTGTCCCGAACGGTAATCGTCTCTATCTACGACACCGCCACAGGATTTTTAGTTCATACCTTTCCCGACCAAAACGTTCACAACTTTAAAATTTCCCCGGATGGGAAATGGATATTGATCGCGACCGGCAGCGTCGGTACCCAGTTTACATTGTACAATCTTGAAGGCTTCGAAATGGAGTGGAGTTTTGTCAGTGAAATTTCCAGTCCTCCTCTAATCGATATCTCCCGCGACAGCCAATATTTCGTAATATCCCAAGCAAGAAGTTTTTCGCCCCGATTTGGGCCGAACACGCCAAAAATCTTTGTGTACCGCTTGGACAACCATGAGTTGGTCACGTCTATAGAGGAATCAAAAAACGGCACGATGCAGATGTCGTTCATGCCCGATCATCAAACGATATTAATCAGTGAGGCGGACGGGAGGAATGTGTTTTGGAATTGGAAAGCGAATACCACTTCTGTCATTAACAGTTATTTCGCAACCACCATGGATCATGCCATCACTTCGGACGGACGTTTCGCCCTGTTTGGCCGGGCGGATTCAAAAGCCATCCTGCATAATCTTCAAACCAATCAGGATGTTGCGACCTTATCCAGCGCCCGCCATGTGGATGTGCGGGTTGCGATTTCTCCGGATGGGAGCAAAGCCCTCACACGAGGCCGGAATAATAATAGTGTGCATCTATGGAATATTGGGCCGTTTGTGCATCCCAATCAAGAAACGCCAACGCTTGCCCCTTTGCCGCCTACACCGACGATTACGCCAACACCGACTGTTACCCCCACCCCAACACCAACCCCAACCTTCAATCCCCGGCCCACGACGGAACTTCTTGTCCCCAATGTGGAAGCGGAATTTATGGCGTTTACATCCGGTCTACCGCTCGCGGTGAATCCATTGGATGGCGGGTTGTATGTATCGTCGAAACGGAAAAAAGTCCATACCATTCGCGGCCCCCTTGCCCCTGGAATTGCCGATGTTGATGATGCGCCGGCCTATGCGGAGTTTGCGGGACGGCATGACAGCATTCTCGCGTTTGATCAACAAGGAGTTTTGTATGTGGATCAAGGGGGCGAGTTTTACCGTGTTCCCGAGCGAGGTCGCGTGGAATTATTGGGGAGCATTGTTCAAGTCAATCCCGAAGTACGATTGGTTGATATGATTGCCAAGCCGGAATCCATTATTCTTCCTGAAAACACAAACGCGCGGATTTTAGGCTTATCGGGCACCACAAAAAGCAAGTCAGGCATCATTCAGCAAGTCAACACAAAAATTTTGGGGATACATGACCGTAATGATATCCTTCAAATCGAAGTTTTGTTTAATTTCACAGGAGATTTTTTTCCAAAAGCGATGACAGTAGGACCGGATAACCGGTTGTATCTCATCGGGCAGCCGTTGGGCTCTCATAACTATTCTCTGCGGCGCTTGGAAAGCAACGGAACGCTTACGGACGTTTTCTTGTTGAATATCCCTCCCGGAGGAAATCCGAAAGACATGGTCTATTGGCAGGAAGACGAAGCGTTTTATGTTACATCTTATGATTCGTATTTATGGCGGATTGATCTCTTCAACAATGCCGCCACTCCCATTTTCGATTTGGATACGTTTTTCAATTCACTCGCCGTCAGTCATGACGGAAACTCTATATTGGCAACCGCGCAAGTGGAGAACACGCAAAACGGATCGGTTCTGCACACCATTCAAAAACTCTCAGTAACTTCCCCGTTTCAACTGGAAGGCGAAACCCCATCGGAAGTCCCTATTGCGACACCATTGCCGGAGGGAGTACCAACCGTAACGCATACGCCGACGCCGACAAATACCCCCACTCCCGTGCCGGAATTGTATGAGGATATCAACCGGTTTTTTGATATAAAGACATTGTACACCGATAGCCGCTACACACGTTTAATTTCCACGCATCCGCAAACCGGTGAAATCTTTCTCGTACAAGATGGAGGCAGTCAATCGACCGGTCTTTTAGGTAAAATAGCCCACGTGATGAAATTGCCACCCAACTTCGGGCAACGATTAGACCGGATCTCAGAGTTGTTTCAGCCCTTTCAAACATTCGAATATCATGGCCGCAATATTTTGTTGGATATGGATGTTACGGATAAAGGCAGGCTGTATATATTGCAATCCTCACGGAATGAGTTGTTGCAGTCTCTGTATCCCGATGGTTCTTCAAACATTTGGCGGGGATTCAATAAACTTGGAGCGGTGTACGCGGTCAAAGAAAACGACCAGATCCCCGGTTGTGAACCCGGTGAGGCCTTGGTCTTGGATTATGGTTTGGAACCGTTTGCCGGATTGACCAACACCATTTATAAAGTCAATCCATCCATCAAGGATGAGTTTGAGGTGTATTTGAGTCCGGATGAATTGCCGAAAGGATTACCCATAGCGGACATCAATACCGGATTGGACGGCCGGTTGTTTTTGTTAACCAATCCGCAATGGGCCGCGCCGGGCACGCCGACAAAAATGCTGTATGTCACCCAAGAGAAATTGGTGCGGGAATGGAAACACCAGGATATGAGAATTCATGCCGGCCCTTTTTCATTTATTACCAACACCGATCAATTCTTATTCGCCTCTAGATTTGATGGGGGCAATGTTTTTTGGGGCAGCCAAACCCGCGCGGCTCAACCTGTGCTACAAAATGCCCGGTTGACGGGAAATCGGATGGCGGCTTCACCCGACCGGTCCCGTTTTTATGTGCTGCTTGAAGACGCCGCGCCGGGCAGCCAATCTTTGACGAATGTTATGGAATTCGCGCCTCGAAATGTCCCCAGCGAATCGCCCACGGCGACACCGAATGTTCCATCCCCCACCCCTACACCGGTAACGGGATGGCTTGTGGTAGACGGCTTCGGCGGCATCCATCAAACCAACCCCTCGATTTCCCGTCCGGCTTTGCCTTACTTTTTCCCCAACGACATCGTCCGCGATATTGAACCGGATCCGCGCGGCAGAGGGTGGTATATGCTGGATGGCTTTGGGGGAATTCATACGTCATCTGCGGAATTGCCAAGGCCGAACGATCTGCCTTATTTCGGTTTTGACATCGCCCGAAATTTGGAAGTGGAAATCGGAATACGGGGAGAGTATTTGTTTTATTTGCTGGATGGATTCGGCGGCGTGCATACCAACAATCCTTCCTTTACATTCGGGAGTTTGCCATTTATCGGCGCGGATATCGCGCGCGATTTCGAACCCGTGACGGACAACACATGGATGACGATGGACGCGTTTGGCAATACCTATCAAAATTTCGGGTTTTTGAGTGACCGTCTTCTGTATGCCGATCCTTCATCGGTCTTCCCGGTGATGCGGGGTATGGTTCGGTTTGATGACGGCACGAAAGTGGCAATCGATCATTTTGCCGGCCGGCACACCAACCCATTCCATCCGGCGTGGGATATCGCGGAGGGGTTCCCGGAAGGCTTTTATTTTCCCGGTACGGATATTATTTGGGATATAGAGGTGGTTCCGCAAACCTTTTCCGGTAATTAGGGAACTACCACGGCAGCCGTTTGGCGGTTTTGGTTTTCTCTAAATCCACGGTTTCTAACACCTGAACAATTCGTTCGGAGGCTTTTCCATCACCGTAAGGATTCTCTGTCCGTTTGCATTTTTCCTTAAAGAGTTCATCGTGCAGGCAGGTTTGAATGGCCTGATAGATTTCTTCTGTAGCGGGATGCACATCGATGACATTCACGCCTCTTTCGCGTCCGGTTTGCCGTTCGCCGATGTTGATGACCGGGGTGCCGTACGCGGGGGCATCGATCATACCCGAACTGGAATTGCCGATTAAGAACGCGGCTTGGCGCAGCAGGTTGCAGTACAACTCACGCGGGATGGACGCGAAGGTCTGTATCCAATCCCTCTGCTCATACTCTTTGATGATATCCATCATGGCTGGGCTGCCGGCATCGGCATTGGGATAGCTCAATAGGCATTGGATGTTGGAGCCTTCCAACGCGGTGAGTGTTGCTTTCATTTCTTCCGCGGCGGATTCCGGGTGAGTGGAAACCGGATGCTGAACGACCAGCGCGAACATTTCTTGCAATTCGATACCCAATTGCCCGGCGGTTTCTTCACGGGAAAGTATTGAAAATTTATGGATGGCATCTAATCCGGGTGTGCCGGTGTGGTGCACGAATTCTTCGGCTTCGCCTAACCGAAGGATACGCTCTTTGCTTTTGGGGGTAGCGGCAAAGTGGATGTGGCTGAGTTTGGTAATCGCATGGCGCATGTATTCATCCCACCCGCCTTGTGAGATATCTCCGCCGTGGATGTGTGCCAGTGTACTACCGCAGAATAAACCGGCCACGGCCCCGGCAAAGGCTTCGATGCGGTCGCCTAAAATCATGACGATATCCGGTTTGAAGCCATCGATGGTTTTGGCGAGTTCTTGAATGCCGATTCCGGTGCTAATTGCCATATCCGCGCCGGAATTGCCGCGGAGCTGCATATCAACTTTGGCGGCGATAGGGAAGCCGTCTTGTTCGATTTCATTTACCGTCATGCCGTGTTGTGGGGAAAGGTGCATCCCGGTTACGATGAGTGAAAGTTGCAGGGATGGTGACGCTTCAATTTGTTCGATAACCGGTTTGAGAATGCCGTATTCGGCCCGGGTTCCGGTGATAACGCAGATGGTTCTCATGCTTCGGTTTCCATTTTCTTTTTCAGTAAGAGTTCGGCATGTTGAAAATCAATGTAATCGTTGATGTCGATCGAACTGGGAGCATCCATCACATAAGCGCTGACGGAGTTCCAATCGAAGATGGCGGCGTTGTCTTCGATCCCCTCATAATAGGAGCGGTTTGATATGTAGATAGCACCATTGATGCGGTAGTAGGTTGGCAGTTCCTGCCGGCGCAGCGGGCGTGCTTTAAGTTCAAAGAGGGTTTCCAGTTTGTGTTCGTCTTTGAGTTTGAACATGAAGTAGGGGTGGAATTCCTGCACGTCGGTTACGGAAATGAGAGAAGTCGTGCCGGATTTAAAATAATTTGCCAAAGCGCCATCAATGTGATCGGCGGTGCGGAACGGTGATGTTGGCTGTAAAAACATCACTTCGGATGGTTGATAGTTCAATTCTTGCTCCATAAACCGGACGGCATGGAGGAGCACGGAAAGCGAGGTGGCCGCGTCTCCGGAATATTCGGGCGGGCGGATAAAGGGAACTTCGGCTCCGTATGAGCGGGCGATTTCGGCGATTTCTTCGTCATCGGTGGAGACAATCGCGCGGTTGATTCGGCTTTGCAATGCCGCTTGAATGGTGTGGGCGATAAGAGGTTGGCTGCCCAACTGCCGGACGTTTTTGCGCGGCAGCCCTTTCGAGCCGCCGCGGGCGGGGATGATGGCTAAGGACTGACTCTCACGTAAGGTATTTTGGGTCATGATGAAATAGCGCTTGCCGTTTTTCCGTAACTTTCTTAGAATGAATAAGTACGATAGTATAGCGGAGAATGGATTCAAGCAGCAAGAACAATAAAGAATACACAAAAACGGGTAAGAAGAATATGGACGATTTATTTCAAGCGATAGCGATTTTGATCTTGATTGCGGCAGGCGGCGGCGCGGAGTTGTTTAAAAGACTGCGTGAATCCACCAAAGAAACACACACGCCAAAACCGCCGAAGCCGGCCCCGGCGAAACCGCGGCAAACCGGACAGCAGCAAACCGAGCCGCAAAGCGAGTGGTATGATTCGGGTGAGTTCATGGACCGGGAAAATGAAGACCCGATGACGACGATCTTCAAAGAGCTGTTTGACCATGAAGACCCGGTTATTGTAGATGAGCCGCCTTATCCTCCAAAGGAAGGACAATGGCGGGAACGACCGGGAGAACGCAACATCTTTGAGCAGTGGGGCCAACCGGAAGAAGTCCCTCCCTTCCGGCCGGAAGCATACGGCCCGAAATATGATGATCCCATACCGGCCCCGCCTCCTAAACCGAAAGTAAGACCGGTCGCGGAGATTCCTCCGCCGAAGAAGGCGCAGAAAACCATGGGCGCATCCGAATTATTGGCGGGTGCGACAGCCTATAGTTCGAAATCCACATTTCAATCATTGTATGACCGCTATGGTGACAATCCTTTGAAACTGGCGGTGATCTATAATGAAATTTTAGGCAAACCCCGCTCGATGCGAAATACTTCGTTCCGAAAATATACATAAGTTAAATGAACAAAACTCTCGTACTGGCAACCCGCAATCAAAACAAGCAGCGTGAGATGCAGCAATTGCTGGATGGCAGCGGCTGGAACGTTCTTACGCTGAAGGATTATCCGAATTGTCCGGAAGTGGTTGAAGATGGAACAACTTTTTTGGAGAACGCCCGCAAGAAAGCTGTAGAGGTTTCATCCTATTGCGGGGTGATGGCGTTGGCGGATGATTCCGGGCTTTCGGTGGATGCGTTGGATGGCGCTCCGGGGGTGTATTCCGCCCGGTATGCCAGAGGAGAAGATTCGACCGATGCGGATAACAACGCGCGGGTGTTGAACGAACTGCAAGGCGTGCCGCGGGAAAAACGCAGCGGGCGTTTTGTGTGCGCGGCAGTGCTGGCGAATGGAAATGATGTGTTATTTTCGACCGAGCAAACGGTGGATGGAATCATCCAAACCGAGTTGAGCGGATCAGGCGGGTTTGGGTATGATCCGTTGTTTTTCTATCCCCCCTATCATAAAACGCTGGCAGAGGCCACGGCGGAAGAGAAGAATGCCGTGAGCCATCGCGGCAAAGCAATGCGGGCGGTAGCGGCGTTTTTAGAGACGTCTTGAAAATCGTGCATAATGGTTTTTAGAAAAATGGATAATGGATTCCATCATGTTTGACCGAATTACGATAGATCAAAAAGTTTGCAGTGGAAAACCATGTATCCGCAATATGAGGATACCGGTTCATCAGATTATTGATTTGGTGGCTGCGGGGAATTCATTTGAACAAATATTGGATGACTTTCCTTATTTGGAAGAAGAAGATATTCGTCAAGCCCTTGCTTATGCTTCCCATTTGACGAAAGAAGATTGGATTCCTGTTTAAGTGCCATTTACATTCATATTGGATATGGGAATTTCACCGAAAGTCAAAACATTAATTGAGCGTTATGGCTATAAAAGTGTTCATGCCTTCGAATTAGAAATGTTTCGAACTCCTGATGAAGAAATTATAGAATATGCTCGTAAGAACCAATCTATTGTTGTGACGACTGACAGTGATTTTGCTCAAATTGTTATGTTGAATCAAATATACGATACCACAATCATTACTTTAAGACTTCAAAATCCCAGTGCTCAAGATCAGATGAATGCATTGGGATTATTATTTGATAAA
>CAYVAZ010000063.1:0-18592 GCA_964449065.1 uncultured bacterium
AGCCTCGCCCTCCTAAACCTGGCTCGGCGGGAGCCTCGCCCTCCTAAACCTGGCTTGGCGGGAGCCTCGCCCTCCTAAACTTGGCTCGGCGGGAGCTTTGCCCTCCTAAAACGAACATACTTCTGGCAAATGCTATAGTAGGCTAGAAACCCGCACGACCATTCACCGGGTGATTTGGTAGGTGACGAAGGGGTTTTGGTCTTGGCTGTTGCGGTGGTATTCAAGTTTACCGCCGGGGTATTTGTCCACCACTTCATCGACATAGCGTACATCTCTTCCCACAAACAAAAACTGAATCGGACCGGTGCGCGATATCTTGGTCTGCAAAAACTGGTTGGGATTGCTGACATCCATGCCGCGCGCTTTCGGGGCCAAAAAACGGATGGTTCCGTATTGGATGGAGAAGCGGTCGGTGCCGATCTTGTAGGTGTACACCGTCGGGCCGGTTTCATGGAGATGGCGGGCGACGCGGGTGTGGTCATCCAGCATCTGCGGCACAGACATGATCTGGTGGAAGTAACGGTTCATCCCCATCAGCAGGATGAAGATAAGAATGGTTCCCAGCAAGGCCGGTTTGATATAGGGAATCCGGCGTAAACGTGATGCCGCTTGAGAAAAGACTGCCGCCAGTACCGGGGCGGTGATCAATATCAAAACGGGGTAGACACACACCAGCCGCTGATACGTTGGCGCTCCATTGGTGAGTGCGGATGCGGGGTAGAGCAGCATAATGTACCAAAGAATCAGCAGCCAGCCCGCGGGATGCCATATCAAGAGGGGCAAGGTAATGAGTCCGGCGGAAAAAAGCAGCGCGGGGATAGGATCCAGCAGTCCGCCTTGTTGTTTGTTGGTCATATAGGGGCTGTTGTCTTGGTTGGTGATGGGCGCGAGCGCGGTGCGGCGGAACTGTTCTTTAACGATATCAGCCATGGTATAGGATGCCGGATAGTTGTAACGCATATAGCGGCGGCCGTCTTCGTGAAAGATGCTGACCGCGTTGGTGCGGGATGAAATCGCGGCGGGATCCTTCAAAAAGTTGCCGATCAGCGGCGCGGCGGTAATCCATACACCGACGCAGAATACCACGGTCATCTTAAGGCCTTGCTTAATACTTAATGCCCGAAATACGGTCAGCAAAATAATGGATAGCACCGCTACGGGGGCAACAACTTTCGCTGCTTGGTACGAGAGGATACCAACCCCGGCAATGAATCCGGCCATCGAAATGGAAAAGGAATCTTTTTCCTGCACCCCTTTGATCACGAAATACAACACGGTTACGGTGATGAGAGTGGCCTGGTTATAGCCGATTCCTAAACGGGAATAGTGTATGAAGTATGTAGAGACGGCGAATAAAAATGTCGCGGTTGCCGCCGATGTAGGAACCATTATGCGTTTGGCAAGTAGATAAAACATGGGTATGGATGCTATGCCGATGATCGCACCGGTTAAACGGATGCCGAGCAGGTTGTCTCCAAACAACCACATGCCCCACGCCGGGATCAGGAAGAACAGGTTGGGGATCATATACCAGCCCAGGTTAAAGATATTCCAATTGCCGCTGTCGCGCACTTGGATGCCGTGCAGCGCGACTTCGGCTTCGTCGCCGTGTACATCCGTTGGGATATGAGTTGCCCCGATGGTGTAGAGTAAGCCCGCCAAGACCAATGTGATCATGAATATTGGAGCGGCATACTGCCGCCATTCCGGCGAGTTTACTGTTGCTGTGGGATGGGTGAGGACATAGTTGGATTCATCCTCATCTTCATTGACGCTGCCGGTGGTAAAGGGCGCGGCTGATTCGGCTTTCGATTGCCCCCCATACAGAAAATGGCGGAAGTAGATATAGATGCTTGCCGCCCACAACAGCATCGGCCAATACCAGGATAGTTTCCAACCGGATACGGCTCCAACGCTGTGGTAATACTGCGTAAACAACGAGCCGAAGGTTGTGATGATGAGTAGAACGAGTGTAATCCATGAAAATGGAAGGGTAAATTTTTTGGTATGATTTATCCAACTCTCTTTGGGGATAAATGTACGGATGATGTGCGTGGCGGTTCCGGCTGCGAGTGCCAGTACAACCGCGTAAAACAGCCAGCCGGGTTGATAGGGATATTGGGAGGCGGCTTCGGTGATGCAGAGATAGCCCACTCCAAATAATGCGGCATAGTAGAACACAAAGAGAAGGCATGCCCATTCGGCATGGGAGCGGCTGAACCAGAGCACGAGACCACTTAACAAAGCGAAACAGAAAAAGTAATAGCGGTCAAAAGAAAGTGTGAAAACTGAGGCGGTTGTATTGGTTTCTTTTAATGGCGTGGTTGTTGTGACGTTGGCATCGTCCGGGGGAAGAAAGCGGTTATTCACCACGCAGGCGTATAGTTTTTGTTCCGGCAGAAAGACGGCGGATAAGATGTAGTTGAGCCCGTTGCGAATGATGAATTTTTCGCCGTTGAGATTGAGTTTAACCAGGCGCTGGTTGTCGCTGTCGGCGACTAAAATCTCGTACTCATTGAGAGCGTGTAATTTTTGCGGATGGTTGAAACCGGTAAAGTTGTTGATGATCTCCTTTTCCGGCGATACTTCCAGCACGCGGTGGTTGTCAAAATCGGAGATGAGGGTGTTGCCGTTGTTCAGGCGCAGGGCATCCAGCGGCTGGGTGAGACCTTGATTGTATTCCCACACTACCGAACCTTCCGGCGTGAATTCTTTAATGGTTTGCCCTTGCGCGTCGCAGACTAGATAGTTGCCGTTGGCGAGTTGATCGGCATCGCTGGGCTGCACGACCGAAAAGGGCAGTACATCGGTTTTGTGAGTGCTGCTGTTAAAGATGAGTACCTGCCGAGCTCCGCGGGAACTAAGCAAAAAGGTATCAGTGCCGATGTAATCCACGTCTTCGGCAGGGATGATTCGCAATTTGGCGCCGGGATTGCCATCTCGGTCATACTGCTGAAGAAAGCCGTCTCCGGTGGAGACACAAAAGCCGCCATCGGGCAGGCGGTCAATATCCAGCGGTTTGCCCGGAACCGCGATGGAATGAAGAAATTCACCCGCCGGGTTGAGAATGACAATACTGTGGGCTTGGGGGTAATAATCCTGCGAATGGCCGGTGTGGTTACAAACAAAAAGGAATAAAAATAGCGATAGAAGGTTGAGACAAAATGGTTTCATAAGTGTATTAGCAAGAAAACAAATTCACATTCCGCTTATTTGGCTCCGGTTTTGAGTTTGCCGTAGAGGTTGAAGAGTTCTTTAAACGCGCGCAATACCACTTTGGGGCTGCCTCCGGATTGCTCGCCCGCCATGCGGGGCAGGTGGTGTACGCCTACTTGCTTGATTTTCGCATTATTGGATGTGAGGATCGAAAAAATCTCCACGGAGATGACGGCGCCTTCGGCTTTGAGTTCCCGGCCGTCGAAGTACTGCCGGCGAAAGAGTTTAAAGGCGCAATCCAAATCGCGCACCCGAAAGCCGAAGAGAATGCGGATCAGCGTACCCCAACAGAAGGCGAAGAGTTTGCGGTGAGAGGGGTCTTGGCGGTTCATGCGAAAGCCGACAATAGCATCATGATCATGGACGTGCTCTAACAATAGGGGAATCTCGCTCACATCGAACTGGCCGTCGCCGTCGGTGAAGAAGATCCAGTCTTTTTGGCTGGAGGCTATCCCGGTTTTGACCGCCCCTCCGTAACCCCGGTTGACTTCGTGATGAATGGCTCGTACCTGGGGGTGCTTGGCGGCGAGTTTATCGGCGAGTTCGCGGGTGCCGTCGGTACTGCCGTCGTTGATGATCAGCACTTCGAAGTAGCTGACATTTTCTGACAGCACCTGCACGATTTTTTCGGTCAGGGCTTCGATGTTGTCGGCTTCATTGTGCGCCGGGAAAAACGCGGAAACGCTAATGGGTACCATAGTATACGATCCGTTTGTATGATGAATTTCCTGAGTAAGTTTAACGATTTCTGTCTTGAATGTCAGAAAGAAAATAGATTAGCACCAGTTGCGAATTGTGGAAGCATGGGAGAGATGTGGAGAAAAAGTTGATAGATTGTTATTCATACTATACAGTTAGGATTGAGGTGAATCATGGTACAAAATAGGATTTTTTTCTGTTTATGGATGGCTTTATTCATTCCGGAAAGTTTTTCTCAAGATGCTATTCAACCTGTGGATCAATTCGAGTTCCCGGATTCGTTATTATATAATCCAAATACGATTGAAACACCAGTTCAATTGTTTATCTTACAATCCAATTCAGAGAATCAGAACCATTTGGTGTTTGGGTTTCACGGATTTAACATCAATCCGCCCGATACAAGCAACATTCGTTTATGGTCAAAGATCACGATGGATGTTTCGTCAGGTAACGTTATCAATCAGGTGACCGAACCTGTTTCAGCTCGATTTAAACGTTATGTATCCGGTGAAGGGTGGGTGTATTTTGAAGACCCTCCACAACCGCTCCTATTTGATATGGTTCATGATGTGTCTTCTGTAACAGTTGATGGGGATACCATCTTTTTAGAGGATGCTTATTCTGTTATTCCTCCTTCAAAAGAATACCCTTTTATTACAAGGAAGTTAGAACAAGCAGGAATTTCTCCAAACCGGGAATGGATTGGTGGATTGGTGAGTCGTTTGTATACAACCGATAGTCCAGCCGGTGGTGGTCATCCTGTAAGGATACCTACTTTGTGGGATGGTGAGGGCAATCTTGTCTATCAAGTTAAATACCCGGTTCCCCGGTATGAACCTATTCGCCATATATTCAATACTCCATCCAACATTCAATTCTCACCGGATAACCGTTTTTTTATTGCAAGAGGATTGGAAGGGTACTTTTCGGTTGCAACGCCGAACGCTTATGAATCGGTAGCAACGATACCCTATCCCGGTAGTTTTATGCTTGATACAGAGACTCTGTTAGTATGGGAAACGGAACGGGATGTTGCATTTACTTCTGACAGCCGTTTTTTTGTAACCGAACGTGATAGTGTGCCGACATTGGTTAATGCTTATCAAAACCGTGGTATACATGTCTATGACATTGGGGAAGTTGTTCTGAATAAATCAGATTGGAAGAATGGTGAAATTATAGGTGTACCTTCAACTAGAAAAAATATGATGCTTGCGGCAACGTTTTCGCATGATGATCAGTGGCTGTATATTGCTGGAATTGATCAGAAAGTTTACGTCTTCCCCAGCCAGCTGCCCACCTCGCATGTGGAGGGATGGGAGGCGAACCGGTGATGTTGTTTCAGTCAATCTTTTCCGGCGGCACTGATGCAGAAACCGGGCAATTCAACAAAATGTATTATTTTGTTGCGGGCAGCCCTGGCAATGGGGATCTCTATCGGGAAGATTTGACTTTCACGGCTGTTGATTAAAGCAATATTAAAGGGAGGCTTCTCACATCAGAAGCCTCCTTACTTTTTAGATCTTTGGAGGACCCTATATAATGGACAACGTATTACGGGTATTGTTATTACTATTTGCTAATGTGTCGAACTATTCATTTAGTCAGAACATTGTTCCAGCAGATTTAAATTTACAACTAAACAGAAATGATTTTTTACAGATTAATTTTCCTTTGATGACTAATGCAGGTATTTATAATATAGAACCATTTACAAATGGTGAATCTGTAACACTCACGTTTTATGGAATGATTAGTGATAGCAGTGGTGGTCAGTATTTTTCTATCGGTATTTACGAAGAACAAACTGTATCACTTCATATTAAATCTCGCGGAATTTCTACTATTGACTATCATTCATTAAACCGTCCTTTGGATTTAATCTCGCCAACACTTATTCATGATGCCTCAAGTATTCTTAATGATAATAAACAGATTCAATTGTCTAATGCCGTTTATCAATTCCAAGATATGTTTTGTGAATTTCGGCTATACAACAAGTGGTGTACAATTAAAAGAGATTTGCGCACATTTGTTCTTTCTCCATCAAAGAAATACATAGTCGGTTATTTGGGGAATACAGTTTCGTCTGGAAATGCTCGTTCTTCATTTAGCACTTTTTGGTACACAGCAGGGATATGGGATTCACAAACAGGAAATAATTTATTCTTAGAAGACCCTGCTTATGCCTCTATTGATAGAGGTGAACCTATGAGTTTTGCTTTTGATATTGCTTTCTCACCCAGTAACAGATTTGTGATTTTTAGACAGGCAAAAGGATATTTAAGTTTACCGTATTCGGTTTTAGTAGATACAAAGACATTTCAAGAATGGCAAGCCGATAAAGACGTTGCCTTCACTTCCGACAGCCGTTTTTTTGTAACCGAGCGTGGTGGTGCGCCAACCTTGGTTGATGCACAGCACAACCGCAACCTGCAAACCTATGACGTTGGCGAATCCATCATGCACGCAGCTACCTTCTCAGAAGATGGCGAAACCCTCTACATCGCCACCGGAGACGACAAAATCTACGTCTTCCCCAGCCAGCTGCCGACCTCGCATGTGGAGGGATGGGAGAGTTATGCGAAATAGGGTGGATCGGCCTATCCGGTGGATAGAAGCAGGCGGCATCTTTACCCCAAAACTACAAAACGTAACAGTTCCGCCAGCGTCCAATATCATCCGCATCCAATTGATTTTGTTTGGACGCTGTTATAATAGTGTCACAAACCATTCACACGGAGAACAACTTCATGGCTGTGGATTTACCGATTTTAAAGCAAAACCCCAGGCGCAATCCCAAACCGCCCTGGCTGCGGATTAAACTTCCGACCGACCCGCAATTTGAAGCGACGAACGGTGTGATCGAAGGCAACCGCCTGCACACCATCTGCGAAGAAGCGCGTTGCCCCAATCAATCCGAATGCTGGAGCCACGGCACCGCCACCTTCCTTTTGCTGGGGGATATCTGCACAAGAGGATGCACCTTTTGCTCGGTCACTACCGGCCGCCCGCTGGAAGTGGATGAAGACGAACCTGAACGCGTTGCCGAAGCCGCGCTAAAACTCAACCTTAGCCATGTGGTGCTGACATCCGTCAATCGTGACGACCTGAAAGACGGCGGCTCCACCCAATTCGTCAAAACCGTCGCCGCCATCCGCAGACGGATTCCTCACAGCGAAATTGAAATCCTCATCCCCGATTTTAAGGGGGATTGGAATGCGCTCGCCAATGTTATGACCGCCGATATTGCCGTGCTCAACCATAATCTTGAAACGGTACCGCGCTTGTACAAGAAAGTACGCCCCGGAGCCATTTACGAACAAAGTTTGGAATTGCTCAGACGGGCTGGAAATCTGCGCCCGGATGTTAAGACGAAATCCGGCATCATGATCGGAGTGGGTGAAGAAAAAGATGAAGTGTTGCGAGTAATCAAAGATATTTGCGATACAGGATGCTCAATCCTCACCATCGGGCAGTATTTACAGCCGACGCCAAAGAACCGGCCGGTTACCCGGTATATCCATCCAGATGAGTTTGAAGAATACAAGCAATTCGGATATGAACTGGGCTTTGATCATGTCGAATCCGCCCCGCTAGTGCGCAGTTCTTACCATGCGTGGAAGCATGTGAAGTAAAGTCGAATTCCCCACAGAGGCACGGAAAGAATAGAGGGAAGAATGCAAATTAAAGAAGGTATTTCGTATTGAACTTCCCATACCGCATTTTGCAGACCCGTACTCAGACTCTCGAAATTCTCCGAAAAACAGACCATACCCGTCTCCCAATTGGAATAGGTTGAGACGGAAGAAACTAGCATGTGGGGAAAGGGTTCGTT
Organism: uncultured bacterium; assembly: GCA_964449065.1. GTDB lineage: Bacteria > Hinthialibacterota > Hinthialibacteria > Hinthialibacterales > Hinthialibacteraceae > CAYVAZ01. The sequence continues at coordinate 7,757 of CAYVAZ010000063.1, forward strand.
TTGAATGGTAACTCCCAGTTCCGTTCGATGGGTAAAGTTGGCCTGACATAATTCGCCAGGTTGATGCTCTTTCGAAAAAAACACTTCGTTCTCCGGCCTTTTCAACGCCTGCCAGGATTGGATTCGGCAATGCAACGTCCGTGGTTAACCATCCTGATATTCAACGGGATAACAGCGTTGGATTTCTTCCAGGATGCTCTTGGTTACCAAACCGGGATTGGGTTCCAGTATTTACAGCACTTCTTTCTAAACTGCCGCAAATGGATCGGGTCGGGTACGCCACGTAGGTTCCGCTTTCATTTGGCTGGGAAGTGTTTTTTCCCGAAGATACTTTCGGGCTGTGGTTACACTCCTATTCGCTTTGGCTGCGGTTTCTTCTCATGTCTTGCTGCTTCGGCGGGCGTTATTTATCATTGCAAGAAGATACCGCATTGATTATTGTGGCAAACCACATTTGACGGAATGTTGAATTCTTCCTATTATGAAATTACAATCTGTTACCAAGGAACCGTATTATGAAAAAAGCATTCACGCTGATTGAGTTATTGATCGTCGTTGCCATCATCGGCATCTTAGCGGCCATTGCCGTGCCTAATTTTCTCAACGCGCAAGTCCGTGCGCGCATCGCCCGGGTTGAAGCCGATCTAAAATCCATTCATACGGCAATGGAAATGTACAAAATGGATAACAACAACCAGCGCTATCCCCGCTTCGGCAATATGACCAACCCTGCCCGTTGGAACTTACTTACCTCTCCGGTTTCCTACATCAGCGGCGGGCAATTTCACGATCCGTTTTTAGACCCGCGCTACCAACTCACCAACGACGGTGACGAACCCAAATATTATTACGAAACATTCTGGGCTTATCCCGCAAAACGTGAACGCTTTTACAACGCATTTGGGCGGTACAAAAGTATCGATGGGTTCAATTTCTGGGTCGGATCCGCCGGACCGAACGGCATCTACAACGGCGACAGCGGCCCCAGCGCCGAATTGTGCCCCTGCGACCTCTTCTTCGAGTATCACACATCCAACGGATTGCGCAGCAATGGAGACATCACCCGCTTAGGCAATTAAATTGAAGCGAAGAAATCATACTACGGATTACATGCTGGCACGCGGGTGTTCTATACGCGGAGGGAACCGTTCAAGTTACTCCAGTTTCAGTGTCACAAAAATCAAACATCGGTTTAATCAGACTTGCAATAATGATTTCTTAATGCACGACCGTTCCCTTTTTATTGACAAACACGAATCAATGGGTATTTTTTTGAACGGGCTACGATTTTCCATACACTTTAGTTGTTCAACAACTCCAAATTGAAGGAATTGCATCACCCATGAAAGCATCCGACCTGTTTGTAAAATGTCTAGAAGCCGAAAACGTTGAATATATCTTCGGCATCCCCGGTGAAGAAAACCTCGATCTGCTCAACTCACTCAAAACCTCAACCATCCAACTCATCATCACCCGGCACGAACAAGCCGCCGGATTTATGGCCGCTACCTACGGCCGGTTGACCGGCCGAGCAGGCGTTTGTCTCTCCACCCTTGGTCCCGGTGCAACCAACTTCGTCACCGCCGCTGCTTACGCCCAACTCGGAGCCATGCCCATGGTCATGATTACCGGGCAAAAGCCCATCAAAAGCAGCAAGCAAGGCCAGTTTCAAATCATCGATGTTGTTGATATGATGCAGCCCATCACCAAGTATGCCAAGCAAATCGTCAGCGGAGACAGCATCCCTTCCCGCATCCGCGAAGCCTTTCGCCTGGCGGAAGAAGAACGCCCCGGCGCCGCTCTTCTCGAACTGCCCGAGGATATCGCCGCTGAGGGAACGGACGAACGGCCCTTCAAAGCCAGCATGAAGCGCCGTCCTGTCGTTGAAGAAAAAGCCGTAAAACAAGCCTTGGATATGCTCACCAAAGCGAACCATCCCTTGCTGGTCATTGCCTCCGGTGCCAATCGAAAACTCACGGCAAAGATGTTGCGCGCTTTTATCGATAAACAAGGCATTCCATTCATCACCACCCAAATGGGCAAAGGAGTGATGGATGAATCGCATCCTCTTTCCATCGGCAATGCCGCCCTTTCCGAAGGCGATTTCCTCCACCGTGCCATTGAGAAAGCCGACTTGATTTTGAATGTCGGGCATGATGTCGTTGAAAAACCTCCCTTTTTCATGCGCCACAATGGACGCAATGTGATCCACATCAACTTTAATTCCGCCGAAGTCGATCCGGTTTACTTTCCTCAAGCCGAAATGATCGGCGATATTGCCAACAGCATCTGGCAGATCAACGAACGCCTGGCGCCGCAGCCGCATTGGGATTTCTCCTACTTTTTGAAGGTTCGCGAAGCCATGGAAGCGCATGAACAGGAAGAAATTGACAATCCCCAGTTCCCCATACTCCCCCAGCGTGTCGTCGCCGAAGTTCGCCATGCCATGCCCCAAGACGGAATCATCGCGCTCGACAACGGCATGTACAAAATCTGGTTTGCCCGCAATTACCACGCCTATCACCCCAACACGGTATTATTGGATAACGCTCTGGCATCCATGGGAGCGGGTTTGCCATCCGCCATGGCCGCGAAGGTCGTCCATCCTGATAAAAAAGTGATGGCCATCTGCGGCGACGGCGGCTTTATGATGAACTCGCAAGAACTCGAAACCGCTGTCCGCCTGGGCTTAGATCTCGTCGTTCTCATCCTAAACGATAGCGGCTACGGCATGATTAAGTGGAAACAAACCAAAATGAACTTCCCCGATTACGGCTTGGATTTCAATAACCCCTGTTTCATCCAATACGCCTCCAGCTACGGAGCCACCGGCCACCGCTTGGAGCGGACAGAAGATTTGCAGGGATTGTTGCAGGAATGTCTCAACGGTCAGGGAATCCATCTCATAGATGTGCCGGTAGACTATTCTGTAAATGATAAGATATTAAATAGAGAACTCCCGCAATTAAGCAAAACCATCTAACAGGCAAGAACGTTTTGTGGGAGGGCGGGGCTCCCACCGGGCCGGAATTAGCCGTAGTCTTTCAACTAAACTAAATTACCTAAAAGGATTAACTCATGCTGCAATCAACCTACCCTTACTATCTTGCAAACCAACCGCAAGAACCCAATACCGATCTTGAGGTCACCGATAAATACTCCGGCGCAGCCGCCACCCGCGTTGCGCTCGCCAATGGGGAAGCCATCGATCAAGCCATCGCGGCCGCCGTCAAAGCAACCGAACCCATGCGCAAGATGGCCCCCTTTGAACGCCAACAGGTCTTGCAGCATTGCGTCCACCGCTTCGACGAACGCTTTGAGGAACTCGCCATGTCCTTATGCATCGAAGCAGGCAAACCCATCAAAGATGCCCGCGGTGAAGTCACCCGGCTCATTGACACCTTCCGCATCGCCGCCGAAGAATCCGTCCGTATGCACGGCGAAGTCCAAATTCTCGAAATTTCCGCCCGGGCCAAAGGCTACCACGGGATGTATAAGCGCGTGCCGATAGGTCCTTGTTCATTTATTTCCCCCTTTAACTTTCCGTTAAACCTTGCGGCGCACAAAGTGGCACCGGCATTGGCTGTTGGATGTCCCTTCATCCTCAAACCCGCCAGCCTCACTCCGATTGGCGCATTGATGATCGGCGAAGTGTTAGCCGAAACCGACCTTCCTTCCGGCGCATTCTCCATATTGCCCTGCCGCCGGGATGGAGCCGAACTGTTCACAACCGATGAGCGGTTAAAGTTGTTAAGCTTCACCGGCTCTCCCGAAGTCGGTTGGAAGCTCAAATCGCAAGCCGGCAAGAAAAAAGTCGTGCTCGAACTCGGCGGCAACGCGGCCTGCATTGTTGACAAAGATTGGGATTTGGATAACGCCGTCGAACGCATCGCCTTTGGCGCCTTTTATCAATCCGGACAAAGCTGCATCGGTGTTCAACGTATTCTCATCCACGAAGCGGTTTATGATGAAATGAAACAAAAACTGATCGCCAAAACCGAATCGCTCAAAAGCGGTGATCCCAAAGACGAAGACACCTTCATCGGCCCCATGATCTCGGATAAAGAAGCCGAACGTCTGGACGGGTGGATTCAAAAAGCCGCAAAGGCCGGCGGCAAAATCCTCTGTGGAGGTAAACGCGAGGGAAAAATGCTCGAGGCCACGTTAATGGAAAATGTTCCCAAAGACCAAGAAATCTGTGCCGAAGAAGCCTTCGGTCCGGTCGCCGTTCTTGGTTCCTTCTCCGACTTCCGCGACGCACTTAAGGAAACCAACAAAAGCCGGTATGGCTTGCAGGCTGGCATCTTCACCCGCGATATCTTTCACATGCATCAAGCCTGGGATGAACTCGATGTCGGCGGCGTCATCATCGGCGACGTTCCATCCTGGCGGGTCGATAATATGCCATACGGCGGCGTGAAAGACAGCGGACTCGGCCGCGAAGGCATCCGCTTCGCCATGGAAGACATGACCGAAATCCGCAATCTGGTCATCCGCACTCCATAATTTTAAAGACAGGGATTAGGGATTAGAGTTTAGAGAGTAGTGAGATAATTTGAACAGCTGAAATGATGAAATACGAATAACCCTTTTGGTGAAGTTTTTTTTAAAACTGCTACCCGTTTTTCACTCCCTCTGGGAGAGGATTCGTGAGAGGGTTAATATACTCCAAAACATCTAACCTGGATATTAATATGACCACCGATAAAAACGATTTCTCTCAACGCAGCGTAATCATCCACGAACAACTGCGCGGCAAGATCAGCGTCCATAACAAAATGCCCATCCGCAGCCGCGACGATCTATCCCTTGCCTACACTCCCGGTGTTGCTCAGCCTTGCCAAGAAATTGATCAAAATCCGGAACGGGTATGGGATTTAACCATCAAAAGCAATTCCGTCGGTATTGTCAGCGATGGTTCCGCCGTGTTGGGTCTGGGCAACATCGGCCCGCACGCCGCCATCCCGGTGATGGAAGGCAAGGCCATGCTGTTTAAAGAGTTCGGCAATATCAATGCCTGGCCGATCTGTGTCGCGACACAAGATTCGCAAGAAATCATCGATACCGTCAAACGCATTGCCCCTGTTTTCGGCGGGATCAACCTGGAAGACATCTCCGCCCCGCGCTGTTTTGAAATCGAAAACGCCCTGCAGGATATCGAAGTTCCTGTTTTTCATGATGACCAGCACGGCACCGCCATTGTCCTGCTCGGTGCCATGATTAACGCGTCCCGCATTCTGGGTAAAAATCTCGGAGACATGCGTGTCGTCGTCAACGGAGCCGGCGCCGCCGGCACCGCCATCGCCAAACTACTACGCTGCGTCGGCCACGACCCAACCGTCTGCGTTCCCGTCAAGGACATCATTGTCTGCGATTCCAAAGGGGCTATCCATAAAAACCGGGAAGACCTGTCTCCCTACAAACTGGAACTTTTAGGCTATACCAACCGAGACAACAAATCCGGAGCATTAAAAGAAGTACTTCAAGGCATGGATGTCTTCATCGGTGTCAGCAAAGGCAACCTGCTCACCCAAGAAGACATTCAAACCATGGCACCTGATTCCATTGTCCTGGCGATGGCCAACCCCATTCCCGAAATTATGCCGGATGAAGCCAAAGCGGGCGGCGCCGCCGTCGTCGGAACCGGACGCAGTGACTTTCCCAACCAGGTGAATAATGTGCTCGCCTTCCCCGGCATATTTCGTGGCGCACTGGACGCGCGCGCGAGAACCATCACCAACAAGATGAAAATCGCGGCGGCCTGGGCCTTGGCGGACGCGGTGCATGACCCCACTGCCGACGCCATTATCCCCGACCCGCTTGACCACTCCATCGCCCCGCAAGTCGCCAAAGCCGTCAGCGACGCGTGGACAGAATAAATGAACCTAGCCATGATAGAAAAGTGTTTGTCTTCCCACAGTGTTAGAAAAGTGTTTTGACTACAGACTAAATATGGCCTATACTTATATGATGTATCCTTAAATCCTATATGGTATTTCAATGAAACCGTTGGAGTTTATCGGCACTTCAAAAGAAGATTTAAAGAAATGCCCAAAAGGAATTCGAGAAACATTTGGTCACGCGTTTTTTGTGGCTCAAAATGGTGAACAGTATACAAGAGCAAAACCTCTCAAAGGTTTTGGTAGTGCTAAAGTCCTAGAAGTAATAGAACATGATAAAGGTGGCACATATCGTGGAGTATATACGGTCCGTTTCAAAGCTGCCGTCTATGTGCTGCATGTTTTTCAGAAAAAATCAAAAATAGGAATCAAGACACCTAAACAGGATATAGAAAAAATACGGCAACGTTTAAAAGAAGCCGAAGATCATTATAACCATTATTACAAGGCGTAAGTGATGAGTCATGAATAGCAAATCAAACAACATCCCCAAATCACAAACCAGCACAGGAAATGTATTTGAAGATCTAGGATTTACGAATTCGGACGAAATGCTGGCAAAATCAAAAATAGCTTTGCAAATTCAAAAGATTATTCAAAACCGTAAATTGGATCAGCAAACGGCGGGTGAGATCATGGGAATCGATCAATCCAAAGTATCAAAAATTTTACTCGGAAAGTTGAGCGGGTTTTCGCTGGAACGGTTAATACGCTTTGTAAATGAGTTGGATCACGATGTGGATATACATATCAAACCAAAGCCCCCAAGGCGAAAGAAAGCAGCATTTCAAGTTCACATCACCAAGCGGTAAACAAAACCCGTGTGACGGGTTTGGGCCGTTGCGAAACCCAGCAAGATCACGTACGTTCACATCCTTCTTGAATCATTCTATGTAATACTGATATCATTGCCGAATCAATCTGTTAAGAATATATTTTGATTCAAGCGCGCGGGACTTTTGGCTCGGCGGTAGCCTTGCCCTCCCAGTGGTTGGCTGCGCTTTTTATAGTGCATCCATTTGCCGGCTGGAAGCCGATGCTCCCGACACAATTGAAACGGACATTCTGAATTGCAAATGCAATTATAATGCTTTGGTAAGCATAAACACCGTCACCTCCGGCCGCGCGTTAAAGCGTACCCGCGTCAAATGTCCCAACCCCCGGTTGATATACATCTTCAACCCCTCCTGCAAATCAAACGCCCCCGATGTATACCGCCTGTTCTTTACCGGCAGAATCGGCGGAGGCAAAAACGGCAGCTTGCACTGCCCTCCGTGCGTATGCCCGGCAAGAATCCATCCCTTAATTCCATTCCAAACGGGCTGATCCGCCGCATCCGGATTGTGGCACAAAATGATAGATGACTGTTCACGGTCTACGTTGTCTACGATGGAGGCCGGATCAAAATTCGGGCTCCACATATCATCCAACCCGATGACCGGCAGTCCACTCACACTGGTTTGTTCATTGCGGAGTACTTTAACTCCATAATTCGCTAAACAAGTGACGATGCGATCCGCAACATCCTGCATCCGCCACCCAAACCCGTAATCATGATTGCCCAACACGCCGAATGTGCCTAACGTTCCTTGCGGCAAATGATCCATTACCCGCGCCAGTTCATCCACTTGTTGAGGGGATTCATACGAAACAAAATCGCCCGTCAATAGCAACACATCCGGCTCGATCTCTTGCACCGCTTTCAACGTGCTGATGAGATACCCGCTATCCACCTGCGGCCCCACATGCACATCGCTGATCTGCACAACTGTCTTGTTTTCCAGTTCAGACGGCAAATCCGGCAGCGGCATTTTCCGGCGCACAAACTCCACCCAATGCGGTTCAATCCGCCAGGTATAAACACCCATCCCCACCGGAATCAAGGGCAACCCCGCTAAGGCAGATAGTATTGTTCGGCGTGTCAGTTTCATATCAAATAGAACGCTTGGATTGGGGAATCATAACGGTTCTTACAAACATGGAACAGATTCTCTGTATTCATTGTGCCTCTGTGATAAATCTATATTCCGTCTTCATTTTCCTTTACAATGAATCGTATCTTATTGGGGAGAAATCGTCATGCAAAATACCAATCGAAGAAGCTTTCTGCAAACGGCCGGAGCCGTATCCTTATTTCATATCGCATCCAGCAGAATACTCAACGCCCAATCCAAGCCCAACATCCTTTGGATCATCGGCGAAGATGTCAGCCCCGATATCGGCTGCTATGGCAACAAAACCGTTCACACGCCCAACATCGATCAACTCGCGAGCGAAGGCGTACGCTTTGATAACGCATTCGCCACCTGCCCGGTCTGCTCTCCCGCCCGCTCGGCCCTGCACACCGGCATGTATCAAACCACCATCGGCGCCCACAACCACCGCAGCCACCGCGATGATGATTATCCCCTGCCGCAAGGCACACATCTCGTCACGCATCTATTTCAAAAGGCAGGCTACCAAACCGCCAACATCACCCAGTTTGATGAAACGCTAAAAGGTACAGGCAAAACCGATTGGAATTTTTCTGTCGATCACCCATTTGATACCAACAATTGGAATGATTTAAAAAGCGATCAACCCTTCTTCGCGCAGATCAACTTTCCCGAATCGCACCGCGCCTTTAAACGCAGCAAAACCAAACCGGTTCGCGTAGAGGATGTCGAGATTCCGCCCTATTATCCCGATCACCCCATTGTCCGCGAAGACTGGGCCAAGTATCTCGATACCGTCGGCATGTTGGATGAAAAAGTCGGCAAGGTCTTGCGCAAACTTAAAGATGACGGCCTGGCCGAAAACACCATCGTTATCTTTATGGGAGACCACGGCCGCTGCCAGCCCCGCGGGAAGCAGTTCTTGTATGAAGGCGGCATCCGTGTTCCGTTGGTCATCCGCTATCCGGAACATTTTAAACCGGGAACCGTGAACAATACGCTGGTACGCAACATCGATATCACCGCAACAACCCTGCAACTCGCGGGAATCGACCTACCCGAAGATATGCAGGGCAAATCGGTCCTTAACTTGAATGAGAGTCCGCACGAATTCATCGTTTCGGCCCGCGACCGCTGCGATGAAACCGTAGACCGCATCCGCTGCATCCGCACAAAACGGTTTAAGTATATTCGCAACTTTTATCCTGAGCGTCCCTATACCCAGCTCAACCGCTACAAAGAAACCTCGTATCCCGGTCTGCGTTTACTGCGCCGCTTAAAGCATCAAGATCAACTTACCGAAGCCCAAGCCCACTTCATGGCAGACACCCGTCCCGAGCATGAACTCTACGACCTGCAAAACGATCCGCATGAAATCCACAATCTTGCCGGGTCGAAGAAACACCAAATCACGCTTCATGCCTTGCAGGCAAAACTTGATCAGTGGATCGAAACTACAGACGACAAAGGCGCAGAAAAAGAACCGCCCGCCATTGCCAAACAATACGAACAAAAAATGATCCGCGTCTACAACGAACGCTTGAAAACACTCTATGAAGAAGAAAACATGAAACTATCCTGGATCGGACTTAGCTCATAAGGAGACGGTAACATGAAATACATATTCGTATTTCACTGGGGGCTATGGCACGCATTATAGGCAATTTTTTCTTGCTCTTGTACCGAGAGGATGGAAGTGCTGCACCATTCGTTCTCGTGCATCGCGGAAAGACCATACCTCCCCGTCCTCGGACAGGCAAAGCAGTGGAAGCATGATCTCATGAAATTTTGGTATGCCATGCGCCGATTTCTCCCGGTCTAGTGCCTAACGCTTCGCATCACCGGCAGCAAAAAGCAGAGCGAGGGACGAGCGACGCTTTTTGCTGTCCGAGTGCATTTGCCTTGTTAGACTTTTTCATGTGTGAACACCATTCTCACAGCCCGACCTTCTTCACCCCATGGTGTGATATTTGTCATTTGAAGCACAAGGGAGCCATCTGGTCGTTCAGATAACTTACTCCGCCAACCCCATTTGGGATTGTCAGGGACTTCATATTCATGAATTATCGTGAAAATACCCCATGCCTTTGGAACATTAAAACACTGAACAGCGTTTTCTTGGTGCCAGCTATCTACCCAAATTGCGCCATTTTCATTAAAAGTGAAACTTCCGTTCTTAACTTCACCCTTATAAATCCATGAATAATTAATTGCGTCAGCTTCAATTTTGAGTTCACTATCATAATGCTCAGCCGAATTGCCTTCTGGATCTAACCACAGATCTCCTTTGCCTTTCCATTTTGTTCCTGCCAATTTTGTAAGCCATTCTTTCATCTTCATGCTCCGTTGATATACGTTCTCTTTACGGGATAACAAATTATTCAATGGTTTCCGTACTTTATGCCATATAGTCTTGACAGACAAGAAAATTCGTATCGATTTTCTCTATATACTAACCGTTGTTTATTACTGGACAGTGCAAAGTTTGGCGGTTTTTTGCTGAGAGTCCAGATTATGCAGCCATGTTCTAGTCTTGAAGTTTCTCCACCGCCACCGCTTTATCCAGCAGACTGCATGGTTCGCCCGGAAACCACACCAGCCCTTCATGGATGCGGGACACCAATGGAACCGCCGCCACATGCCCGCTGGCTGTACAGTCCAGCACCTGAAAGGAATGCCCCAGAATATACGAGGGTTTCGAGTTATTGCCGGAGGGTTGATGCAGGGCTTTCACCCCCGGCATCTTTTTTCCCTCAACCCTAAATAAAATGATTAATGAACAGTCTATAGGGTAGAGGCTATTTCTTTTTTAAAAAGAATTTCCTTCCGTCGTTCACTCAGGGACACTCAGAACTTCGCACTCTCCAGTTATTAACTAGTGTCAGATTGAGTATCGCCTAGTTCCGCTCACCGCAATAGCAGCATTGCTCGCAGGGAACATCATCAACAAATATATTTGCCGTCACGCTTGTATGTATACCGCACGTTTGCGTGCTTGAAGT
>CAYVAZ010000064.1:0-18516 GCA_964449065.1 uncultured bacterium
AATTGACCTTATTCAATGGCGCTTTAATAGCCCTGATAGCATGCATCTTTATGGTGCAGTTGCGCTGGTTCGAGATGAGATTAAAAATATGGCAAATGAGGCGGGCCTTAATGATACTAGTTCGCTTCCCAGCCTTAACTTAAAAGAAAGACTTTTGTGCTCTCAAGGTAAAAGAGTTTTAGCTATTAAAGAGGTTCGGTCTAGATTGCGTGTAAGTTTAAGAGAAGCCGTAGATATTGTTAATTACTGGTATCCTAAGCCTGATGAGTTAGAATATAAACGCCTTTAGTGACGTTGAGGATAAATAAAAACTGAGGAGGATGGTTATGTTGCCTATATTAAACAATATAAAAGACGCCGAACAAGCTTGCGGAGGCCTCTCGAAGCCGTCAAAAATGCCTGGCTTTTCTTATAACACTCCTGCTAGCTACTGTAAGACTGGCAGCAAGCTTCGAGAAATTGAAGGCTCTGTTTGTTCCGGTTGTTATGCGCTAAAAGGTCGTTACACTTTCCCAAACGTGCAAGAGGCCTTGGAGCGTCGTTTTGACAAAATGATGTCTGACTTTGCTTCTTGGGCTGATTCTATGGTGTATCTCATTAACAAGCGTGCCGACAAACATCCTGAATTTCGCTGGCACGACTCTGGCGATATCCATTCTGTCACGCACCTTGCATGGATTGTTGATATTGCTGAGCGTACTCCTAGCGTAAAGCACTGGTTGCCTACTCGGGAATATGGAATTGTAAAGGAATACCTTGAGCTTTTCGAAGAGTTCCCGCCTAATTTGTGCGTGCGGCTTTCCGCTCATATGATTGGTGGCAAAGCTCCGGATATTGGTTTGCCCACCTCTACCGTTGACTTTGGCGAAGGTTATCGTTGTCCCTCTACTTCGGCAGAACATCGAGCTGCATCTAAGGATGGTGGGGCGTTTTGTCACACTTGCCGAGCTTGTTGGGACCCTAACGTTCGCAACATTGATTATCACAAACACTAGATTTAATTAAGGAGAATCAAAATGGGTGCATCTTCTTTTTCTTGTACGGCTCGCGTCCTGCAGTAACTTGGCCTGATGGTTATGAACAGTGGTTCCTATATGGTATAAAATATACCTATAAAGAATGGTTTCATCAAGTAGAAGCCCTTGTGGCCATGGAGAGAAATTGAATGAATAAAGAAACAGCTGCTAAGCTTGGTTTGAAAACACAAGAAGAAATCGATCAGTATAATTCTTATACTAGACAACAGGAAAACGAGCGTGCTTATCGACAAGTACTTGAGCAAGAAAAAAGAAATTATGATAGGCTTGTTAATGTGCCCGACTCTTACAAAGAAAAAAGAGGACATAAGACTAAGGTAAAAGAGAAAGAAAAACTTTTAACTTACCTGAAGAAACAAGTAGAACGCTATGAATACTACGGAGATTGAAAAATACGCTCTAGTTTTGTGTGGAAAGAGATATGCTATTGGTAAAACATGAGGTATAAAAGAGGTGGTAGAGCATGAATAAAATTCATGAAATATTTTTTGGAATTATGATTTTGTTTGTTACGGTTGTTTTATTTTTTTGCTTAGCTTTTTTCAGCAATCCTATTGAAAAAATAAATTATACTTGTAACATAATTGGTTGTGGCTACCTTGGTGGACCTGATTATCAAAATTGTAAATGTGTTTCTGCAAGTAGAACGATCGACTGAGCCCTCCTCCCTGTGTGTCGGGTAGGGGTAAGCTTAAAAACTGCCCCTACCCATTTTTATGAGGTTAATTATGGCTTTAACTGAAAAACAAAGAGAAGAATATAATAAAGGTGTCGAAGCCGCCAAAAAACATTTTCCCCGTAAAATGCAGACTGTATCAGCAAGTCGCTGGTTCGCAATTGGATTTATCTTTACTTGGAAAAAACTTGAAGAGGAAGCTATAAATGACTGATTTTTGTCAAGATAAACTTAAAAAGGTAAATGAGTGGATGGTTACCGGAGGCCCTCCCTATCTAACAGACGATGATCTGATTGAAGGTATTCAACATCTAAAGTATTGTGCCGACATTCTTAATAAGTTTGAGCACTATAGAGCGACTTCAAATCATATCTATAGAGACCTTTATTCACTAGAACTTATTGCTAGATCCAGAGATTTGATGTAAGGAAAACAAAAATGACTGATTATATCGAACAGCCTGCAAAAAGCTATATTTGCGTGCCTGTCGCAATTCATAATGCAATTAGGTGGGCTGGTAACTTTGATATAGATACTGAATCTTTGCTTAAAGATTTAATCTCTCAATGCAAAACTGTTACGACAGCGGGAACAAGAAAAGGTTTAAAGCCTGGAACCTATGATAACGAAACAGAAATTAATATCGAAAAAAGAACGGAATTCATTAGCAGTCAAAAAATTATTTGTCCGACTTTGCCTAGTATTAGAAAACATATTCAATCGGGCGGGGCCGTAATTTTGTGCTACAAAAATCGTAAGAAATGGTATAGCGGTCATGCGGTTTTTATTGACCAATATCACAAAGAAAGAAAATTGTATCGAGTAATCAATGGACCAAATAGTACAGAAGGTAATCCCATTGGTTCATTGACAAATGTTGAAATGAGCAAACTTCTTAACAGGAAGGGCTTTTATTATAAACCTAAGGCTTGGTTTATTAGGAGAAAGTATGACACTAGAACAGGCAGAAAATATAATTGATGTAGCTTGCAATTATTGCAACGCTGAGGTTTATGAGAACTATTCTGGCCGAGGAATGTACGGAGAGACATGTGTTGGCATTACTACCGATAATCCTATAATGGTAGCATACTGTGCTGGCTTAGTTGCTGGTGAGGCTAGAGCAGAAGGTGATGATAGTTGGGATGACTTCGAGTTGCCCACTCGGACTGATAGTCTAGGTTTTGACACAATTATTTACTAAGGGAGATTAAAATGGGTTACACTGGTGAAGAAATGGCAGAACAACTTTCTAAGTTTGTAAATAAACTTGGAAACAACAAAGACGAGCAAGAATTTTGCGCAGCCCTTATGCGACAACATAGGACCCTACAACAAAGTGTGTTTAGTCTTATGACTGCCGCTATCAAAGAATGGTCCAAGCAACAAAACTTTGACGCCAGAAATGAATTCACTGTAGCTACTTGTAAGGAAATTGTAGACAAAGTAGACGCAATGAAATACTCAGTACCTTTGATTTAAATTGATCTACTATGAGCGAAAAGACTAAAAAAGACCTTGAGGCTCTAAAAAGGGTAAAAGAGATTGCTATAAGGTATCGAGGCTGGACAAATAACGAGCAACCAAAAGATAGTGTTTTTAGTTGGCTGGATAATCGAATCAGTTGGATTGAGGAAGGTGGATATTTTAATGACGGAGCTAACTAGTAAACAACAAAAGTTGGTGTATGAGTTATATGTATTTAATTATGAGAGAAATGCTTTTAAAAATATCACTAAAAACGATTTGTGCTTAGCTGTAGATGAGTTTAATAATACATAGTTTACCCCTTGACACTAAACCAAAAATGATGAATGATTTGGCTTTCGGAGGTAGAATGTGTATACAAATTTAGTAGCTAAAATATTACGAGAGTTTGTGACAGATGAAAGGCAAAGAGCATTGCTTGCTGTTGAATTTGCCGCAGAACTCAGAAAGAATCAGAATTTTGATGAGCTAAAGTTTTTTAGACAGTGTAACCCTAATTACCTTGATAAATGGTTTGAGGACTAAATGGACACTATTATTCAAGCTATTGTTGATGACATGGACAAAGAAGAGTTTGATGCTTACATTCGTGCTATTAAAAAGCGCTTCAACAAGGAGGCTGGAGTTAAAGCAGCTAGCTTGGTAGACTCAAAAGAATCGCTTGCCTGGATGCAAACTATTGCACGTGAAGGAGCTATTTCTGCTATTAGACAAGTTAGAAAAGAGACTAAAGAGCCTCTGGTCACATGCAAAATGACAGTAGATATGCTTGAAGAGATTCACAACGTACTTTTGCCTTTGGAGATGGAAAATGTTAAACGCACTGCTAACTAGTAGCATTGTACTTATGCAATATTATCCTGCACCGGAAGCGAAGCAGGCAAGAAAGCAATGGCTACCCGTAGTAAAAGTTGCTAGTGAACATTACAATTTAGATTGGCGCTTGTTAGACTCATTAATCATGGCTGAGTCTGCTTGGAATATAAATGCAACTTCCCATGTCGGTGCACAGGGTCTGTGTCAGCTTATGCCAAAAACTGCAGAATGGCTTAAGGTTACAGATGCATACAATCCCGGTCAAAATATCTGGGGAGCAGCTTGGTATCTGCGCAAGCTAAATGATAGGTTTGATGATTGGACGCTTACACTTGCTGCGTATAATGCGGGACCTACACGTGTAGGTAAATGTAATTGTATTCCAAATATTAAAGAAACAAAAAATTATGTTGCAAAAATTACTAAAATGTGGGATGATAAAATTAAATGGGACCGATGAATAACCAAATTGCTTTTTCAAAGATGGTGGGACATTTAAGAAGACAGGGTAAGCCTAGTTCATCTTACATGTCGGGTCAGGTAATTCTATCCGCCTATTACGGAGATGATGGGTGTAAATGCCCAGTTGGTGCACTCATTCCAGAAAGCCTTTATAAAAAGGAAATGGAATGTGCAAATATAGAAGAATTGCTTCCACATTTTTCTGATCTCAAAAAGTTCTTTAAAAATGTTGATACAAACCTTCTTATTGCTATGCAAGAATTACATGATGACAAACCTGTAGAAATTTGGGAAAGTGAGTTTAGAAAAGTAGCGTATCAATTTAAACTTTCGGTTCCCTTGGAAGATTAATATGAAAGAAGAAATATTTGTTAAGTTTTGGAAAAATGGAAATGATATCTGTTTTGAATGCAGTAACGGATATAGTGGTGCCGATCCAATTAAAAATGGAAATGTAGTAGAAACTTTCAACAATGCACTGTCGCATGTTGAAAAGCTTTTTAAAGTCAAGTATAAAGACTAAGGAGAAAAAATGGAAAATTTTGAAAGTGCTGAAAGCCAAGAAGAAGTAACCCTGGAGTCCGTCAGGGAGTCTGTTAGTTCAGATACCACTATTGGTGAGCTTCTGGAGCTTGTTAATAAGCTTCGTGATGAGAGCAGCCTGGATGTAAGCTCTATGCTTCTGTCCGACTTTGTATCTCGTCCTCGTCGTCAGCGTACCAGCAATGTTGGTCCTGCTGTGATGGAAGCTCTTACTTCTGCTGGGGATGTTGGAACTACGGTTGCTGCTATCGTTGCGAGTACAAACATTAGCACTCCTAGTGTTGCTAAGGCCATCAAGGAATTTCTTGCGGAAGGAACAGTAGAAGATGTCGGTGAACAGTCTCGCCCTGAAGGAACCAAGGGCCGTGCAGCTCGCTTGTATCGAGTTGTTAATGTAAATGAAGAAGTGGCTTGACACTTAAACGAAAAAATAATAGAATATTTTAATTAATCGAAAGAGGTTTTTATGTTGCGTATTGTTGGATTGCTTACGATCGGTGCTGCTCTTATCTTTGGGGCGCTCTATGTTACCGGAGATATTAGCGGTTCTGCTAAGGTTGAACTTACCGAGCAAGGTGAAAAACGTCTACAAGATACGAGAGCACTAGCTGAAGAAAGCGTATCGTCTCTTATAGAAAATTAAAATGCATATTTGTCACGAGGAAATTTTTGCAGTAATGAATGTAATTCCTTTTTGGGATATCATTGTTCTTTACTGCAAAAACCTCATTTTTAAAATGGTTGGGTATTACCCAAATGATAAAAAACTGGAGAATAAACACATGCTAGAGATGGATGTGATTAGAGAAAGAATTGCGGCTGTTCAAGAAAGTGCGCTTAACCCTGTTAACCCTAACTGTGTATCACGAGAGCTGACATTTCAACAGGCTTGGTCAATTGTTCTTCGTTCTGAAGAGCTTACGAATTACCCTACTGACAATCAACAGTTGTTAAGAGAAATTGAGACCTGTTACCGTCAAAGAATGAGGCATTAATTATAATGAATGTTTTTATGGATGATGTGAGGCCCGGACCCACTAGCTATGATGCGGATGATTTTTGGCAAAATTGGGTTGTTGTTCGTAGCGTTCGTAATACTAAGAAGCTTCTTGAGTGGGGTCAGGTAAACGATTTGTCTCTTGATCATGATATGGGGCCGGGTCAAGAAACGGGATATGATCTTGTAAAGTGGATGGCTGAAAATAATATCTGGCCCAATGGCAAGATTAGTGTTCATTCGGCAAATCCAGTTGGAGCTGAAAATATGCGGGCAACTATTGATCGTTACCGGTGTAAATAAATGCTTGGTCCTTCCCATATTAACCCTAATTATACAAAAATAAAATTGAAAAAAGTCAGGAAGAAGTTTATGGCTCCAAAAATTGGTGGAGTTTGGGTCTTTGAGGGGGCCTCTCTCACCAAACTTCCCGACTATTTTCATAAGGAAGATGCCGTTACAGTTTGCATATCAAATTGTGGTAAATACTGGTATGGAACCGTTGGCATGGCAAATATAAAGGTAGGGGGTAATTTACCAATTTCCAAATTTGATGAAGACAGAAACCCAGTTTATATTAATATAAATGATTTGCAAGATACTGAAATTTGGGAAGAGATCAGGTTTGCCTTGAAACAAAATAAATTAGGTCCAGCAACTTCTGGTTTTCATCCAAGCGTAAATCAAAAATGTTATTGTGATAATCAACAACTTATGCTAAATGGTTGTGTAAGTGCAAAGGGCGGTGTTTGCCCAAATACTCCAAAGGAACTATTATGACTAAGAAAATTATGAAGACAAGAAATGGTGCTAAAGAAAAGATTAAGGTTTTCTTTTCTTTTTCAAAGAAGGCTTTTATTACTGCTATTTTGTTAGCATCTCATGTGGGTGTAGGATATTTTGCATATGATGAAGGCCATAAAAGGGGCAACCAAGATAGTTATAACGAGAATATGCAGTATGCAGCAGTCCAAGCTGATGCAAGATGGGCATCTGAAAAAGAAGATCTAGAAAAAGAAATTAAAATTCTAACCATGGAAATTGATCAAACAAACGCTATTAAGTTGCGCTATGACCTTAGAAGTTGTAGACAAGAGTTAAAGACTGCTAGTATGTTTCAGCGCGCCTTTGAAGACGTTGTGTCAACTCACAATGCAAAGGTTCGTAAAAACAGAAGGCAATGAAGGGTGTTATAAGAGGACAGCATCTAATTACACATGCTTACACCATTGTAACTGAATTTGGTATGACTACCTACATAAGATGCATAAGAGCTGTTGTGTTAAGTCAAAATAAAACATTTTTACAATGTGTATGTGAAGATGGTTACCAATCTAGGAGAAAAAAATGAGTTTACCTGTTAAAGAAGATCCTCGACAAGCTTGGGAGTACTTTGCTGAGACTGTAAATGATCAAGGTTACGAAAGACAAATTAGAGCAAAGTTCAAGGCTACCGACGAAGAAGAAGCTGCAATTACTGTTAATGAGCTTCTAAACAAGCGTCTACGCAGACCAGAGCTTTGGTATGGTGTAGGTATTAGGGTGTATCCCATTGGAGTGTCTGACTTTAGCGCTTTTGAAATGGTCATTGAAGGTGACTTTGAAGAGGATGTGGTCCTTGAGCCTGTAAATTATACTGAGAGGTCGAGATGATTGTAAGAGTTGGTTTAGATAAATATGGTGATTTTGCGTATAAGCCAGAGCATCTTGAGTCAGTTTTGTATGGAGAGATTCAAAGTGAAACACTAGATTCTTATGTTGTTTTTATCAAGCTATCTGAAGACTCATGGGTAATTAGACCTGTCGACAAAAGCAATCCTCCAATCTTTTTTGAATTTGAAAGCCGAGCTAATAGTAAAAGCCAGTAGAAATGCTTAAATCAGCAAATAAGATTTTGAAGGTATGAAAGAAGAAGAAATTTTTGAAAATGGTAAAACTTATATTGTTCGTACTCTTAGATCATAAAAATTTGCAAAACTCCGCCAAACTTAAAAAAACAAGTAAATATTAGGAAGGGGATATTTCATGAAACAAGGTTGGATTGAAGAAGGTGTACGTAGGTTTCATTATGTAGATGACAAACTTCATTGTAAAGATGGACCTGCGGTTGTTTACGCTGATGGTAACCAACAATGGTGGCTGAATGGAAAATATTACGGAAACACCGAAACAAAAGAATACCTTGCCGAAGTTGCAAAACTTAAAAAATAAACAACACAAACTTGAAAAAACAAGTGGAATATTAGGAAGAAGTTATGATTGAAAGTCTTAAGAACGAAATTGAAAACTATCGCATATTTATTCAGTATGCATGCAAGCGACGCATAGCTGATCTTACCCGAGTTGCTTTGCTTGCTGAATCAGGGGAACCTATCTACGGAATTGGCTCAAGCAATGAGCGAGATATTATTCAGTGGGTAGCGAAAGTGGAAGCACTCGAAGAAGCTGTTAAGGCTATGGAAATGGGAGAGGTTGATATTGCAAGCTCTTTTGCCGCTCTGAGCTAGTGAAATGCTTGACAGTATTCGTCAAATTCAAGATCCTTTAATTATTTTAAAAATAAATTTATGCTTTACTGTAATTGTACTAATACTTTCTTACCTGGTAAAGGCGCAGCTAAAATTTGCTTTAAAAGGGCTTTGGTACACCTTTAACGTTAAGAAATTCAAAGAAGAAATCGCTAATAAATATAACATGTTGAGTTATGTTTTTTGCCTCATACTCTTTTTTATATTAGCTAACGTTGCGCTAAATATTTTATTTGTTTATATTCTTTTATTTTTAATGGTAATGTGATGAGTTGGAATATTAAAACCAAAAAAGACTTGGGGCTTTGGAATTCTTTTTACAGGGATGATGGAGAACATGGTGCTGATTGGTTTTGGGAAAGCTTTCAAATCAAAAGCGCTCCCTTGTATGAAGACGAGTGCTGGTCGCACATTCCAAAAGTTTGGGCTAATGATGTTTCTGAATTGTTGCACACCTTACAAAGTAAATTTAATATAAGCTTTGTTCAGATTAAAGAGAAATTTTGTGAGCTAATTATTTATTATAATGCCCCAGAATTTCAAAAAAAAGAAATTGATAAGCTTATTAAAGATGCAAAAGATAAGATGCGTGCGAAAGCAATACATCCATAGGAGGATAATATGATGTGGTTTTTTACAAATACTGTAGTAGTTGCTGTTGCAATTGGCTGTGTGTTTTGTTTGGTGAATGATTTTGTTATTCTAATGCGTAAACGTTAAAATGGAAGAAATTAATATTAAAACCATCGGTTTTTACAGAAAACTAAGAAGACGCTATAGAATGTTAGCTTTTATATTTTTAATCTTTGGCTTTTTAAATGCGCTATTTGCAATAACAATTTCAGAATCTTTTTTCTTTATTAATATGCTTGCTTCCGTTTTTTCTTTTGCTACTATGCAGAAAGACTTTTCAAAGGCTAGCTTGATTGATTTTAATATAAATAGATATGAATATTTGGTTAACTTAGCTAACAAGTATTCCAAAGAGAATCTTGATAGGGTTCAAACTTTATTTGATCAGTCTTCCTGCAGGGTTAGGCACGGGTTAGATTGGGAGTCTTCTGTTGAGAGGCTAAAAAATGAACTAAAGAAAGAATTTGGAGAACAAGAATGAATTGGCTGATCTTTTTTGCAATTTTATTTGCTGCTTTTGCTGCTATGTATCATTATACATACCTTCCTGGCTTCGAACATTGTAAAGACATGTGTGATCCCAGACAGGTTGTTGAGTATTCTTTGCTCAAATGTGAGTGCGAATATAGATTTTAAAAAGAAGGATGTACAATGAAAATCGCAAGTTTATTTGAGAAAGATATTTATATTGAGGACGAAGCCTTGACAGACGAAACTAAAAATGCTATTGAATCATATAACAAAACTTTGAAAGGCTTATTTGTGAAAAAGAATACAATTAAGATTAAAGTAAGTGACATTGTATATTTTCCATACATGGCAAAACTAAGCAGTGTCAAAAACTGAGGCAAGTAAAATGAAAAATACACATCTTTATTCAACTATTGACGAGGCCATTAGAACTAAGCGTTTTATTGGCGGACTTGGTATTCTTAAAAAAGATGGTAGTGTTGTTAAACTCAATGGTCAGATATTTTCTCGCCACACTACCAAATCAGGCGAAGAGGTTCTTACGATTGACAACTTCTTTGGTAAAACTCGAAAAGGTAAAAAGAAAAGATGGCAAATGGTTTTGGTAAAAAACCTAATCGCACTCAACAGTGATCATTGGAAGATGTCACGGGCTGCTTAGGATTTTCGGATGAGTAATGTAAGTTTGGGGCATTGGGATCCTTATAATTATTTTCCAGGCTTACCTGCATCAAGCGCAAAGCTAAATCCATTACAAAGAGATTCTAAAATATTTGAATTTTGTGACAGAGCAAAATTGTACTTAGAATCTAAACGTGAAGCTATTTATAAAAATAGAGATTGGTACTATCAAAAAATACCAAACCTTATAAATAAAAAAATAGTCGTCAAAAAACTAGTTAGCATTCTAATAAAAGAAAATTCAAATTTATTTTCCATGCATACTATTGGAAAAGAAAACATTTTGGTTTGTAAGCTAACTAAAGAAGAAATTAAATTCGATGATGAGTGGAATCTAATTAATCATACTTACAATTATGAGGATTCTTTTTCTGCTATTTGTATGCAGGTACCAGAAGATGTCATTGTACAAACCCTTGTAGAAGATCAAGATAAGGCTACTTTGTTACACCTTTGTCATGCGAACGGCTGGTCGGCAAGATGGGCAGTAGGTAAAAGCTTTGGAAATATCCATGATGGGGTTCGTAGGTCTGACGACAAACATGTAATAAAGACTCCAGAAAAAATGGTAAGTCACCTAATAAACATGGAAAGCCCAATTGAAAGAATTGGTGCTATCAATTTTAAAACCGATTCTTTTTTAGATAGACACCCTTCTCATCCTGAAAGTAGGCACAGTCCCTTTAACCCATCAGATCCAAAATTATTTATGCGATTTGAAAGACAGACTGTTACTCCATTACCAGAAGCTGATTCGTTTATATTTACAATTAAAACCTATATGGTGGATTGTGAAAGAGAAAAAGAAACTGTATTAAGCGCTTTATTAAATTCAAATAAAGATGCTTATTCAAGACATTTTATAAATAAGCATAAAGAAGAGGTTATTAAGTGGCTAACGCAGAAATGAAAAAAAGCTTAATTGCTATAAGTATTGTTGGAATTTTATTTGCTATCTTTGTAATTTTCTCTATTGATGTAGTAAAAACAGAAACTCGGTTAAACAATAATAGATTGAGTGCAAATGTTTCATGCCCACTTCCAAGCTCCGCTCTTGAGGATGAAGTATTTCTCTGGATAAAAAAATATGATAAAGCTATGAAAATATATGCTCAATGCAATAGAGATCTTGCACTGATTGCGGAAGAATGTAATTATAACATCATATGTACAGATCAAGTGTGCGAGTTGCCAAAATGAGTAAGTTTGAAAAAAGAAGAGCACATATTGAAATGTTGAGCCCTAAAACTTGTAGGATTACAACAGCTCTAACTCAAAAGGTTTTTGATTTAAGCAAGCTCAGCGAACATGGTATTGATCTTATCTATTTAAATAAAAAAACTTTGGTAAGCATGATCGATTATGGCCCTAGTAGATTTTATGCTTATGTTCGTAGAAAAGATTATGACAGTGGTATGGAAAAATATAGGATTGAGGTTTACGCTTGCATAGCTCCAAACAATTATATTAAAGTACCTTCTGATAGTGACCCAAATATATTTGATGTAGAACCAGGAAAAGCAGAAACTTTTTCTGTTACTCTTTATACGGGATAAGGAAAAGACAATGAGTGAAGATTTTTATCATGATGATGATTTGTTGCCAGAAAATATCGAAGGTAATTTGAATTATTACTCAGTAGAGTGTTGGTCTAATGAGCGTTTTCCTGTAAGAGATGGAACAGTAAATGATGTGCAGGTTGCAGCTGTATATACTTCTTTTGACGGCGCAGCAGAATTTTGTAAGAGACACCCAAATTATGGTGGCAGTGAAGATAATTGGCACTGGAGAATCAATAGAGGTATGCTTAATAAAGATCCTTTGAATACTGTTGGGCCTAGGAGTGACTGGTGGAAATTTGATAGGCATATGAGGGAATTAGAAAGAATACAGAATCCTAATTTCAAATCCAAAGAGGATCTTAAAAATAGAATTGATTATTGTGAAGATGCTATTGAAGAAATAAGTTCAAAACTTGGTGAGTTTAAAAATGAACTCGAAGAATTAAGACTTGAACTGGAAGATATTTGATGAAACCAAGGTATGTTGTAATTGCATTTTTGTATTTTTCCGCAATTCAATGTGCTACATTTAATCACTTAAAAAAATATCCTAATTTTGAAAAACTCGGCGAGAAAGAAAAAAAAATATTAAACAGGATAGATAAAAAACTTGTATCTCATCCGAATAAAGAATACTATTACTCACGCCTAAGGGATCTTTTGCTTGTTCCTCAAAAGACCATAAAGATCAATAAGCTAGCTAAAAAGCAAAAAAAAGATTTAAAAGTATCTGTTAAAAACGAGAGTCAAAAAGCTACTGTAAAAAATCCTACTCCCAAATCTTCTTTAATAAATTATGGGTGGGTTAAGGTCTTTCCTTTCGGTAAAAATGGACCTTACTTTTATTT
Source organism: uncultured bacterium (assembly GCA_964449065.1). Lineage (GTDB taxonomy): Bacteria > Hinthialibacterota > Hinthialibacteria > Hinthialibacterales > Hinthialibacteraceae > CAYVAZ01. Next base: position 12,744 of record CAYVAZ010000064.1, read on the forward strand.
ATGGGCAAATAACCCTCTCGATATAAAAGTAAAAATAAATATATATGTTGATACAGATACTGAAACACAACAAAAAATTTACTCTTTAGAATCTGCCATTGAAGATCATGTTGCCAGAAAAGGTTTTGAAGTAGATATAACATTTGTCTCTGCAGAATACGAAGAGATTCAGAGTACGTTTACTGTAAAATCAAACCATGGAGAGTGGGCCACTGCTATAAACTGGGTAGGCGGCAAAAATACGATGGCTCATGAACTTATGCACTTATTAGGTCTTGATGATGAATATAATAAAATCGAAATGCATTATGATAATGACGCAATGCCATGGGAACAGAGGCTGCTAATTTTCTTATACGGAATCGATCAAGAAATACCAGAAGATGCTGAAGATGGAATTATGGTTTATGGTACATTAAAACCTTTACAAAGACATGTCTGCGCTATAGCTAAACTTGGAGACAGCTGTACCGAGCTGAGAACCAAAGTATATGGCAAATGGAACTAGCTACTAATTAATTTATATAATATAATACCTTTTAAGTTTTGGTATTGGGAGGTATTATATGAAAACATTTTTAAAAGTGTTAGGTTTTTTGTGGTTATTACCTGCAACTATTTTGGTTTGGCTATTCTATATTTTGCCACTTTGGGCTATTGGTGAAATTAAATATGAAGGTAAAGCAGATACATTTATCTGGATATTCCAAAATCCTATAGGCAAATCATATTACGATAAATTATGGTCTAAGTGGGCTGGTTGGTCCGGACCTTGTGTATATATTTACAAGCCTTATCTGCAAAAAGACTATCCTTGGATAAGCCAGGAAGATCTAGACAAATATACAGAGATAACTAGGGTTCATGAGGTAAGACACTGTATTCAACAATTTACATTTGGAGTGTTTCATTATCCACTGTACGGATTAGAGTCTGCGCGCATTTGGTTCTTAAATTTATTTCGCTCATATGAGAAAAAGAAGCATATATACTTATTTAACAGATTTGAGATAGACGCAAGAAAGGCTGCAGGACAAACGGTTAATATTCCAAGAGAGAATTGGCCTGATGGTCCTAATGATTACAATCCATGGATATAAAAAATGCTATTACTAAGCTAACATATAGAAATTACTTTAGAAGTAAAACTTTTAACAGCCTTTTTGTATTACATATAAATAGACAATTAGGGATTAAGACAAAAAAAGATGCCAAGAAGAAGACTAGACAAAATTATACTCATTGATTTGGAAGCAACTTGTTGGGAAACCAGGGAAGATCGAGGCGATCAGGCTTCTGAAATCATTGAAATTGGTGCTTGTTTTCTTAATATGAAAACTGGCAATCCAGAACAGAAAGCTAGTTATCTAATTCGCCCTGTTAAATCGACTATTAGTGAGTACTGCGTTAGTCTTACAGGCATTACTCCTGAAATGATTAAAAACAAAGGTATCCCATTCGGAGATGCCATCAATAAATTTAAAAAAGAATTTGGCCCATCGTCTCGCACTTGGGCAAGTTGGGGGGCTTTTGATAGAGTCATGCTTGACAAACAGTGCAAATCTATCGGTATTAAGTATCCAATGGGATTAAATCACATCAATGCAAAAAATCTTTTTGCTCTCAAATATCGCTTGACACAAGAATTGGGTATGATAAAAGCATTAGAATATGTTAACCTAAAACTAGAGGGGAATCATCATAGGGCTGACGATGATGCCTGGAACAGTGCCAAGCTTTTATGGAAAGCCTTATCTTAAACCCTGCGAGCCGGATGCTCAGCAGAGCCTTCTAAGCTCAGCTTGCTAGGTTCAACTCCTAGGCAGGGTTCCATTCTATTAAGGAGAGATAAAGTGTCTGAATTTAAAGTATCTGTAGAAAAGATTGAAATTGAGAGCCACCCTAATGCTGATGCCCTAGAGCTAGCTAAGGTTGGTGATTACCGATCTATTGTTAAAAAAGGACAATATAAAACTGGAGATCTTGTTGCATACATTCCAGAGCAAGCTATTGTTCCTGAAGACATTCTTAATGAACTTGGTCTTACGGGTCGCCTTGCGGGAAAAGAAAAAAATCGTGTAAAAGCTATTAAGCTGCGAGGTATCCTTTCTCAAGGTATTTGTTATCCAGCGAAACAAAATTGGTCTGAAGGACAAGATGTAACGTCTGACTTAGGCATTACTAAGTGGGAGCCTCCTATTCCTACTGAACTAGCCGGAGAAGTATGGAATGCTGGTAGCGATAAATGTATCAAGTATGATATTGAAAATCTTAAACGACATCCTGATGTATTTGAAGAAGGTGAAGAAGTAGTTTTTACCGAGAAAATCCACGGAAGCTATTGTCAACTCGGAGCAATGGAAGATGATACTTTAGTGGTTGCTTCCAAGGGGCTTGGGGCAAAAGGTTTAGCCTTCAAAGAGAACGAAAGGAATTCTAATAACCTTTATCTAAGAGTTGCTAGATACCTTGGTATAGTTGAGCGTGTAAGAAAAGTTTACGCTAATAATCAAAAAGTATTTGTTCTGGGTGAAATTTTTGGTAAAGGTGTTCAAGACCTGTCCTACGGGTCCAGCACAGATAAAGATGATACTCTAGGTTTTAGAGTATTTGATATTTATGTCGGCAATCCTGGTGAAGGAAGCTATGAAAATTACATGGCATTAGTAGAGAATTCTACTGCGATGGGGTTAAGTATGGTTCCTGTTCTTTACTCTGGACCTTACTCTAAAGAATTAGTAGAAGAATATACTTCCGGCAAAGAAACTGTTTCTGGAAAAGAGCAGCATATTCGAGAGGGTATTGTTATTAGACCTATTGAAGAGAGAAGGCATGATGAACTGGGAAGAGTCCAGCTAAAAAGTGTAAGCGAAGATTACTTGCTGCGAAAGGGCGGCACGGAGTATAACTAATGCAATTTAAACTAGGTGATGGTGATATATATAATCTTGTATTAGAATTTAGACCAGATTTTTATAGTCATGATCTTTGGGTTGTTCACTCATCTGATGACGCACCAGAATATGCAAAAGATTTAAGTGGTTACGGAGTAACTATAGAAAAAGCTATAGAAGATTATGTAAAACGTTTAGAAGATAATAAGCTAAAAAAGGACCGATGGGGAGTTTAGAATGTACACTCAGCATACTTCTAAAAATGAAAGAAGGTTGATTAAAGAAGCTCTTTCTTTTAAAACGCAAAAAGAGGCACGTGAAAAAGGTTGGAAGTTTATTGGTGAAGGAGCATTTAGAAAAGTATTTAGAAAAAATAATATTGTTCTAAAATTTACTAAAAGATCACCATATAGTGAAGATAGGGATGCTTGCATTAGAGAGGCCTATTTTTATTTCAAAGTTCTAAAACCTCATCAAAGAAAAAATTTTGCTAGAATTTATGCATGGCGAAATGACAGAGTTATCCAGAAATATTACCCACAAAAGAAAATCTGGACAATTGACGATGAGATTAAAGTAGAAAGATTAGTTAATCGTTTTAGTCTAGGTGATGTACAAGCTGGTAATGATAAATATGAAGGACACAATATAACCGTTTATAGAGGTCGACCAATTTGTTATGATATGGATATCGAGTCAGAATGCCTAGATTACTGGGATTTTTAAGAGATATGAAAATTGCATTAATTACAGATACATGGTTTCCACAAATAAATGGAGTGGTTACTACACTAAACCAAACAGTGAAAACTTTAGAAAAAAGAGGTTATTCTGTAGACTTAATAGAGCCTTGTCAGTTCTTCAACATTCCTTGCCCAACTTATCCTGAAATAAAATTAGCTTTTCCAATTATAAAACTATATAGAAGACTTAAAAAACTTAAGCCTGATTATATTCATATAGCAAACGAAGGTCCGCTAGGAGTAGCTGCTCAGATAATTTGCAGGTTTATGCATTGGCCTTTTACCACAGCCTTTCATACTAAACTAGCAGAGTATACTCATGAAAGGTTTAGGTTCTTTCCAGTTTGGTTGGGTTATGTATATCTAAAACTATTTCATAAAAACTCTAAAAGGATTTTGGTTCCCAGTCAGTCTATAAAAAAAGAGTTAGAAAATAGGAATTTTGAAAACATAGTATTTTGGAGTAGAGGCGTTAATACTTTAAAATTTAGTCCCGGTGTTACCAAAGCTTCTTATAAAAAACCAGTCGAACTTTATGTTGGCAGAGTTTCAATAGAAAAAAACTTAGATGCTTGGTTGTCATTACCTACTGAGGGAACTAAGGTGGTTGTAGGTGACGGCCCATATTTAAAAGAACTACAATCTAAATACCCTAATGTTGTATTTACTGGATATAAAAAAGGAAAAGATTTGATAAACTATTACAGATCTGCAGATGTATTTGTTTTTCCATCTAAGAGTGATACATTTGGATTGGTTCAGTTAGAGGCTCTAGCTTGTGGCTTACCTATAGCGGCATATCCTGTTACGGGTCCACTTGATGTGGTAACAGAAGAAGTAGGTTGTTTAAATGAGTCCTTAGAGGAAGCTATAAAGGTAGCGCTGATAAAAGATCCTAAAAAATGCAGAGAGTATGCATTGACCTTTTCATGGGATAAGTGTATTGATACGTTTATTAATAGCTTACAAAAAATAAGGCATAAATAAAAATATTAAATTAAAAGGAATAGATAAATGTTAATACATTTTGGGTTAAGTCCAGATCTTGCAGAGGAAGCAATTAAAGATAAAAATAGTCACAAGCTGATTGTTCAAGGCTTTGTGGAAAAAGGAAATAATTTAATTATTCTCTTGACAGCAAACAACAAGACCGTTATAGTACCTTTTAATGAGTTGAGGCCAAGTGTATTAGAGTCTCCTGATTTTGACAGACCTTCAATTATTGATGATGGTCTTACTTTAAAATTGGGCAACTATGAAGCTCCAGCATATGTACTCATTGAAGAATTCTCTAAATGAAAGGCTTTTGGTATGAGAATTTCGCCAAAAGAGTTGATGGTAAAGAAGCACATCAAGATTACATTTCCTTTATTTTTTGGTAAAATTTGTAATTCCTGCAATCATCTAGTGAATTTTGAAAAGATGTATTGCCTCAAGGATCGAAGCCAGCATTTTTGTACGACTTGTTATAAAAGCAAAGAAGAAGTTTACGATGATATTTTTGTAAAAGAGATAACTGCTCATGATATTATTTTAAGAAACGAACGAAAAGCTCTCACAAAAGTTTTGGAGAATATTGCGTTAGACATTTCAGAACTGCCAGATGGAGAAGTAAGTCCATCTGTACATAGTGTGGTAATAAAACACTCCATATCTCTTGGACTAAAGGGATATGGGTAAAAAGGTAAATAATCATGAGTGATGAATTTAAATTATGCTTCGTAGATGGTAACTGGGCTTGGTTCACTACCGCACCGTTACACCAACAATGGGGAGATGACTGGGATGATGCTCCTTATGAACACAATGCTGGATTTCCTTATGAATGGAGACCTGATTGTGAAATCCCAGAGTATCGTATCTTGAAAGTTGCTTGGGATGGTTCATTTATTGAACCTAGTTTTGAGCATATAAATTCATCATTTTCGGTTCGAGACATCAATAACCGCATAATTCCTTGGCTTAGACCAAGTTATGGCAGCGACTTTAAAGATGTTATTTATGCGGGCGATAATCTTGATAATTTTATTAAGATTATAGAAATAGGTAAAGGTAAAGTTTATATTCCGGCATAGCTCAGTTGGTAGAGCGCCTGGCTGTTAACCAGGTTGTCGTAGGTTCGAGCCCTACTGCCGG
>CAYVAZ010000065.1:0-18355 GCA_964449065.1 uncultured bacterium
CACTGCGTTTGACTAAGAATAGTTGGCTCACAACAAAAACCATTTTTCAAGCAATAGACAATCATGGATTGCGTAACATCAGTTATATAACTTCATCATCATCGCTTTTGGGGCCGGATTCACCTTTTAAGAAGCGGGCGACTTTTTCGTGATCCCGCTCTTTGACATCGATTCGGGCATAGGCTTTATCGAATAAAATGCGAATCTCCCCTATGATTTTTACAAAGGCGCGGTCATCACCGTATTTATCAACTAATGGTTTGGCATCTTTTTCGACCTTATCAAAAATTTCTTCGGCCTCTTCCACATTCGAGTCGCTTTCCATCAAAAGAGCTTTCACCTTTTGCAGGCGTTCAATCAACAGTTTGAACTTTCCGGTGAGTTTTGGCTTTTTTTTGTGTTCTTTTATTTTGTAATGATAGTAAAGATAAAATGAGACACCGCAAATAATCACCCAAAAATACAAGGCAATCATTCCCCAGCTGAGGGCTTTTTCACGCAGAAAGCGTTCGATATTGTTGAGCAGTTCTTCCATTGTATTTCACCGTTTTTTTGTTTATACGACCCACATGCCGCCGTTGGCGTCAATGGTCACACCGACCAAATAGCTGCTGTCATCCGACGCTAAAAAGGTGACGATGGATGCCATTTCGTCTGAGGTTCCTGCCCGTTTAATGGGGATTTTTTCCATGAGGCCCTGCATGACATCCGGCGGGGTGAATTTATCGTGGAAGGGGGTATCGATAATTCCGGGTGCGATTCCGTTTACCCGAATGCCATCCGCGATGAGTTCTCTTCCCATCGCTTTGGTCAGAGTAATGACGGCACCTTTGGCGGTACTGTAAGCCATTGCGCCGACTCCACCGCCAAAGCGGCCGGCAACCGACGCGTTGTTAATGATGACGCCGCCGCCGTTGGTTTTCATGTTGACGCCGATTTTTTGCGTAAGCAATACCACGCTCCAAACATTCAGGTCGAAAATTTCATCCCATTTCGGCCTGCTGATCTCAAAGAAGGGCATACGCTCCACCAAACCGCCCGCGTTGTTGAACAAGACATCCACGCGGCCGAATTCACCGATTACCTTTTCGGCAAGAGCGGTGACTTCATCGTCGCTATTCATGTCGCATTGGATGCAGAGGGCTTTCTTGCCTGTTGCTTCAATTTCCTGCCGCAATTTTTTTGCCCCGTCTTCGTTGCCGCGATAGGTAAAGGCTACATCGGCACCTTCTTCCGCCATTTTTAGAGCGCTGGCATAACCGATTCCGCTGCTTGCTCCGGTGATGAGGGCTTTTTTTCCTTGCAGGCGCATAAGACTCTCCTTTATCCAATGAATACATAGAAAGATTCTTCAAACCCACTAAAATTACGTTAGATTTATTATTAAGAATGGAAACATGAAAGTCAATTTCCATCAATCCCGAAAGAGCAATTTCATTTCCACACGACTATGAATCCAACGCAATTGGAAACAGCCGCTCTTTATGATGAACGCGAAATCCAGCGCCAGCGATTGTTCTGGCTGATTCGGATACGATGGTACGCCGCCACGGCTTTGCTGCTGGTGGGCATGATCAGTTTGTTTATCGATTCATTATTTTTTCAGGGAGAAGTGCTCTGCGCCTTCAGCGTGCTGATGTACGGTTATAACTATTATTTCTGGCGGCAAATTCAAGAACCGGACTATCCATTGAGCAATGCGTTGATGCAGGTGCTATCGGATATCATCGTATTAACCTTGATTTTGTTTTTTACCGGTGGATTCAAGAATCCCTTTTTCACCTTTTATTTTTCCATTGTGATCATTGCCTGGATGGTTCTCAGTTACCGCTTGAGCATTTTTGTCACGGTATTGGTAACGCTGTGTTTTGCCGTTCAGGGGTTAAGCTGGTTCAGCACGGATCTAAAACTGTTCGGTGAATTGCCGATGCATGTCATCGGCGCGCCGGTGAGTTTTGTCATCACCACCGTGGTAACTGCCTATTTTGTTTATATCATTATGGAAGACTTGCGGCGGCGTGAAGAAGACGTGAAGCATGCACGGCAGCAATCGATGCAGGCGCAGCGGCTGGCGGCGGTCGGGCAATTGGCCGCCGGGGTGGCCCATGAGATCAACACTCCGTTGGGAACCATTAATCTCGTGGCGAATGATGCCTTGGATGTGATGACGGACAAACCGCGTCCGGATGCATCCGACCTGAAAGACGTACAGGAATCGCTGCTGACCATTAAGGAACAAACCAACCGCTGTAAGAACATCACCAAAACCTTGCTGGAATTTTCCCGCAAACCGACCGTGGAACGTGAACTCTGTACACTCAATGATATCGTGGATGTGGCGCTGGATATTTGCCGGCACAAAATGAACGGGATTGCAATTGAAACGGCATTGGATTCCAAGATTCCATCGTTATACATTGACCGCAATGGTATGGAGCGGGCGGTTTGCAATTTGCTGTTGAACGCGGTGGATGCCTTGGATGCAACAAATGAGAACGCGGCAATCTGTATCGAAACCACTCTTGTGGATCAACAGGTACAACTGCAAGTTCGGGATACCGGCTGCGGAATGACGGAAGAATCTCTGTCGCGCATCTTCGAGCCGTTCTATACCACCAAAGAAGTCGGCAAGGGAACGGGATTGGGACTGTATATCACCTACGGTATCATTCAGGATGCGGGCGGCACTTTGGAAATCACAAGCGAACCAGGCAAAGGGACGAATGCCGTCATAGCCATCCCGGTGCAAGGAGAGACGGATTGAGCACGGTGTTAATCGTAGATGACGATGCCGCTTTCCGCAAAGCCTTAGGCAAATCGTTAGAGCGGAAAGGGTATCAAATCCATACGGCGGAAAACGGAAAGAACGCATTGCAGCATTCCGCCTTGGCGGAATGCGAGGCTGTGGTTGCCGATATGCGCATGCCTGAGATGGATGGGATTGCCCTTCTGCAAGAACTGCAACAGCAGTATCCGGATTTGCCTGTCATTGTGCTAACCGGGCATGGAGATATTGAATCCGCCATCGATGCCATCAAAAAAGGGGCGTTCCATTACTTCACCAAACCCTGCGATATTTCGGAACTGGATATCTACCTGCAAAAAGCCCTAACCAACCGCGAAGTGATGCAGAATAACCGCCATCTGAGAGACGCGCTGCAACTGGCGGAAAAAAATCATGGAATTGTCGGCGAAAGTTCAGCAATACAACAACTGCTGCAGCTGATAGACCGCACCAAAGATTCGGACGCGCCCGCCTTAATTGTAGGAGAAAGCGGAACCGGTAAAGAACTCGTCGCCCGCGCGCTGCACTTTCAAAGCAAACGCAAGGATATGCCCTTCATCGCGCTCAACTGCGCGACGCTGAAACCGGACTTGTTGGAAAATGAATTGTTTGGACATGTCGCCGGCGCGTTTACGGGGGCGACTTCCAAAAAAGAAGGCTTATTGACCATCGCGAACAACGGCACGTTGTTTATCGATGAGATCGCCGATATGGATTTAAACGTGCAGGCCAGCCTGCTGCGCGTGATCGAAACCGGCGAGTTCCGCCCGTTGGGTTCGACCAAAGAACAAAAAACCAATGTACGCCTATTGGCGGCCGCCAACCGCGATTTAACCAAGGAAGTGGAAGCCAAGCACTTTCGCGAAGATTTGTTTTACCGCTTAAGCGTGATCATCATCCGCACTCCGCCCTTGCGTGAACATCCGGATGATATTCCCCTCTTGGTTCAATCGTTCTTGCAGAATTCCGCCGCCGGCAAAGGGATCACGTTTGAACCGGAAGCAATCCGGCACCTGCAACAGCACTCGTGGAAAGGAAATATCCGGGAATTATTCAACATTTGCGAACGCGCACTCTTGATGCGCAACGGGGATGTGGTGACCGCACAGGAAATCGCCATGCTTTTGACTATGAATCCTACCCTATCCATTTCGGCGCCCACCGGACTTGCGGAAGCGGATCCAGTGCAGACATTGGAAGATATGGAGAAAACGTACATCCAAAAAGCATTGGATGAAACGGAATTCAACATTTCAAAAACCGCGGAGGTGTTGGGAATCGACCGCCGCACCTTGCAGCGCAAAATGGACCGCTATGGCTTAGACCGGTAATTCAAATGCAGAGATTAGGGATTAGGGATGAATGGTTGTTTGAATTGTATGGGGAGCATCGGCTTCCAGCCGGTAAATGACGGACCGGAAAAAAGTCAATAATTGTAGTGCAGGCTTCCAGCCGCTGCTATATATTATGCAGGCAAGATGCCTGCACCACAATATACTATATCAACCAGCGTTTTCGTTTTAGGAAAATACGGCTGGAACCGAGGCTTGGGAATGACCAATCCATGAGCAGGAAATGGCCAAGAAGAACTTTCTTGTGGAGGTTTACCGGTTTCGAGAAAATGAAGAGCGGCTTCTCGAATTGTTGGCCATAAGCGTATTGCTTTGGCTGCCTTTCGCAGATTATTATAAGCATTCATACTGGGAGAATGAATGAATTCGATAACGCGATAGGAAGCAACCAGTTTTTTGTCTTTTTCTATGACGGCGATTTCTCTGAGTTTTTGTTCTAAAGACCATGCGAGACCTGGAAGCGATTTGACAATATCATCATAACCGCGAACACGCGACATTTCGGCGCATTCATCGAACAAAGCAATATCTGTTGTTTGAGTTGGATGCGTTCGGAAATTGGCGAAGCCCCCGCTTGGCAATTACGCGGCATGGCGACGCATCCAAACGATCGAGGATCGGGCGTCGGGCGTGAATTGTTGAAATTCTCAGAAAACTATATTGCTTCAGAATCAGATATCCGCCAATTCTGGTGCAACGCCCGAACTGGAGCAGTTGGTTTCTATCAAAAACAAGGCTGGCTCGTATGTTCAGACGAGTTCCTCATCCCCGGCGTCGGGCCACATTTTAAAATGCAGAAGATCATTTCAATTTAATTTGTTGGCGCAAAAATAATCCTGCGATATGAAGTAAGATTGTGTGCGCCATCATCTGTTACTTCACAGATGACATGAAAGTCCTTACCAGTAGAATCTGATGGAATTTTAACTCTTGCCTGATTTGAGTTGTTGTTCAGTATTTCAACCGTACTATTGTAAGAGCCTGCTTCGGATAAGACCCACCATTTAAACGCTAATGTGTCACCGTCCGGGTCATGTGATTTGGAAGCATCAAGTGTGACCAACGTTCCTTGTTTAGGATTTTGGTTCAAAATATCAATGCTATTATCATCATTGATAACAACAACTGGATTCCTGTTACCTTCGCCGTCTTTTGCCCAATCCATTCGCGCAGCGAAATTATTAAAAATTGCTGGATAGAAATACTTGAAATATTTTGAAGATGTTTGATAGGCTGAACCTTGGTGATTTGTTAAAGCAAATGTTTCATCATCTTGCCCCTTGCCCCATTCAAAATACCCACTCCAACCAATATGACCAGGAATTTCAGGGTTATTCAGACCATTTGGCATAATATGAAGAAATGCAGGCGTGTCGCCTTCTACACCATATTTGTATTTAGGGTAGATACTGCCTAAGTTGCCATGTGTTTGGATATGGGCGGCGTATTCATCCCAATTTGCTTTCCCAATTCCGTTTTGTAATTTCCAGGCGCACTCATCCCAGAAAAACTTGAGGTCTTTCTTAAACTCTCTACGCATCCATTGATGAGAACTTATATGATAGGGAGTGCCTTTTTTGTATGACCGATCCTGATCCGTAATCGTATAGACGCGGATTTTCTGAAGAAATGCTTTCAGTTCTTCCGGGCTTCGCTCTTTCTGCACTTGCCAAATCGACTGAGCGATTGTGTTCCCTCCACCCCAGACCGTTACCCAAAGCGGACGGTCGTCATCTTCATCGGCTAACTGAATAATCAGATTGCTTCCAGGAGAAATATTATTCTCGCCAATATGTTCAAAACCTCTTTTTTTACTGCCGAATAGAGTGCGATCTCTCAAGTATTTCGGGCTTGGCCAATATCCAATTTTTTGTTGAGTTTCACTTTCTATATGTTCATTCTGATTAGATCGTTTTAGAAGATTGGGTGAATCTTTTTCATAGGCATTGATTGCATCATGAATCAGGTCAATAAAATCATCACGGGTGGTTTCCAAACTCCAACCGGTTGTATAAACCAGTCCTTCAATTTCGAATAAATCGGCATGGACAAGAAGCCGAATCATAGATTCCATGTCATCCGGCTCCCATGTAGAAATATCTGTAAGCACAACCATACGCGGTTTAAGCGGAGCGGAATGAGTTGTAACAGAAATAGTAATGATGATGATACTTACCGCTAACAAGAAGAGTCTTTTCATTATAAACCTCTAAGGATTATTAAATTACAAGAAAATTAATTCATCGGAATCTTACTCTATCTTACCGCCGGCAGGAAGTACCTTATAATATTTTCGGGATATAATACCAAGTTGAAAAAAGAATGTGAGTTATGACTTCTTTTATTTTGTAGGGGTAACCCCCAGTGGTTACCCCACAGCAGGGCAGCCACAGGGGGCTGCCCCTACGATGGTAAGACAATTTATAAATAACATTTTCAATGCAATTGGTATAAAACGGATTGGTTTAATAAATGAACCGGAGAACTGCCGTGTTGGACGCGTTAGTAAAACTTTTATGGCTCCCTATTCAATTGGTGCTTGTGTTGATTGGAGTTCTGGGACGCACTTTGGCAATCATAATTGGTTTGGGATTGTTCGGAATCGGGTTTGCGCTTTGCTTTTTGGGCCCCCTCATCTTAATAGGGGCCCCCTTGTGTTTGATTAGTGCTTTGCTGGTGATAAAAGCGTTTTAGCCTTACTCATCTTCCTCTTCATTTTTGCGTTTGAAGAATTCTTCTTCGGTAGTCGATACGTTTGCGGATTGTTCCATCAGTTTCTTCATTTGCTCGCCTAGCATTTCACCCAACGTCGCATTGCTGCCGGTGTCTTCGGCTAAATATTTTTGCACTTCTTTCTTTTCTTGCTCTTTGTCGAAGTCTTTTAACGATAATCCGATTTTGCGGCTGGATAAATCAAACTTGATGATCTTCATGGTGTATATTTCACCCGGCCTCACCAAATCCTTTGGAGATCTGCCGCGTTCTTCTGAAAGTGTTGATACGTGTGCCAAACCTTCCACACCCGGTTCAATCTCAACAAAGGCGCCGAAATCGGTTACGCGAACCACTTTGCACTGGACATTGTGCCCCACGCGGTATTTCTGCGAAAGCGCAATCCACGGGTCGGCATCCATCTGCTTCAAACCAAGAGAAATGCGTTTTTCTTCGGGAACGATTTCCAACACTTTGACTTTGATTACCTCTCCGGTTTTGACAACTTGCTTGGGGCTGGTTACACGCTTTTCCCACGACATATCGGATACGTGAATCATACCGTCCACGCCTTCCGGCAAGCGGACAAACGCGCCGAATTCTTTCATGCCGGTCACTTCGCCTTCGATTACACTGCCTGCCGGATGATTGGCATGGGCAAGCGTCCATGGATCCACTTCCGTTTGACGGTAGCTGAGCGAAATGCGTTTGCGTTCGTCTTCGATCCCTAAAATTTTGACCTGGATTTCGTCGCCGACTTTTATTTCTTCGGATGGATGTTTCACCCGTTTCGTCCACGACATTTCGGAAATATGGATCAAACCTTCAATGCCTGCTTCCAGCTCAACAAAGGCCCCGAATTTTTCCAGTTTCATCACTTTACCGGAAACCACTTTTCCTTCGGGATATTTTTCATGGACATCGTCCCACGGATTCTTTTGCAGTTGCTTCAGGCCGACGGAGATGCGGTCGCCTTCGATGCTTAAAACCATGACTTCAATGGTATCGCCGATATTGACGATTTCTTGCGGTTTGTTGATTTTCGACCACGACATGTCGTTCACATGCAGCAAACCGTCCACACCACCCAGATCCACAAACGCGCCGAATTGGGTTAGGTTTTTCACCAACCCTTTTACGCGCAAGCCTTCTTCCAGCTTTTCCAGGGTTTCTTCGCGCATTTGTTTGCGCTGCTCATCCAGCAAGACCCGCTGTGAAACCACCAAGTCACGCTTGGGCTTCATTTCCAGGATGCGAACCTGAACGGTTTGGCCGATTAACGATTTTTTCTCCGCATCGGTTTTCACGTTCATCCCTAATTGCGAGTGCGGCATAAACGCGCGAATCCCATCCAGCGACGTATCGAAACCGCCCTTGATCACCTCTTTGATTTCGCATGTAACCGGTTCTTGGTTTTTGAACGCGTTGTGCAGTGTTGTACGGGTTTTGTATTCTTTAGCGCGGCTGCGGGAAAGAACGGGCAGACCGTCTCTGCCTTCGCGGCGAAGGACCATCACTTCAATTTCCTGCCCGACATAGATATTCGTGTCTTTACCGTCTTGGATAAATTCATCCAACGGCACGATCCCTTCCGACTTGGAACCGATATCCACAACCACTTCATCTTGATTCACCTTTACCACGGTTCCTGTGACGATTTCACCGCGTTGAAACGTACTGAACGAATCGTCAATCATCGCTTCAAAATCGGCGTCGTCCTGCACTTCTATGTCATCCTCTTCCCCGGTGTGCCGCGATAATTCCAGCGGTTCATCCAAGCCGACTTCATTGGATCTCGTTGCGTCGGTGGATGGTGTTTCTGAAAATTCTTTTTCTGTTGTTAGTTCTTCGAGTTGTTCAACCATGAACGTCTATGCCTCCAAATTCGAGGGGAAAATTTTGCTGTCAGCAATCAATATAGTCATTTTTGATTATTTGTCAGATCGAATTGCGGAATGATTGTATCAAACCGGCGGTTTTTCATGCATTTTGACTTTAAACCAACTGATTTTACTAGAGTATTGTAATCAGGTAAGGTATGTAAGCCGATGAAAAATGACGCGGAAGTATTTTTCATTCTATAGCAAAAATTACCATTCCACTAACCATTTAATCCAACAAACATCCGTGTCATCGGTGTTATTTTATGACTGGTCTTCAAGTTTTTGAAGTGCTGGATTCCGTTTGCGTACCATCCGCAAGCAAATACCTTTGTTCCATTTCCTGCAAGCGGCTGCTCAACCGCTCTGTGACCGCTGCTATAAGGGCGTCTCTGTCCACCGCTTCAATCTCAAGCGGATCAATCATTTCTCCGATTTCCACACGTATTTTTTTGAATTTTGGAACGGAACCCCCTTTCGGCAACGCCCGGTATGAGCCATCAATCCATACCGGAACAATAGGACAGCGGCCGTAAATGGCCAGCCAGGCGGTTCCGGATTTTATGGGCTGCAGTTTTCCGTCCAGCGAACGGGTTCCTTCCGGAAACAGCAGCAAAGCGTTTTGTTCGCGCAGCAGCCGCAACGCCGATTTCATCCCGCCGGCATCGCTGCGCGAAACCGGGCGTGCTCCGAACGATTTGATTAACGCTCCAAACAAACGGTTGCGGAACAAACTGGCTCTAGCCAAAAAACAAATTTGCCGCCGGACGGAAATCGCCACCAAAGGTGGATCTAAATAACTGCAATGATTGCAGGCAATCACCACCGCTCCCTTTGGGGGTAGATTTTGAAAACCGGTCACCGTAAATCCAAATAAGAGTTTCGCGACCGGCTGAAGCATCCACCAAACCAATCCATACCAAGGTGTCATCATGTATTCGTATACCGGGATCGTTTAATCTAAGGAGTCCAATTGTTTTTGGGCCTGTTCCAAAAATATCATGGTGCCGATTATACACAAGACACATTGAATCAACACGTAAATAAGCGGATAAAAAATCGAGTCGCCGCCGGCATTGATCAATGTCCGCCCCGTTATGCTGATGTTGTCTTTCGGATACAAGGAAGCGACCCCCACCAATGGGCTGACAATCGATAGAACCGGTGTCCCCAAATAAGCCGCGGATGTACCGGATTGATCTTCGAGCGGTGGAATTACAAAGGGAACAATTAAGGTGATGAGAATAACCGAGCCGGATAAGACCAACGCCCGGTTGGTTTTTCCGGTATAGGCGGAACAAAACAAGCCAAAGGAGGTGTAAAGAAGCAGACTGAAAAACAGGACGATGGGATATACTACAATGGCAACCGCGCTGTTCGCGTTGGTGAACAAGTCTACCTCAAACCCCAACATGCCGCAGATAATTTGCAGGGACATCCCCGGCACATACAGCGCCAACGCAATAAACAAGCTGTATTGTAAATTTGTCCAAAACTTGGCTTGGATAATTTGTTTGGATGAAAGCATAGTCGTGCGCAGCAAATCCAGCAGTCCGCGTTCCCGGTCCGAACTAATGCTGGTGGCGGACAACGGTAGGGTAAACAACGCCGCGGTCACAAACGGAAGCGCCAAAAACAGCCACGACCCGCTGTAAGAGGCCAGCGGCAGGGTGAAGATTGAAATCATCAGGGATAAATAGCAGAGACGAATCAGTGTGGAAATCTTGGCAAACCACTGCACCCGCTTTTCCAGCATAATGCCGGGATTTCCTTCTTGAGAGGTGACATCAAATGAAAAATCTTCCTCGCGTTCGTGTTCTTGCACTTCGTCACCGCCGTCCATGATGCCGAACATTGTGGCGCAAATGTAGACCATAAACGCCAACCCAATGGTGCTCATCACAAAAATGACGGCTTGCAGGAATTCCAAACTGACCAAGATGCGTATCCACAAGATGACCAAGCCAAAGATGAGTAAGACCATGCCGAATCGTACAATGCGATCCATGATCTTTTTGTGGTTCGAACTCAGTTCAATTCCTTGAGACAACCGGCGGATTTGCCATACCGCCCCCCACAAAAACAGGCCGCTTAGGCCTATCGAAGAAATAATATAGGCCCCCATAGCATAGCTGAAAAACCGGAGTTCGCCGGAACGAAGATAATGAATAAAGTCAGGAAGAATGGATTCCGCCCCCCGAAGACCGCGCAGTGGGTTGAACTCGTTGCGTAGGGAAAAAAACGGGCTGAGATATTGCAGCCCATGGTTGAATCCGGTATCGTCATACCACCGGAACGAATCCATATATTTCCAAATCGAACCATGGTAGGGCAGCAAAAACGCCGCCAGCAAAATCATGCCCGCTGAAACCAAATACACTTCATACACCCTTGACCTTAACGTAGAGCAAAAAATCCCCAAGCAGCCGTAGGTGAACGTTGCAGTCAACAGGATCAAATACGTACGGGCGACTTCACCAATGTCTAACCCACCGCCCAAAAAGCAGAGTGAAAGCACAGGACTGGCGGAAACCAACAGAAAAAACATGAAAATGAGAGGCGAAAGCATTTTGGCAAACAAGATATGGCTGATAGAAATCGGAGAGGAAAACAGCAGTTCAACCGTATCCTTCTCCCGTTCTTCCGCGATCGAAGGCGCCATCAAAAACGGGGTGACCAGCGTAATCAAAATCAAATGCCCGAAAGACAAAGACAAGAACAGTTCCCGCGCCCCGCGGGCGGTATCTTGATCCGGCGCCCAATGGCTGGTAAAGGCGCTCCAATTTTGCCCTACCAGAAAGGTCAAACCACTCAAAAACAGCAGCAGCGTGATAAACGATTTTTTGCCGCGCAAAAAGCGGGTTAATTCTCCCCACAACAGTGGAGAGCGGTAAATCCGCAATAAGTCCGATTGATAAAACGGTGAAATAGATTTTGTTTTCATTGCGTATTGAGTTTATAATTTTCGATTAATAAGAGTTTGACCAATGTGACTACGGTATGCTTTTCAAACCGTTATGTCAAAACGAAAGGTTAATCTTAACAAGAATAATTGGATATTCCATACGCTTCCGTTTGACAATCAGTGCTCAATTTTGATATCGTATATTCAATCGGTAACAATTTTTTATAAAACCCATGACCATTTGCAAACGTTACAGAAATATACGGTAGACAAAAATTCCGGAAAATGGTAACGCTCAATGATTCCGTTCCAACACAACTTTAAACATATAACGATGCTCCCAAAGCAATTGTTTGTTATTTTTACGTCCGTATTGCCATTTTTTTTATGGTTTGCCGACTGGAAACCGCCCGCGATGGCGCAAGCCGTCTTGGATGAGAAATCGGCGGAACTGTCTCCTGTCGATTCTGACCTGAATATCCGTGCCAATGTGGTGATTGGTTTGGATCCCCAAGAGCCCTTTCGCCGCATGAGGGCTTGGGTACCTATCCGTATTGAACTCAATAATTTAGACGATGATTTTACCGGCAACTTAATCGTCCAGCTTAAAGACGGGCAAATCGTGTACCGCACGCCTGTCGATCTGCCTGCCCGCGCAAAACAGTTATACACCATCTATGTATTTTTGCCGGAAACACTGGACGAGTTGGAGTTTTATCTGCAAACCGGCGGACGAAAAATTGATTTTGAAGTGATAACCGTTTCTACCCCGGCGGTCGAATCAACCCGCTTTATCGCGCTGTTAAGTTCGGAACGGGGAACCCATGAGCATTTGGCCCATCGTGAAGAGGATGACCGCGCGGAAATCTTTCGTGAAGTGGTGTATACCTCATCCATTTATCTGCCTAAAAGTTGGGTGGGGATGCAGAACATCGACACGCTCATCTGGGACGGCAATGACAATTTGGTTCTCACGCCGGAACAGGAAAAAGCCCTGGATCAATGGATTCAAATGGGCGGAACCTTGGTGCTGGCCTGTGGAGAACGCTGGCAAATGCTGAATTCTTCTGCACTGCGGCTTTACTCGCCGGTCACGATGGATGGCTCTATTGTTCTTCCCGCCAAGCAAAACCTCAGCACCGTCAACGAAAATAGTGATCCGGTTCTGCTGCCCAGCGTGGTGGCCGCCACGGGAGAGTTGCTGGATGACCCCAAGATTAATGTGCGGATTAAAGCGGGAGATCATCCCTTTTTGGTCGAACGGCCATGGGGTGCCGGCAAAGTGGTTTGGGTGGCATCCAGCTTGCGCGAACCTCTATTTGAACCGGTGTATCAAGAAATATTTTTAACGTATTTGGCCTCCAACAATTTAAGTTTTACACCGCTGATGATCGACAATTTGGATGCCGCCATTACTTCGTTTTTGCGCTGGATGGTGCAGGCGGAACTGCCCAGTACCGGTTTTGTTGCCATGTATTTGGGGCTGTACATCATTATTTTGGTGCCGGTCAATTATTTGGTATTTCGCAGCATTAAGCGGTTGGAATGGGCGTGGTTTACCATTCCGGTTTGGGCGGTGATTTTTGCGTATGGGGCATACTATATCGGCTCATTCAGCCAGCATTCCGAGGTCATCGCCAACCAGATCAGCCTGCTGGAATCCAAGCCGGATGCCAAATACGCGCGCTCTACCACATTCTGCTCGGTTTACTCTCCCATTCGCAAATGGTACACCATCCGCTTTGAAGAACCCAAAGCCTTTCCCATGGCGGCGTGGGAAAACATGTTCCGCCCGCAAACCATGGCATCCGATAACAGCATGGCCGTATCGTTTCATCCCCGCGCGAATCAAATCGATGATTTTCTCATCTATCACTGGTCGCAGCGGTCGTTCAAAGCCCAGCACACCCTCCCCATCGGCGATGGGGTCAGTATGAATATCCGCTTTCGCGATAATGAGTTGGAAGGGGGCATCACCAACAACACACCGTTCCCTCTGACCGGCACCCGGCTTTATCTCAAAGAACGGATGATCCATCTCAGCAACATGCAGCCGGGAGAAACGGTGCGTTTGGATGGAAAATGGAGAAACGCGCAGCGGTTGGAACTGTATAACACCTGGCAAATGAGTCCGCGCCGGATGAATTATGGCCGCGACAACCGCGATATGAGCCTATTCATACGCGACCGCTTGGCGGAAGGCTTTGCGCAATACTATTTTCAAAGCCCGGCCACCCAAGGCATGGCGGTCTTTGTGGCGCATGCCGATGTGAGCGCGCTTGATTTTATGCTGGGCGACAACGTAATTCATCCGAACGGAGAAGCCTTGTTGACAACTTCATCCACCATAGAAGAACTCATGCTGGGCACCCACACGCTGCAGCCGGACGATTGGCAAATCAACCAAACCGCGTTCGGTGCCTACGGCTATGGCGGGTTTCGAGGGCGGTTCGGCAGCAACAATCAATTCATGCAGGTAGAACCCAATAGCGAGGTTCGCAGTGAGATCATTACTGAATTGCCGTTAGAGTATGGACGAATCAACTGGCTGCGCTTGGAATTTAACCCCAAACGCATTGAAAACCACCGCACAGGAAGAAGGCCTCAAACCATGAACAACCAACCTTTGCAGGCGGAAACGGGTATGTATGTCCGCGACCGCCTTTCCAGACGGTATATAAAGATTGATGAAATCACCGACGCAAACGGCTATGTAGAAAACCCCGATCAGTATGTCGATAAGATTGCCGGGTCTATTACCGTAAAATACACCAACCGGGATGCTCAGCATAAAGTGATACCGCGCGAAGCGTTTCAAATCAGCATGGAAATGGATTACGGCAACGAAGGCGATGATTCGTTTTTGGGATATTCATTGGAACTGGCAAGACTGGAATACGAAGAATAAACGATCTGAATTGTTTTAATATCTGTTGTTCCTCTCCCAATGTAATGGGGGAGGCTAGTACAGTATCAACGATTAAATGACGGGTATCGATCCCCCCTAGCCCCCCTTATCAAGGGGGAACAACGGATAGCCAGCCGTCATTTTTTGATTGACAAAATACTAGTAGTTCATCAAGGCTTACATGATGGGAGATAACTTAGTATCTACATGAAATGAATGGGATCAGTCATTCACAAGCGTTAGCGCAGTGTTATACCCCCTTGCATAAGGGGGTGGAGCCGTAGGCTCCGGGGGATTTTGCGTAGTTGGAAGCGTTCTTCGATCCCCCCTAGCCCCCCTTATCAAGGGGGGAACAACGGATAGCCAGCCGTCATTTTTTGATTGACAGAGTACTAGGTGGTGGGGGGTTAAAAGTCCGCCGCATCAACCCCACCCTACCCCTCCCCAATCTTGGAGAGGGAATACTACATAAAAGCAGGGGCGTTTAATGATTACGGTCAATAATTATACCAAAAAATACGGTGATCATGTTGCCGTAAAAGATTTTAATCTGCATGTCGATAAGGGCGATATTTTCGGGTTTATCGGTCCGAACGGAGCCGGGAAAACCACCACCATCCGTTTCTTGGCGACCTTGCTGAAACCGACGGAAGGCGAAGCGTTTATCAACGGCTACAGCGTTACCAAACAGCCGATGGATGTCCGGCGTTCGATGGGATACATGCCCGATACCTTTGGCGTGTATGAAGGCATGCGTGTGTGGGAATATCTTGATTTCTTCGCCGCCGCCTACAACATCAAAAAAGACAAACGCAAAACCATTATCCGCGATGTCATTCAACTTTTGGATTTGGAATACAAAAAAGACGCGTTTGTAGAGAGCCTATCCCGCGGGATGAAACAGCGCCTCTGCTTGGCGAAAACATTGGTGCACGACCCGGAAGTGCTCATATTGGATGAACCCGCCTCCGGCCTAGACCCCCGCGCCCGCCATTACATTAAAGAGCTGCTTAAAGAATTGCGCAAAATGGGCAAGACCATTTTGATTTCATCGCACATTTTGGCGGAGTTGGCGGATTGCTGCAACAAAATTGGCATTGTGGAAAAAGGGCAACTGCTGGCCGCCGGAGACATCCGCAAAATCATGTCCGAGATTCGCGAAAATGTGTTATTGGAAATCGAACTGATCCAGGCGGATGAACGCTTGGATAAAATCTTGTGGGATTTTGAAGGCGTGAAGAATGTTGAACCAATGGGGCAAATCACGCGGGTAGAATATGTCGGCGATCTGCTTCACATACCCAAATTGCACAAATTGCTGATTGAAAAAGGCATTGAAGTGCTTTATTTCCGTGAAGTGCCAACCAGTTTGGAAGATGTTTTCATGAATGTTACCAAAGGCGAGGTCTCATAAGGATATCCAATTTACAAAGGCCGTTTCTTGGTGTATTGCCGCTTGCGTCTTTGTCTGGTTGTCCGCTCTTTTTTCTCTTTCTTTTGATCGGCTTCGTATTCCGGGGCTGGTGATATGCGGAAGGTTTCGTATTCATCCAATAGCCGCGTGAGGTAGACTTGAATCAACAAGGTCCGGTTTTTCGCGAAAAAGGTGCTTATATTTTTCGCATCCAATGGATAGCCTTGATCTGAATTCGGATATCCAACGGGGATGTGGTCGTTCGCGGATGGATCAAATTCCGGATGAGGATCGATGTTGAGAGAAAGGAGTTGATTGGTTTTTTTTATCTCTTTTTCGAGGGCGGTGATATCCAAATAAAACGAACGGTACGCGTCTAATTTGCGGAAATTGTGAACATCCCGAATGATTTTCTGGTGAAAAACGCAGCCCCAATCCGACAAGGAAAATCCTTTTTGGGTTCGTTCGGTTTTAAATTGAACCACATACTCTTCCACCGGATTCTCCAACGTGTCATACACGCAAAGCACGGTGTTTTGATACCCGTGAAAATACGCTTCTTCGGGGGCCTCGTACAATGAATCGGTTTGGAGTTTGAGTTTTGTTTTCCAATCGTCCCACTTGCTGGGTTGCACCCGAAGGGCTTCGAGGATTAATTGGTTCCGCAAATCGTTGTCATCCCAATCAGCGTTTTTGCCTTTGCCGGTTCGTTTGGGTTGCGTGATCGATCCGTGATCCTCCTGGGGAATCACGCCGAACGCGGTATGGGATGCCGGTTTCGGTTCGGTATATTTTGGGGGATGATAGGTAAACCCGTTCACGGTTTTTTTCTCGTCGACCGGCTTGCCCTGTTCATCAAAATACACGGTTAATTTTGCGGCATTTAAATTGGCGGTTGAAACACGGACGGTGCCGTCTGATCCTTC
The DNA here is from genome assembly GCA_964449065.1 of uncultured bacterium. Lineage (GTDB taxonomy): Bacteria > Hinthialibacterota > Hinthialibacteria > Hinthialibacterales > Hinthialibacteraceae > CAYVAZ01. The sequence goes on from CAYVAZ010000065.1 coordinate 16,883, forward strand.
TTCGTTCAACAACTGAAACACCCCGCCATATCCCCGGTTGCCAACCAGAACCGTGGCCATGATGTTGTCTTTGCCATACCACTTGGTGGAGAACACATCCTTTTCAGCCAAATCCCACGTGAATGGAGACGCCAATTCCAATCCATGCAGCAAATGGGTTCCGGTTTCCAGCCCATATTTAAACCGCTTCTGAAATCCTTTAAACAACCGCCCGTAAAATTTTTTGCCCTTGTGCGCGAGAGGAGACCCGAAATTGGCTGGCGCCAGCATCAAGTGGCGTTTAATCGGGCATTGTGATTCGTTCTTCTCATAAAAATGAGTCATCCAGCTGCGCACGACCAGTGCACCGGTGCTGTGGGAAACTACATTAACTTTGGCAGCCTTTTTTAGACGGGGGTTGTTGAGCCAGGCCCGGTTCATGGCTTCGCGTAAATCCATGTATGTGACTTCATCGTTTAGCGAAAGCCAATCGGCCAAATCAATTTGCTCTACGCTCACACCAAGGTTTTCACTTAGGAATTTTGCCAGCTCAATAAAACTGGCTGCTTCATCACTCCATCCGTGCACGATAACGATTGGTTCAACCACAATTTTACCTCCAGTAGACGCCTGAAAAATGACCCTATCAAACAGATTACCATTCGTCTACCTGTGGAGGAAAAGTAGTTGTTATAAGAGGGGGATTCAAGTTAGTTCTCTTGTTCTCCCCATACCGTTTCAATAAACGGTTTTCTGCCCGATCCGTAGGCATAGCGCTCATAGTGGCTGGGGTTCTTTTTGGAGTAATCCTGATGGTATTTTTCCGCTTCATAGAATGGTTTGGCCGGCTCGATTCGGGTGACAATCGGCCGATCAAAAATGCCGGAATTCTCTAATGCCTGTTTTGATTCTTCCGCCAGTTTCTTTTGCTTTTCGTTGTGATAAAAGATCGCGGTCGTGTAGTGATATCCTCTGTCCGCGAATTGCCCGCCGGCGTCGGTCGGATCAATCTGGCGCCAAAAGATATCCAGCAGCTGTTTGTAACTTACCTCACTGGGATCATACTTCACCTGTACTGCTTCCAAATGCCCGGTTGTCCCCGAAGCAACTTGCCGGTAGGTTGGGTCAACTTCATCGCCGCCGGTGTATCCGCTGATCGCTGCCGCCACGCCGTCGGTGCGGTCCAGCGCGAACTCAATGCACCAAAAACATCCCCCCGCGAATGTGGCCACTTCCAATCCTTCTTTGCTCTCAACTGTCAAAGGGTTCTCCTCCGGATTCTCTCCCGGTTCTTCTTGGCTTGATGTCAGACTTTCGATGGCCTGGTCATCGCATCCCATCAAATAAACACCCGCGAATAACGATAAAACTATTCTCCGCTGCATGGTTGGTCTCCAATACGGTTAACATCATAAACTTTATGATATCTCTCACATCCATTATCCTAAAAACAGTGATTCGTGACAAGCACCGAACCCTCAGATAAAGCGTTGA
>CAYVAZ010000066.1:0-18261 GCA_964449065.1 uncultured bacterium
GTTCCTTGCCATGGAGCGGTCTGCCCCTGACCAAGGGTAATGTCATAGGTCAATGTCGCATCACCAGACAAGCCGCTTAAGGTCCAATCGATGCTCCCTTTCGCTGTGAAGGAAACGTCACCGGCCGTGAATTGAACATTCGAGATGGTGGAACCGATAGGAGTCAGCTCATTGACCACCGCATCCACCGTTTCGCCACCGCGGACACTTGCCGTAATAGAAATACCGGATAATGAGTCACCGGGCTGAAAGTCTTCCGTTGGAATTGAGCGGACAACTTGTAAGGGATATTCGGTTATAGCTACATCCCGAATTTCAAACAATCCCAATTGATCTTCGCCTTCACCGGTGCCCGCCAAACCTACCAGAACCGGGTCTTCCATTGCAATCACTTCCGTTTGTTGAAACAACCATTCGCCGGCCGCATTCATGGTGAAATAGTGGAAGCTGTTTCCAATCCGGTCGATGCGAACCGGCCCGATATGGTTATCGCCCAATTCCACATTGCCGTCTACATTTGTCCCGCCGCCTTGTATGGTACGAAATGTCGGATAAACCGAACTATCCGCTCCCCCACTATCCGCGGCGGAATTGCTGGTCATTAAATACGAAGCATGAACATCATCCGGCTCAAGACTTTGGCGGATCATGATTCCAGCCCGCCCGGCATCGATAACCGGGAACGGGTCGGCTTCAATCGAGAAACTGCCTGACATTTCTGAATGGATGAAATGGAACTGATCGCTCAGTGATCCACCTCTGCCAATGGTGGTCCCAAGAGCATCCATCTCATACGTGCCGCCGTCAAAACTGGATTGACCGGGCGCCAGGATGGGTTCACCGACATCGACCGCTTCATCAAAAATACCGATCTGAGCCTGTGCCATCGTAACCGACACCGATATTACACTAAAGAAATAGAATAGCATTTTCATAATACTTCCTCCCAATATTCTAAGTTTATCTATTAACTAACATATTTATTGAAGGAATTCAAGTGAATTATTTCGGTATATCGATTGAACATCTTCATAAAAAAGGCACGGCGATCTCTCACCGTGCCTTTTGGTTGTGTATATTGTGTACACTAATACAACATAAAGTGCTCTACGGAAACCGGTGGTTCAGGAACATCTTCTCCCAATGCAAACGCAATCATGCGGTTGAGTAAATCGATGCCCGCTGGAGTAAGGTTTACATCTCCAAGTCCCCAACCAAAGCGTAGTCCAGGTACATTGTTGCCATTAACCGTAGTTCCGGCATCAATGACCCAAAATACGGCGGCTTCCGGGTTCTCCGGCAATGTGGCTAGAACCGTTACCCCTTCCGGTGGATTCGCCAAAAATGCAACCCCTTCCGGATTTACATGAACTTGTAATTCACCCAAGTCTAATCCTTCGGTTACCGGATGTGTATTGTTCACAATTTCCAAGTTGGTTACATCCCCTTGTGTGGGAGGGTCGCCGCTTGGTGCAAACGCGAATTCATCGAACAAAAAGCTTTCATATGTAATGAAAGGACGGGGGTCGTTGACATGAATATTCAGGCCGCCGATGTTGCCGGAACCAACCGAACCGCTCACAATGCCGAATACAGAACCATCCAAATTGGTTGGTAAACTGCCGTCATCGTCAAACTGCTCAATGGTCAGACCGAATTGGCTGTGTAGATGAGAAGCGAATACCCGGTCTTGCAAACTAATTTCAGAATCTTCAATAAAGTGAAATACCGTTTCACCTGTTTCCGCAACCGGATTTCCAGCAATCACGATTGAATCATCTCCACCAATATTTTGTGGAGTTTGATTGGCAATCGTTAATTCTCCATTAAAACTACCGGTTTTAAATACCGGAGAATCAATGGCTGGCGCTTCTAAATCATACGTGAGCGACAATCCCTGTCCAGTTAATCCGGTGATGTCCCACGTAATGCTTCCATCAGCATTTTGGGTTGCATCCCCTGCCGATGCATTGAGGTTTGACAGGGTAAACTCATTAGGAATAAACTCTTGAACGATAACCTCCCCATCAACTGTATTTCTAAGGACGACCTGCAATTCTGCCGAAAGCGTATTTTCTCCATTTTCCAAAAAGTCATCCGATAAGCTGCGGGAGGCAATAAATTGCGCTTCCGGATCAAAACTATCCAAATCGATATCGGGATTGGTTGTAACCGCAATCCAGTCAATGCTAGAACTGTCTTCTCGTCCGGCAAGATAAATAAAATGTTCACCGGCAGTCAGTTCAAACGGACGCGGATCGTTGCTGGGGTCTTCTTGTTCCACCCAATCCAGTTCCCATTCTTTCGCGTTTTCAATATTCCAACGGCTGAAGTCTGTACCATCCGGCGGTATATCAATATCAAAATGCCAAGAGTCACTATTCCCGTCTTCTCCTCGGACATTCCCGAATAAATAATAGGTACCGTCTTCGGGTATCATTAAAGGAAACTCAATTAAATCGGTTGCTCCGGCAGCCACGTTTATGATAAAAATTCCACTTTCGTTTCTGGGATCAAGTCCCAAACCAAACGCGCCTTCACCGGCTACATTTTCACCATCTTCAACTTGAATAACGGTTGGAAAAAATGGGTCGGCTTCAAACGGTTGTGCGGGGGGTCCGGTAAATGTTGGGTCGGTGGGGAGGACGGAAACTCCGCCGATATAACTTTCATCGTGGATTCCATCGTTAAAGGTTCCTTGCCATGCCACCGAGGAACGGTTCGGCAGAGTTACATCATACGTAAGAGTCGCTTCACCTGACAATCCCGCCAAATTCCAATCGATGGTTCCATCGCCATTGTCGGTAACATCCCCTGCGGAGGCCTGAACATTGCTTACTGTCGAACCGCGTGGAACCACCTCTTGCACGCTTGCATCAACCGTTTCACCATTGCGGACCGTTGCCGTGACCGTGACTTGGTTGAACGAAGCGCCCGGTGAAAAATCGGTGCTTGGAAGTGTTCTCATCACATTCAATGGAAACTCTTCGATCGAAACATCGGTAAATTCAAAGATACCGAAATCGCCATCTCCACTGGCTGCCAGTCCGGCGAACACCGTATCATCCAACGGGACAACTTCTTCATTCAACAGTTCCAGGGTTCCACTGCCATCAATTCGGTACAGGCGAAGCGAGTTGCCCAACCGCTCAATGCGAATGGAAACCGATTCCGCATCGTCCGGATCGCCGTCAAGAATGGTCCCGCCGCCTTGCAAAAAGCGGATATGCGGCCAAACGTTGAAATCATCTGTCATCAGCAACGAGCCATGCGGAGCGTCTGCGTCTAACGACTGACGAACCATCAAGCCGCCGCGGCCGACTCCACCCACATCAAACGGGGCCGTTTCAATCGCAAAGCTGCCGGAGAGTTCGCTGTAGACGAAATGAAATTGATCGGTAAGGGAATTGTTCCCTACCCCGGATCCAACGGCATCCACGGTGTAATTTCCATCGGAAAAGTCAGCCAAACCGGGAATATCCGGTTCACCAATATCGGAATTTGCATCAAAAACACCGATTTGAGCCATTGAGACAGAAACAGAAAACACAACAAACAACAACAAAAAAATACTTCTCTTCATAACTTTTCTCCCTAAACAAAATCGTAATCTATTCTTAACGTAATTATAACATAACTTCACGCTACGTCAAAAAAAACGCCCCGTCTATGGACGAGGCGTTTTAGTACATATTTAGCGCTTATCATTTTAATATAAAGACCACTCATCCACGGTAACAGGGCCATCTCCTGTAATCAGTTCGACATCCGTGAAGGTACCAATCGAAAGCGTCCCCACGTCGTGAGCAGTCACCGCGAGTCCTGCAAAGACAGGGTCATCCATTTCTACGTCTTCCAGAACCAAGGCCTCTACCCGCTCACCGTTCGAATCAACATAGGCATAGGTGATTGTGGTTCCACTGCGGGAAACTTCAACCCGGTTTGTTAATCCACCGCTAACCAATGTTTCATCGCCACCCCATGCGGCGTTTTCCCCAAAGAATAAGCGCCATTGCGGACCAAAGTCTCTACCTTGTGTGCGAATCATGGAGAACCCGAATGCGGATTCCGGTTCCAACTCATTGCGGATCATCGGTCCGGCTTTCGCCCAGGTTGCGTTGCCGCTGAATTGGTCAAGATTTACTGTTGCCCGCAATGTGACATCACCTGTCACTTCCGAATAAAGGAAATGGAAGTTATCCGCGGTATTCCAAATATCGTTGCCGCTGCCAATCACCGTATAGGTTCCTGTATCGGGGTCAAAACCAGCAGCACCCGACTCGCCTAAATTGTCACCGCCTGCTTCAGCAATATCCATATTGGCTTGGAATATGCCTGTTCCGGTGAGACCTTCACGCGGGTCAATGATTTCGCCTGTGAATGGATCAAACGCTGCCGGATCAATGGAGGGATCATTAGTCACTGCAAGCCAATCAATTGATGTGCTGTCTTCACGGGGGGCAATAAAGAGTGAGTTTTCTCCCTCGGTTAGTCCAAAGAAAGGACGGGGATCAAAATCGGCCGGTTCCCGGCTTTTTACCCAATCAAAATGCAGGCTTCTTCCGCCTCCCGAATCCCAAATGGTTAGCGGATCATTGATGGGTTCAAACTCTACATCCACAAAGAACGAGTCACTGTTGCCATCTTCACCGCGCACATGGCCGAAAATAAATAGATCTCCATAGCCGGCGGGAATATTAATGGGAAATTCCAACCAACCGGCAATCGCGCCGCTTACACCAACCATGGTAATACCGCCGTCCGCATCCGGGTCATAGAACAGCCCCCAGTCACCATTTTCTACCGGGTCCCGGACCGGAACGCCATCTTCCACTTGAATGACGACCGGATTATCTGGATTCAGTTCAATTGTATCCGCTTCGGCCGCCAAGGCCGGCACTTTGGGAAGCAGCATGTCGCCGCCAATGAAACTTTCGGGATTGATACCATCCGAGAACGTTCCGGTAAATGAAGCCGAACCGCTGGTTCCTAATGTGATGTCATACGTAACGGTCGCTTCGCCGGAATGGCCGTTCAACGTCCACGTAAATCCGTTGTCTGACACATTGCTTAGCGTTCCGCCAGAGGCTTGAACATTTGAAATGACGGCATCGGGAGGACCGACTTCTTCGACTACTGCATCTACGGTCTCACCATCCCGTGCCTTCGCGGTTAAAGTTACCCCGGTTAATGAAGCGCCGGGTTCGTGGTCTTCAGTCGGCAATGCTCTACCAACCCAGAGTGGAAATTCCGTCACGGCGACATCATTAAATTCAAATTCTCCAAGTAGTTCGGCCCCGTTTGCCGTGGCTGCCAAACCGGCCAAAACCGTCTCAGACATCGGGACAGCTTCGCTTTGGATCAACACCCATTCATCGGAGGTGCTGAAGGTATAAAAGTGGAGGCTGTTGCCGATCCGCTCGATTTTGATCAGACTGATATTGTTATCCGAAATGCCTCCCGGTTCCTGATCGCCGTCTACGATGGTTCCCCCGCCTTTAATGGTGCGAAGATGCGGGAAAACGGAGCCTTCCGCGGCATTGGTATTGCCACCAGGTATCGAAGCGCCAATGCGGAGCCATGATCCATGAACGGAATCTTGATCCAGTGACTGGCGAATCATGATGCCGCCTTCGCCATCCGGCAACAATGGAAACGGATCGCATTCAATCGCGAAACTGCCGGACATTTCGCTGTAGACGAAATTAAACTCATCCGCGAAGCTGCGGCGGCCGATGGTGGTGCCCAACGCGTCCATCGTATATGTGCCGTTATCAAACGACGCTTGCCCCGGGCCGAGTATCAAATCGCCGACATCTGCCCGTTCTTCAAAAATACCGATCTGAGAAAAACTTGCTGAAACAAACAGTGATACAACTGTGAGTGCAAAGAGCGCTCTTTTCATAGTACTTCCTCCACATTAGATAATATTAAACCGCTATAGCGATACACCTTTTTAGCATATCTCTTACAGGATTGCAACGGGGATTTAAAAAAATGTCCGAAACGGTAAATTCAGCAAAAAAAAAACGCCCCGGCTTTTGACGGGGCGTTTTGATCAATCCAACAAGTCGATATTGCCGGTGCTCCCCGGCTATTCAACTCTGATATGCTCTAGTACTTTTCTAACGATTGGTTGAAGGGTGTCGATCCCCCCTACCCCCCTTATCAAGGGGGGCAACAACGGATAACCAGCCGTCATTTTTTGATGGACAATCTACTAATGCAACATGTATTCAGTGACAGAAGCGCCCGGGTCTGCTGGAGTCACTTCTGAGAATGTGGCTAAATCAACCGCGTCCGGGTTATTCGTTACTGCAATCCAATCGATCATGGAAGCTCCTTCACGAGGGCTGAACATGATGAAATTTTCTCCAGGTAAAAAATCAAAAAACGGGCGCGGATCAAACTCAGCTGGATTTCGGCTGCTCACCCAGTCCAAATGCCAGAGGATACCACTGGGAATTCCATTGCCAAAATCCCAAATCTGCTCATCGTTGTTTTCCGGGGGGAACTCAACACTGACGAAGAATGAATCCGCATTGCCGTCCGGGCCAAAAACATTTCCGAACATAAATAAGTCACCGTAGTTTTCAGGAATGATGACAGGAATTTCCAAGAATTGAGAAATTCCGCCGGTTATGTGTATCAATCCTATTCCACTGGCAAGAGACGGATCGGCAATAAATCCCCAGTTCCGTTCATCCGGAAAAAACGGGCGCGCATCTTCAATTTGGATGAGTACCACTTCACCGTCAATCAACTGAACCGGTTCTTGATCGGTTTGAAATTCAGGATTTTTCGGCAACACTGCATCCCCGCCGATAAAACTTTCTTCGTTAATTCCATCGGCAAACACACCTTGCAAGCCAAAGCCGGAACGGGGTCCGTTGGTTAAGTCATAGGTTAAGGTGGCTTCGCCGCTGTGGCCGTTCAGTGTCCAAACGATTTCATTGCCATTCAACGCGACTGTACCCGCGGATGCATTTGCATTCGACAAGAGGATGTCAGCAGGGGCACGTTCCGTAATCACGGTATCGACGGATTGTCCATCGCGTGCTTTTGCTGTCAATGTAATTCCTGAAATTACCTGGCCTGGATCCACATCATCCGCTGGAATGGACCGTTCAACCCACAATGGAAATTCTGTGATTTCAACTTCCGAAAATTCGTATTCACCAAATCCTTCCACGGCTCTGGCTGTAACTGCCAATCCTACTAGAACCGTTTCCGGCATTTGAACTTCTTCTTCATATTGCAACACCCATTCATCGGACGCATTGCGTGAATACATACGGTAGGTATTTCCAACACGATCCACACGAACCGGACCGACGTTTTCATCCGTAAAACCACCGGCAGGATCATCATCATCTCCATCTACCATAGACCCGCCGTCTTTCAACCAACGAATGTGAGGGAAATTCGAGCCAACCGTAGCGCCGGTATTCCCGCCTGCACTTTCGTCCGCAAGACGTGTCCAAGCGACCATGACAGAATTCGCGTCTAAATCTTCCCGAATCATAAAGCCGCCGTGTCCGGTAGGGCTGAGGGGAAAAATATCACCCTGAATGGAAAAACTGCCGGACATTTCATTGTAAACAAAATAAAACTCATCAAAAAACTGATCTCTGCCGATTTGAGAACCGGAACCGCCTACGGTGTATGTCCCGTTCTCAAATGAGGCTTCTCCCGGAATAAATAAAGGCAATTCCGGACCGACATCTTGCTCATTGTTGAAAACACCGACCTGAGCCATTGCAGCACTCGCAAAAGCAGACACACCAATGCACATAAAAAGCACTTTCTTCATTAAACTTCCTCCAAAATAAAATTAGATGGTTATTGCGATATATTTTTATAACATTTTTTTAACAGTATTTCAATACAAATCTTATAAATTTTATAAAATTCATAAACATTATTTTCTCTTTATTATCGAATAGAATTGGTTTTCAAATTTGACTTTATAATAATGTACTGTATAATGAACGATATAACATTCATATTTAGGTTGCTCTTCTTTGATTATACGAAAGCGATATATAGTCTAAGTTTAGTATTATAAAAAGATTATGAAAGATAATACGCAAAAATGAATAGCCCAATAGTTCTATTAAAAAATGTTATAAAGCATTATATTCGTGGTGAAGAGACCGTTTGCGCGGTGGAAGATATTTCGTTTCAGATGGAAAAAGCCGAGATGGTGGCTTTAACCGGTCCATCCGGTTGTGGAAAATCCACCTGTCTAAACCTCATCGCCGGAGTAGATGTTCCCGATCAGGGTGAGATTTATATCAAGGGCAAAGACATTACCAAAGCAACATCGAAAGAGTTAACCGATCACCGCCGCTTTTCCGTCGGTATCGTCTTTCAATCGTTTCATCTGTTGCCACATCTTACGCTGGAAGAGAATGTATCCATTCCACTTTCGTTGGCGGGAAAGCGGGATCCCGACCGGGTGGAGTATTTGATCGACCGTGTCGGTTTAAGCCACCGCAAAAGCCACTATCCCACCGAACTCTCAGGCGGTGAGCAGCAGCGCACTGCCATTGCCCGCGCCCTGGTGCAAAATCCGGCTGTGGTTATTGGTGATGAACCGACCGGAAATTTGGATCAACACACCGGCGAACAAATTCTTCATCTCTTGGATGAACTGCGTAAAGAAGAAGAGACCACCATGCTGTTGGCCACTCACGATCTTAACCTTGCACAAAAAGCCGACCGGATTATTCAAATGCGCGACGGCAAGATCGAGAACGGGGCGGGCGCATGATTTTACGCGCGTTTTTTCTTCGGTTCGTAACCAAACATCCCATCCGTTTTCTGGCTACTATTTTTGGAGTTGCCATCGGTGTTGGTTCTGTCATCGCGATTGTGCTTTCCTGTCAAGCCGCGATCCGCGCAATGGTGGAAGATGTTGAAGTGATCGCCGGACGCGCGCAGTTTGAAATCACCTCACCCGGAAGCATTCCGCAGACTTTGTTGGGGGACTTACGCTATCTCGCCAAAGACGCCCACATTGCCCCGGTTGTTGACGGTTTGGTCTTTGTACCGAAACTCAACGATATGATTCGTGTTTTGGGTTTGGATATGCTGACGGACGCATCGTTCCGTGAATTGGAGTGGGAAGGCAACGAAGGCATTCAGCAGGAACAGATGATTGAGATTTTGCGAGCCGAGGGAGTATTGGTACCCCATGCCTTGGCCCAACAACTGGATATACAATCCGGGTCATCTTTTGAGATTGTATCGCAGGCACAAACGCATTCGTTAGATGTTATCACAACGTTTGAGCCACAAAACTTTTCTTCCAGTTGGGACCGAATCCTCATTATGGATATTGCCAAAGCGCAAACGCTGCTAGGCAAAGGCGGGTATATTGACCGGATTGAAATCATCCCGCGCGTTGGCGTAAAAGAGCAGGAACTGAAATCGCAGATCGTATCCGCGCTGCCGCCGCAATACAATCTCGGCACGCCGTCAGACCGCAGTGATCAAACCGCGCGCATGATTCGTGCCTTGCGCTTTAACCTTACCGCGCTATCCGGCATCTCTCTGTTGGTCGGTGCCGTGCTGGTTGCCATAACGTTGTATACATCCGTCATCCAGCGGAAATACATCATCGCGCTGCTGCAATCGCTTGGGGCGTCCCGAAAACAAATCGCGTATGGTGTATTGATTGAAGCCGGCAGCATCGGCATTTTGGGCGGGATCACCGGTGTCGTCTTCGGGATAGTTGGATCGTGGATGGCGCTCTCCAGTGTACGCGCGACCGTAGCGGCGGTGGTGCAGGGCGTACCGGCTTCCAGCATCCAAATTGAGCCTATGCTGGTTGTTGTTGGTATTGCATTGGGCTTAATGGTTTCGCTTCTATCATCGTATTGGGCGGTACGTGAAGCGTTAAAAACGCCGCCATTGCAAGGCTTAAAAGCCGATAATCCCGAACGAAAAACGGTCACGAGCTATTTTGTTAATGTTGGGCTGGCTTTGTTGTTTGTCATCATTGCGATTGGCTCAATTTATTTGCCTCCTTACAAAGGGCTTCCCGTACCCGCTTTGTTCTCTGCTCTCTTTGTGCTATTAACATTTGTCACCTTATCACCGCTTGCGGTCGATATGACAACATGGCTTGTCCATAAAACTGTCCGAAGTGTGAAAGCGGTTGTGATCCCATTAGCGGCATCCAGTCTCGCCGCCGCAAGAGAGCGAACCGCATTAGCCGCTTCAGCAATCTGCTTGTCAACCGCGTTGGCAATATCCATGACGATTATGATTTCTTCCTTCCGCCAAACCATCGTGGATTGGACCAGTCAAGCCACACTGTCCGATTTATGGATTCGTCCGTTGAAAACATCATCGGGAGTGCCAGCGGGGAACCTGTCTCCATCATTGATTGATCTCGCTGTCAAGGAATTTGGAGTCGAGCGCGTTGATCCATTCTACCGCTCGGAAACCATCATCGATGGCGAGAAAGTGACTTTGGGCGCGGGCGCGTTTCACCCGGTCCGCACGCGCACCGGCGGGGTACCCTTTATGGATGAGCGTCCCTCCCGCGAGGTGTTTCAAGAGGCGCATAAGAACAACGCTGTGCTGGTGAATGAATCCTTTATGCGCCGCTTTGGATACGGCAAAGGCGATGTCATCACCATGCAGGTGCAGGATCAAACCATCCAGCGAAAAATCGAAGGAGTCTTTTACGATTACTCCAGCCACCAGGGTAACGTTATCATGGATAAAGATGATTTTTTGCAATACTACACTACTGAAGGGCCGGAAGGCATTGGTGTGTTTCTTCCCGATGGGATTTCAGCCCAAGAAGGCCGAGAAACGTTGCGCGAGAAAATTCCGCCAAATTACGCAGTTGATATCATGCTCAATCAAGAACTGCGGCAAGAAATCATGCGGGTATTCGAACGCACCTTCTCCATCACCTATGCATTGCAGATAATTTCATCCGTCGTGGCGGGGATTGCGGTCCTTTCCGTGCTCTTCGCGCTGGTTGGTGAGCGAAAGCAGGATTTGGCATTGCTGCAATCCATTGGGGCAACCGGTGTGCAGGTTATCCAAATGGTCATCGGCAAAGCGCTTATAATGGGAGTGATTGGTTTGATTGGAGGGATAGCGGCAGGCTATTTTGTGGGGGTGATCCTAGTCGAAGTGGTCAACCTGCAATCCTTCAACTGGACGCTGCGCTTTGCGATGCCTTGGATGGAGATTTCTTTTATGGCTGTTCTTGTATTGATTGCGTGCAGTTTGGCGGCCATCGCCCCGGCTCTTACGGTTGCCAACCAAAGTTTGCAGGAGGTATTACGTGCCGATGAATAAATACTGTTTTATGCTGCTGCTATCATGTGTTTCTGCTTTTGCGGATGAGCCGGAATGGAAACGCATCTACCCCGGAGTGGAATTTTCCTTTCCCCGCGACCACGGTTCGCATCCCGATACCCAGACCGAATGGTGGTATGTCACCGGGCAAGGCACCGATGAGCAAGGGAAGGAAATCGGCTATCAATTCACCATCTTCCGCTTCGGTATTATTCATGAAGATGAACAGGAAGATTCCGATACGCTGCAACCCAATCACTTGCTGATGGGACACATGGCGGTTGCCGATATATCGAACCAATCCTTTTACAAAGCGGAACGCATCCGCCGCGCGGGCGCGGGTTTTGCCGGGGCATCCGAAGAGAAGATGTATTCATGGATCGGTGATTGGGAAATCGATCAAGATGAAACCGGAACCATTACCATCAAAGCAACGGCGCGGGAAGAAGGGATTTCACTCAACCTAACATTGAATCCGCTAAAAAAACCGGTCTTTCACGGCAAAGATGGCTATTCACAAAAGGGGGAAGAAGTCGGCAACGCATCCGTTTACTATAGTTATACACGCATCCAAACTTCTGGAACCATAACCATCGAAGGCACAGAGCATCAGTTTACCGGCACATCTTGGTTTGATCACGAATACGGCAGCAGCCAATTGGGCGAAGGCGTGGCAGGTTGGGATTGGTGGGGTATTCACCTTGATGACGGCAGTGAACTGATGCTTTATCAACTGCGCTATAAAGAAGGCGGCGCAATTCCGCAATCATCCGCAACCTTAGTAAAGCCCTCGGGTGAAGATATTCAATTCAATAAAGAGGATTGGATTCTGACTCCGCTATCGTTTTGGGAAAGTAAAAGAACCGGAGGAAAATATCCTGTGGAATGGGAATTGAAAATCCCCAAACACAATATCAATATCAATTTGCAAGCAAAGTTAAACAACACCGAAATGGTCACAGACCGCTCAACCGGGGTGACCTATTGGGAAGGCCCGGTTGCCGTCACCGGCAGCCATACCGGATCCGGCTATATGGAACTGACGGGCTATGCGGGAATATTTAACAATACATTTTAGGTTTATTGGTATGGGTAGACGCATTTTCAATTTCCGCTTCATCAATCTCGCAGCGCTGATATTAATCATCAGCGGACTGGTTCATCTTGTGATTTTCGCGATTACGCAAGAAGCCTTTGCCGGTTCGACTTCCATCCGTAAACCGATTTTGTTCGGCATCTCGACCGGACTTACTATTTTTTCCATCGGCATGATTGCGGCATATTATTTGAGAGACCAATGGCAGCGAATCTTGGAGTGGGTTGTAGGCATTAGCGCAATCATCGAGGTCGCTTTCATCACGCTTCAATACTGGCGGGGAGTGCCATCCCACTTCAACCGCACAACTTGGCTGAATGCTAGAATCGATGATGTGGTCTATTACACCGTCATGGTCTTACTCACCGCGGTTTTGTATCAAACGATACTCGTCTTGTGGAAAAAGCCTGTCATCGAAATCCACAACGATATGAAATTGGCAATCCAATCCGGAATGCTTTTTCTCACCTTTTCTTGCTTATTTGGGTTATGGATGGTCTTCTACGGCGAATCACAAGCAGCGAAAGGATTGCCTCCCGGGGTTTATAAAAATGAAGGGATTCTGAAGTTTGTGCATGGCTGCACGATCCACGCCATTCAGTTGTTACCGCTGTTAAGTTGGGCATACCAAAAACTCTCGTTCCCGTTAAACCAAAGGCTATGCTATATATGGATATCCAACGCGGGGCACAGCGGATTGCTGCTTTTTTCTCTCATGCAAACATTGGCCGGAAGACCGCGAATGGATTTCACCATTCTATCCTTGAGCGTTTTTCTTATCTCTGTGATTCTCTTTATAATTTCATTTGCTTTGCCAATATTAGTACGTTTTATCAAAGCCATTCATCCCAAAAAACAAGGGTCCATCCATGAAGCCGTATGACACCATCATCATCGGCGCGGGGATATCAGGCCTGATTGCCGCACAGATACTGCAACGCGAAGGCCGCGGTGTTTTGCTGCTCGAAAAAAGCCGGGGAGTAGGCGGGCGCATGGCCACACGCCGTATCGGTGAAGCGGTGCTGGATCACGGCGCGCAATTCTTTACCGTCCGCTCGGACGAATATCGGGTATGGGTGCAGCGCTTTGTCGAAGAAGACATTGCCCGAATTTGGTGCCATGGCTTTGGCAAGGATGACGGCCACCCACGCTACCGGGGCACCAAAGCGATGACCGGTATCCCCAAGTGGCTGGCACATAATTTGAATATCCACTTTCAACAACGCGTTGAGATATTATCGCTTCAGGATGATTGTGTGGATTTGCGAACGGATTCCGGAGAAGCATATCAAGCAAAATCGGTGATCCTAACCGCACCGCTGCCGCAAGCATTAGATTTGATTCAGCAATCCCGGATCATAATCGAAGATGTTATAATCGATTCACTCAAGACGATTGAATACGATCCTTGTATCGCTCTTTTGTGTGTGTTCGATCGTGAGACCAAGGTGCCCGATGAGGGCGGGCTGCAAGTTCCGAACGAAACCATCGATTTTATCGCGGATCATTTTAAGAAGGGAATATCGCCTGTTCCGGCAGTGACGATTCATGCATCGGCAGGCTTCAGCAGACACCATTACGAAAGCGAAGATGAAGCGGTGTCACACCAACTACTGGAAGCGGCAAAAGAATGGCTGCCGAATCCTCCGACAGAAGTGCACGTCAAACGGTGGAAGTACAGCAAACCCAAAGATACCTTGCTGCATAAGTATTTTCGAATTTCGGACTTTCCGCCGGTACTTTTGGCAGGCGACGCGTTTGACGGGGCCAAAGTTGAGGGGGCGGCACTCAGTGGATTGCATGCCGCGAAGGCACTTCTTCAAGCATCATAATGAGAATTGGGCTGCGTCGGCATATTCCAACAGGATAAACTCATACTCATTTTTCCAACGGTCACCGATTTCTATATCAACCTCTTCTTGCTTCAGATGATCTATAATTCGTTCCGCTTCGGCATAAAACCGGAAACCGCTTACACTTTTCGCGTAAGCATCATCGAGCGATGTGGGGAACATGCGTTTCATTTCTTGCAAGCGGCTTGCGGTCATTCCTTCCAACATGGGCATATAGACTTCCGAAGCCCCATCCTCCGCCAGGTATTTCTCAGCGGCTTCTTTTGCCGTCATACGGCCCGCGACGACAGCCTCCGCGGCCGCGATTTGATTGCGTACGTTCTCTTGAATCGCTTGAAACTGATCTCCGGTTAAGGCCAATTCTTCTCTTGTTTTCATATAATCCACAATCTCTTTTGTCGTGAGTGAGATATCGTATTTGGCGATTAAATGGTTATGTACGGCATTGATTTTTTCCTCACGGGGTGTCCTTCCGGGAAATCTTGGATGTGTCGTTTGCGGCCTATCTTCTAGGGATAAACCATGCATATTTAATTGCTTTTCAACCATCCAAAAATAACACTGGTATTGAGTAACCATCATGACGATAAGAAAAACGATAAACAAGGCTGACTTTGAAGGATTATCAAACATGGAATCCATACCTCCCCTTTACTCAAACACGGATGTAAATTTATCCCAAAATTGCTCCAACAAACTTTTGCTTCTGCCAATGTTGCTGTGTTTGAGAGTCTTGGCATCATTCTTCAACCGCTGGTTGTCTTCATCGCCAGGCCGGTTTGGGATTGCCGCCACGTCATCAAACAAGGCATCCGATTTTTCTTTCATACCTTTTGCTTGCAGCAGCTGTGCTTCCACCAGTTTAATGCGCCCGCCCAAATACGAATCCAGTCGGTCTTCATTGGTCATGCTGTTCAATATTTCTTCCGCCCGGTCAAAGTTTTCATCTTTAATACTTTGTTCGGCAAGAATCAGCCCCGCATCTTTTCCGGAAACTTGACTGCCATACCATTGATACACTTGTTCCAATTGATGTCTGGCATCATCACTTCGATCAAGATACATTAAATCAATGGCATATCCCGCCAAAATATGGCTGATGGAGCCGCCCGATACCGAGCCGCGTCTGTCCTCATTTTGAAAAATGGATGACGTGATAAACCAATGATAGAGTGGATAACTCAAATCATATTTACCGGGATACACATCGCTGATGGTCATCCCCATGATGCGGGTGTAGTACGTCATCCAATTGTCGTGTTTCGGATTTTGCGCAATCAAGTCCAATTGCTCATTGAGTTGGTCGTAGTTGTTGAAAATCAGCGCAATGGATGCATACAGCATATCCCGGTACAAAGCCCAGCGAGGCTCATCATTCATCTCTGCCGCACGGTTCGCGGCTTCCACGGCAAAGAGATAATCCCCGCGCCCGAAATGCATCATCGCCGCTCCCATCATCAAACCCGGCTGGTTTGATTCCTGGCATTTAATCAGCATGTTGTTGAGTTCACCGGAACCGGGGCTGTTCTTCTCAATCTTCATCACCAAATTGGGGATAACTTCAAAATACGCGAACAACTGCAACTGCTGCCGGCTGTGGTGCGGATACAATTCACCAAAGTTTAAGAACATTTGCAGGGCTTCGAAATCATTTCCCCTGGACCGTTCGTCTTCGGCAATTTGGTAATACAAATCGGCTTTTTGATCCTGTTCATCATCTGTTCTTTCAGGCTGGGTTTTATAAGCCAATTCCACCAAGCGGCGCGCTTCTCCGAATTGATGCGCGCTTTTCATTACCTTAAACGCGCTTTTATACGCACGGGCACGAATCGCGTCGTCATAGGAGTCATTCCCGCCAACCGATTCAAGATACTTTGCAATCACATTTGGGTCATCATCTGGATGGCGGTTGGGCAAGGCATCCAACACGGCGAATTTATCATCCGCGCTTGCGTTGGATTGCAGAATCTCATCAACGGCTGCTAAACGCTCCTCTACATTTTTAATCTCTTCTATTTGTGCCCTTACATCCACATGGCTGCAACCGGAAAATATATAAACGGCAAACAGCAATACCACAGTAAGCGTGTGCTTTTTCATGATCATTCCATTTTAAAAATATAGATTTTTAGAGATGGGATATATTATATCAAAAACAAAAGATTTGGGTAAAAATATTTCTCAGCGGATCAATATTAACAATCCAATAACAATTACTTGGCGGAAACAACAACTTCACCTTCTTGCTTTATTAACTCGCTAAACAACTCATTCAGTCTTGCAGTCACCTCACCGCATTGTTGATCGCCAATCGGACGTTGATCCACTTCAATCACCGGGGCGATTTCTCCCATCGTCCCCGTGCAAAACATCTCATCCGCGCGGTAGACTTCGGTCAACGAGATATTTTTCACTTCATACAGAAGCTTGTTCGTTTCGCACAATTCCAAAATCACACCGCGGGTAATCCCTTCCGGGCAGGCGTGGGTATGCGGGGTCATCACAACACCGTCTTTCACGATGAACACATGCGTGGCGTTGGTTTCGGCCACAAAGCCGTTCAAGTCGAGCATCAGCGCGTCATCCACTCCCGCCGCGTTGGCTTGAATCTTGGCCATTATCGAAGGAATCAAATTGCATGAGTGAATCTTCTGATCCAACACATCCGCGGGAGGTCTTCGAATCGTAGTGGTAGCCAAACGGATTCCAGCCTTATCATACACTGGCGGTTTGTGTTCCGCCAACACAATCAGCGTGGGACCAACCGTGTTGAGGCGCGGGTCCATCCCGCTGGTGTATTTCAGTCCGCGCGTAAGGGTTAAGCGAATGTGAATGCCGTCATACATCTTGTTCGCTTCCAGTGTTTTCTTAATTTGCGCGATCATTTCTTCATGCGATGGTATTTCGGCAAAAGCCAACGCCATCGCGGAATGGCGCAGGCGGTCTAAATGTTCGCGCAGTGTAAAGATTCTGCCATCATACACCCGCAAGCCTTCCCAAACCGCGTCGCCTCCCTGCACCACCGAATCAAACGGACTCACCCCCGCTTCATCCCGGTGTAAGAGTTTCCCGTTTATGTTGATCAACAAATTTTTATTGTTCTCATTAAACTCTTGCTTCATTACCGATCCTTTTAGTGTATGCGGTGTGGATACAATTCCTCATACAGTTCTTCACATTGTTTGAGTAAATCCTGCCATTGCGGAGGAACTTCTTCATGCTTTGGTTTGTAAGGAGCGAAACCAGTCGACTTTGCGGCATTGTCATACCAATACTTCGCCCAAATACCATCCGTATCACGAATACCCAGTTCCCAGCTCAGCATTTCATCCACAAACACTATCCCCAGCGCATCACACCATTTGTGCAAGATGTCTTGGGGATTCATCAAAATATCTTTGGAGTCTATCACGATAGGTGTTGTTCCGGTCGATTTTTTGAGGCGCTTGAACAATTCCACCTGTTCCAGAAGACCGAATTCATCCAAATTCAATTCTGGAACGATCTTTATGAAGGAAGTGATCATGTCTTTCGGTTCGCGAATCAAAAAACAATTCGTTACCCTCTCCGTCCAACTCATATCGGTGCCGGGGATCATGTGTTTGTTCATGTGTTTTTGGTAGTAAATGTTTTTTCCATTGGGAAGAGGAGCCAGTAAAGACTCAATTACTTTACCGGGATCGGTTTCATGATGTTGAATCACTTCATCCCTGCCGGGATGATCGGTATTGACCTTGGAAAGGTAATACGCATAGAAAGGTTCATCGATTACAAGGGTATCGGGGCGGTTGCCCCAAGACCGCATCAACGCCGTGGAAATGTTCCGCGGCCCCGACCATACCGCTAAACGTAAGGGTTCGACTAACATTGATCAAATCAATTAAAAAATTATCAATGGATTCTAAATCACATTATTAACACACGTTACGCACTACATTATGATATGCCCATTTTTCTAATCGTTCGCTGAATCTATCACCCTCT
>CAYVAZ010000067.1:0-18157 GCA_964449065.1 uncultured bacterium
CGGTTGCGATATATCCATACTTCATCTCCAAAATACCCTCATTCCGATTTGCATTCATATTATGTAACTGATGTTCCGAATTCAGAATTCCTCCGAAACAAATATCATGTTTAATGAAGTAAAGATGAGAGTTTGAAATCTGAAGGATAACCAGTACACTTTACTGCTCAATATGAAAATTTCTTTGTATTTATGAGTCAATGGAGATTGGAATGCCTGAAACGTTTTATCTAACAACTGCAATTTCTTACGTAAATGCCAAGCCGCATATCGGCCACGCGTATGAGTTTATTGCATCGGACGCGATTGTGCGCTATCAGCGTATGTTGGGCAAAGATGTGTTTTATCTTTCCGGGGTGGATGAGCACAGCGCGAAGGTTGAAAAGGCAGCGGCCGCCGCTGGTAAAGAGCCCGCTTCGTATTGTGAAGAAATGTCGGAAGTGTTTCGTCAGTTGCACCAGTTGGTTGGCTCAGACGTAAACCGGTTTATCCGCACCAGCGAACCCGTGCATCATAAAGTCACCAAAGAAATGCTAAACCGATCGAAAGCAAAGGGTGACATCTACCAAGATGTATATGAGGGTTGGTACAGCCCCTCCAGTGAAGCCTTTTTACAGGAAAGTGAATTGTTGGAAGGCAATTTGGATCCGATGACAAAAACGCCTTGTGTTTGGATGAAAGAAGAAAACTATTTCTTTAAACTTTCGAATTACGCGGATCAGTTAAAAGCCTATTATGATGCCAATCCCGCGTTTGTTTACCCGGCGAATTACAAAAACGAAATGCTTTCGCTGATTGACCAAGGATTACGGGATATCAGCATTTCCCGCTCGACCACCAAATGGGGCATTCCGATTCCGTGGGACCCGGAGCATGTTGCTTATGTCTGGTTTGACGCGCTGTCGAATTACATCACCGGGGTTGGGTTTCAGCATGACGAGAATCAATTTGAGAAATATTGGCCTGCCGATGTGCATGTAATCGGAAAAGATATCACACGCTTTCACGCTGTGTTCTGGCCTGCCATGCTGCTTTCAACCGGATTGCCTTTGCCGAAACAGGTTTTGGTGCATGGATTTATCTTTCATAAAGGCGAGAAGATGTCGAAATCGATCGGCAATGTGGTTGATCCGTTCAATTTGGTGAAGCAATATGGCAGAGACCCTTTGCGCTATTTCTTGCTCCGTGAAATCGCTTTCGGGCAAGATGGTAATTATTCAGAAGATTCTCTGATCAACCGTTATAACTCCGATTTAGCGAATGATATCGGCAACCTGTTTTCGCGTGTGATATCCATGATCAAAAAATACCGGGATAGCGTGGTGCCGAATCCTGCCGGCGTGGATGATGAATTGCGCGCTCTGTATCATAAAACGGTTGATGATTATCAAGAGCAAATGAATGTGTATGCTTTGCACCGCGCGTTAAGCGTGGTTTGGGAACTAATCGGATTTGCCAACCGCTATGTGGATGAACAAGCGCCTTGGGCATTGGCGAAAGACGAGAGCAAAGCGGATCAACTCGACCGGGTGCTATTTAATTTAGCGGAAGCGCTGCGTGTCACGGCTGTGTTGGTGTATCCCTTTATGCCCTCAACCGGCGAAGAGATGCTGAAACGCCTCTCCTGCCCGTTTGAGAACTTTCCATTGCTGGAAGACGCGAAGGTGGAAAACATGACCGCTGGAAAGACGGTGATTACCGGCGATGCGTTATTCCCCCGTTTGGAGAGTGAGAAATAGACCATGCTTTCAATGAACCATGATGAACAAGAATGGCTGAACTCGTATCAGGGAGAATTGAAAAAGCAGTTCCCCGGTGTGGTTCAGCAATTCATTATCTACGGTTCCAAAGCGCGTGGAGATTTCCATGCGGATTCCGATTTGGATATCGTTTTAGTCGTAACCGAAACCGATTGGAAGATCAAACAGCAAATACAATATCTCGGTTATGAATTGTCAATTGGAAAAGATGTTCTTCCTTCCCTCATGATTTTTGACCAGGGGGAATGGAATAAACTGAAAGATATGCAGTCTATTTATCAAGAAGAAGTAGAGAAGGATGGTGTGAGAGTTTGACGAGAAATAGATATTCACTGTTGCCAAAAATGCGTTTGGATTGAAATGAACTCTACTTCAGGCTCGGCGGGAGCCTCGCCTTCCTAAAAAGAACCTACTTTTGGCAACGACTCTCGTTACCCCAATTGATCCAGCAACCGCTCCGCTGAGGATTCAACCGCGTTCAAGAGGCTTTCAAACCGTTTGATGGCGTTGGCTTTTTTCTCTTTATCGCCTGCATTGGCGGGGCATAGTTTTAGGTATTCAAATAACTCTTTCGGCGCGCCGTTTTCGATAATGTATTCCGCTACCGGATTGGACATAAGTCCGATGCGGTATTCTTCCAACTTCCGTTCCAAAGCGGCAAGCGATATTTGATCTTTGTTCTTTAAATACTCCCTGCCCTTTTGCGCTTTATTTAATCGGCTTTGCAGCAAATCCTTTAACTGCTTTTTGATATCCTGCTTTTTACCGGGTTGAACCGCTTTATTTTTCTCCATGATACTTCTGATATGAGATACTACGCTTCTATTTGATGATGCGTATTGTTGCAACGCATCCGACAAAGTCATGATTTCGGTTCCATGAATTTTCGCGCCGCCCTCGGTAGCGTCGATTACGGCGGCGTTGGTTTGTTTGATGTCTTCCGCCAGCATGTTGATGTAGACCAAAAAGTTGTGCATGGTCGGTACTTGGCTGCCATCCACTCCTTCTACCCAAAAGAGTTGTTCACGTGTGTTTTTCGTTTCATCTTCAATGGTTGAGACCTCAACGTAATTTTTCTCATCATCGATAAATCTTGCTTTGCGCGTATTGGCGGCTTGCCCGGTATGTGTTGCTCCGGTATTGGGCTCCAGTGCAAGGTCTTGTCCGATGAGGATGATGGGATCACAGCCGAAATAGGATGCCATATATATCCCTGCCTGTGAAACCATGCTTCCCTTTTTGATGATGCCTTTGCCGCCGGTTTGTTCATCCAGCCAAGTGAAGAATTCATGCTTATCGGTGCAATAGGTTCGTGTTTCATGAAATTTTGCCGGGATTTCCGGGCGGGCTTCGGGATCAAACAACAGGCGGATCGACGAATCATACATCTCCGTTTTAAAATGTTTGAGATTGAGTTCTGTGGGATCTACAGTTACAACAAATTGCGGTTTAATGTTGTGATTGAGGCACGTTTCCAGTGCGGTATCCGTTGCGAAAATAAGAGCATGATCCTGATAATCCACTAGCCGGTCTATGTTTTTTATTAACGATGGTCCGGCGGCGACTATCACCGCCGGGATTTCTTTGCATTGCCGCGCGAAGGGCTTTATGCCCGGGCTGGATTGAATGGTATCCATGTTTTGGAACAAGTTGGTTAATGTCAACAGCCCGTCTTTCATCTTTGTTGTCAAACCGCTGGTACCGAACTGGATGATGGCATTGATCTGCTGCCGGGCTTCTTGCGCCCATTCGGGAAAGGTATTGGTAATGGGCGGTTGATCGATCAACAATGGCGGATTGGCCATGAAATCAATGACATAGGGCATCAATTCTTGATAGACCTTATGATGATCGGTACCAACAATGAAATGAACCCGTCGGTCTCCCAGCAGGGCGGTTAAGTCAATAGTCTGTAACGCTTGCCGAAATACACTAACGGATGGTTCCAACACAAACAGGTTGCGAAAGGTTTGGTGGCTTTGATGCAGCAATAGCGGCAGATATCCCAAGCCGCAGCCCATCAGGATGATGTTGTGCTTGGCTGTAAGGTCCGCGATTGAATTCAACAAATTTTGGCAGTAGCCAATGGGGTCATCCGGATGATGCAGCGCGCTAATACCGTTTTGCGTTTGGACCAAAAGGGTTGGGTATTGCGTTTTGCCCGCCTGCAATTGCGTTTGCGCGTCGATACTGTTAGACGATATCAAATTCGCTAACGTTTGATTTCTTTGTTCTAGAATCTTTGTATTTTTTGTAATAAGGTTCATGAGTAAATGTTGGATTCCAAGATGTATTGATATCGGGTAAGTGGAAGTATATATGAAACCCCATAATGCCAATATACAACAACATGTTGATTTGCAAAAAGCATCCAAAAACAATCAAAACGAAACGCAGCCCACCATGACCATCTCTGCTCACTCGATTTGAACCGACATTCTTATTGCAACTTGATATTATACATTTCTCGTTAAGAATTAGACGCTGAGTTTGGTAAACGTCCGCTTGTTTTTAAAACGGATTGAAAGGCAAATATTGAAGGATACTTCTGTGGCAATTCCATTTTTAACCAAAGAAAAAGCAGATGATTTGATTGAACGCCTCAAGCGGATTCAAGCAACGGACACCCCCAAGTTCGGTACCCTGAACCCCACTCAACTCATGCGCCACCTGCGCCATGTCTTTGAGGTTTCTCTCGAAAAAGTAGAAGAGAAAGACATCAGCAATATCATCACCCGTTCCGTTGTAAGAGTTTTGTTTTTTCATTGGTTTACCAATTGGCCGAAGGGCAAGATTAAAGCACCGGATAGTTTTACCCCTTCTCCGGAATACGGTTTTGAAGAAGAACGCAACCTGCTATTGAATGCGATTCATGAATTTATAGAGGAAGCCGAAAAAGACCCCAACCGCAAAACGCTGAGCCCTTTGTTAGGTAAGTGCACACTGGAATACTGGCGCCGCATCCACGGCATTCATGTAGAGCACCATTGCAAGCAATACGATGTTTAAATAACTGTTTCAAATGACGGAGGAGCACTTCATGGCTAGTTGAATGAAGCGTCACTCTATTTCATCTTTTCCAACTCATACAAGCGGCGGCTATACAAATTCAATATTTCCGCCCGCTTTACCAATCCCAAAAATTTCTTCGTTTCTTCATCCAACAATGGAATTTCCGTCTCAACCCGCTCATTCATCTTCCGCAAAACGCTATGCAAATCTTCATCGCGGGTGATGTACGCGAAATCCGAATCGACAATATCCGCCGCCAACACCAAATCGCGCATCTGTTCTTCCAAAAATAACTCACGAACGTGATCCATCGAAAACGTCCCGATGATATCCCCCTTCGAATTCGTCACGGGAAACACATTCTGCGTTGTATTTAGGATCAAAGGCAGGATTTGACGTAAAGTATAGGTATATGGAATCGTCAACCCGCCGTCTTGAATTTTTAACTCATTCACCCGCAATCCCGCCAAGACATCCTGCCGGTATTCCCCAAAATGCACCGGAGAATCCGATTTTGTCGGCACTTGTTCTTCGTACAACGTAAAGCGGTCGGTGATCAAATACGTCATCGATGAGACCAGCATCATGGGCGGCAGCAATTTATATGAACCGGTCATCTCGGTAATCATCAACAAACTGGCTATCGGCACTTTCGCGATTCCGGCAAAAAACGCCACCATTCCAACCAACGCGAACGAGCGGGGGTCTTCTATCCAGCCCGGCAAGTTCTGATCAAAAATTTGCCCGACAGCCCCACCCAACATGGCGCCAATGAACAAAGAAGGACCAAAGACTCCGCCGCTGCCGCCGGATGAAATCGTAAACGATGTCGCGATGATCTTCACCAATGCAATCGATAACATGAAGGTTATGCCCATATTCTCGTTCAAGGCTTTTTCTATGTATCCGCTGCCGGTTGAAATCACGGCCGGGAACCCCAACGCCAATAGCCCCATCATCAACCCGCCCAGCATAGGCTTAAAATGGTTGGGAACCGGAATCTTCTTAAAAAAATAATCCCGGCAGCCGTAAAACATCACGACATAAAACACACCCAACGCGGCGCACACCAATCCCAACACAGCATATGGGAACAATTCCCAAATCATAAAGGTAAAATCGGGAGTATGGTATAATTGGTTTTCGCCGGTGATGTAGGCATATAACGAGTAGGAAACAAGAGAAGATATTAGCGCTGGTATAAGCGCTTCTGTTTCAATATCATCGCGGCGGTACAATATTTCCATGGCCAACACGGCCGCGCCAAGAGGCGCGTAAAAGATCGCCCCGATTCCACCTGCCGTCCCCGCAACCACCAGTAAGCGCAGATCGGCCGCATCCATTCGCAGCATCTGTCCCAGCCATGAGCCAAACCCGGCGCCAATTTGCGCAATCGGCCCCTCCTGTCCCGCCGAACCGCCGGAACCAATCGTAATGGCAGAGGCTATTGTTTTAATCACAGGAACTTGCGGCCGTATTTTTCCCCGCAACTGATGAAACGCCCGAATATACGAATCCGTCCCATGTCCTTCCGCCTCCGGCGCCCAGGTATAAACCAACACGCCGCTGATGAGGCCGCCTATCATAGGCAAAAGAGGAAACAACCAATAATTCCATCCATCAGCAGGCAATAAGATAGAGCCGTGCCCCGGATTTTGCTCCATTCCCCATCCCAACCCGGTGATGAGAAAAAGGTTTAAACTTTCCCCAATTAAAAAATGAAACAGGATCGCGCCAAACGCGGATATCACCCCCACCAACGCGGATAAAAACACCCATTTCCCGCCGTGAAGCGCGTTCCATGGGACATACCAAGGACGTGGTTTTTTTGCTGAATCGGGCACAAGTATTTTCGCGATCTAAAGATGAGTGAATGGTTATCCGCCAATTTTGAATCTAACTCGAATGATAACCTTGTCAATACAGAGCCCTACCTATCTTTTCATCGCTAAGTAAGATATCGCCATGTTCGACACAAACTCCCCTAACGAGACAATCCATGAATCCGGAAGAACAAAACACATCCGGTCTCAAACCCGGAGGTTTTCTGGAATTTTTCTCCATTGCAACCCCGTTAATCATCAGCAACGGGGCGATCTCACTGCATCATTTTGTCGACCGTCTGTTTCTTGCCTGGTATGGACAAAATGAAATCGCCGCCTCCCTGCCCGCCGGAATCTTGGCCTACACCTTCATCTCCTTCTTTTTGGGTATCAGCAGCTACACCAACACGTTCGTAGCCCAATATTATGGAGCCCAGCAATACCAAAACATCGGCAAAGCGACTTGGCAGGGCATTCATTTCTCTATCTTCGCGGGAATTGCATCGCTTTTATTGTTGCCGGTTGGCAATTCCATCATTCATCTCGCCGGCCACGACCCTGACGTAATGAAGTTGGAATACACCTACTTCAACTATATCTACGCCTGTATCTTCTTTTTCATCATCAACGGTGCCCTGAGCAGTTTCTATTCCGGCAGAGGCAAAACGCTGCTCATCATGCTTATTACCGTTGCCAGCACACTTCTCAATATCGTGCTGGATTACGCCATGATCTTCGGCAAATGGGGATTCCCTGAAATGGGAATTAAAGGGGCCGCAATCGCGACGGTCATATCTGCGATTGCGATGACAGTGGTCTATTTCATCTTGATTTTGTCCAAAACAAATCACGAAAAATATCAAACACGCACCACTTATGGCTTAGATTATGATCTCATTAAAAAAATGATCCGCTTCGGCACTCCCGCCGGGGCACAAAACTGTTTAGGGATCGCATCCTTCACGGTTTTTGTATTCTTAATCGGGCAAGTGGGTACTGTTGAACTTGCGGCCAGCAACATCGTCATCGCCATCAACACCATCTCGTTTATGCCCGCTGTCGGGGCCAGCATTGCCGCGGCAACCATGGTGGGGCAATACATCGGCCGAAAAGACCACCATCTCGCCGAGCGCTCAGCCTATACCGCGGTTTATTCCGTTGAAGCCTTTATGCTATTTTTAATGTTCATTTTCTTCTTTTTCCCGGAACCAATTATGCGTATTTTCCAAGGAGATATGATGGAGGGAGCCGCTTCTTTTGAAGCCGTCATTGAATACGGTTCCATTTTGCTCTTGTTTGTAGCGGTCTACCAAGTATTTGATGCCATGCTTATCACCTTTTCCGGCGCCTTGCGCGGCGCGGGGGACACCGCCTTCCCCATGTGGACGGAACTCATCTGCGCGTGGTGCTTCTTTGTTCCCGGCACTTGGATTATCTTATTTGTGTTCGACGGCGGCGTGATCTTCGCTTGGTTTTGGGCTTCTATCTACATCATGGCGGTGGGATTGGTGCTATACTACCGTTTCCGGTGCGGCTATTGGAAAACCATTCACGTGATCGATTAGAATATCCTGGGTGAATCAATGTTTTCGTTATTATCCTCTTTGCTTATGGATTGTTTTGACACCGTTACAATCATCCTGTTGTGTTTCACTCTATTATTTTTGTTCATGCCTTCATCCAGAATGAAATTTACGAAAGTATTTCCTTTCCAGACGGCAATGATGGCGTCATTTTTCTTCACACTGGCAGCAGGGTGGTTTTTTATCCGCTGCGGCTTGTGGGTATTTTTCTTCGCGCAGGCTTCCCTGGAAAGTCCCTACATCCGCTTTCAAGTCGCAGGCCCGGTCATTGCGTCAGAGCGAGCCGTTACCTGGAACTTTCCCCGGTTAAAACAAACCATCGAAGAAACCCACATCCACAATGAACGCTCTCTCAAAACCGAAACCGATTTCAGCGATAACCAAATTAATCTAATTACCGACGGCCTCAATCAAGCCGAAGCCTTCCGCCAATCTCTCTTCGAACCCTATCCCTCAAGCAAAACCAAAATGGAAGTTATTGCCCAGGCCCTTATTGAATTCCAAAAGTTAGCAACCCCCCAACTGACCGGCCGCCCCAATCTCGATGATTTCTATCTCGATCAACAAGAATTGCTGGACAAAATGTCCGGCAAAGCCGGCCGCATTTACGACGATATTGCCTTCGAACTCTTCAACGGAAAGTGGTACGGCAACTGGGATCAAAACCAGGTCGATCACCGATGGGATGCGGCGTATGTATTTGATCCATCATTAAACATCAAAACCGAAAACCTCATGTGCGTCCGTGCGCTGCAATATGCTTGGATTGGCGACGGCTTCGGCTGGAACGCTGTGACCGCACCGAAATGCCAAAATACCGGGGATGTGATTTTGGGGACGGTCTATCATGTCCGCAATCAAGACCCGGATGACATCTATGTCCACCGTCCTCATGTGGGCATTGCGCTGGATGAAGGACAACTGATCTGGCTTACCAAAAGCGACATTTTTTTAGAACAAGCCTTCACCCATGAAAACGAACCGGAAAAAGACTATTATGTCATCACCGGCTGTTGGTATGAAATAAAAGACGGAACATGGCAAAACGTTGACCGCGGCTTTCAAGCGGTATACACCCGTGATCCCAATAACCGGCCGGAATGGTACCGTTTCCCTCTTGAACTCTCCATTGATCTTTGAACCGGCCTTTCGTAAAATAAACTATTGATAAACAATAAAGCGAGGACAATCTAAATGAAATATATACTTATCGGTTTATTAACCACGACTCTTCTCTTTCCATACAACAGCAAGGGAGAAGTTCTCGAAACCATAGATGCCATCGTGAATGGACAACTGATCCTCTCCGGCGAAGTGGATTATGAAGTGCAGCAGCTCCTGCGGGAAGAAAAGCGCGCCAACCTATCCCAACGTGAACTCACCATATTAAGACGGAATGTGCTGCGCAATTTCATCGACGAAATTTTGGTTGTCCAAGAAGTACGCGAAAAACTGAGCGAAGAGCAGCGGGAGCAAATCGCAAATCAGATTGAAGAAGAAACCAACAAGCAATTGCAGCAAATCCGCCGGCAATTCACCTCTCCACAAGATATACGGAGATTAAAGCAAATGTACGGTTTGAGTTGGGAAGATTTTCGCCGCATGCGGGCGCGCCAAATAGAACGGGACTACTTAGTTAATAATGTCGCGCGTTCAATGGCTATGGCAAAAAATCCCATTGAACCACCCACCCCGCAAGCATTGGAAGCATTTAAGCGCAACCATCCAGACAAAGAACCCGGCGATAAAATAGAAATCGCCCATATCTTGCTCCGTATTCCTCCTAACGCCACATCCAGACAAATCAATTCCATCGAACAAAAAGCCAATGAAATTGCAACCCAGGCCCGAAATGGCACGAATTTCTCCCGGTTAGCCCAGCAATTCTCCGATCATGACGAAACAAAAACGACAGGGGGAAATCTTGGCGCATGGGATCAAGATACGATTCGAAGTGAGTTTGCATTTCTCTTTGGACAACCGGAAGGCTATATTTCCGATCCGGTTCGAACTTCAACCGGTTTTCATATCGTGAAGGTGGTAAACATCCTCACTTGGGAGGATGTGTATTATGAAACCAAACATGTCCAAAACGTGGATGAATGGCTGAAAAATATCCGGGAAAACGCGGAAATTAAAATCCGCTATGATGACGAGTTGGAAAAAGAATTATTGGAGAATGAAGGGGTGGAATAACTATACGTTTTCTATGGCTTTTTGCAGGTCAAAGCCGGTGTCAAAATCATCGATAGTGTCATCATCCGTCTTTTTAATTTCGCCCATCTCTACCAGATTAAACACAATATCCCCAAAGTCCTTACCATAGCGTATCCCCCATTCCTGCAAAACCGTCCAAGCCAATATACCATATTTTTCCCGTGCCAATTGAGCAATACCTACCAACAATTCCTGTCCGGTTACATGCTTCGGTTTCTTAAAGTGTTTTTGGGTATGGTGTAATGCTTCAACGGTAAACATATACGCATTGGGGTGAAAACGGCTGTCATGTTGGTTTAGCCATTGTAAAAAACGTTCTTCGTTTTTTTGATCCATACCAACTCAACTCTCCTATTTCTATAACTGTATATAGAATATCAACTCGCGGTTCTGAGGAAGCGGCAACATACAATCCGCCTTCCTGTTACCATACTTAAACCTATACTTATCAATAAGAATTATTCATTTTGCATGATTTACCCATTATATTATCTCCAGGAAATGAGGCAATGCCCTTTTCTTTCCGCCCCGGCTCGGATTGGTTATGAATTTGGTTATGAATACACAATCAACTTGTTTTACATTGCTTTCAGAAGGAATAACCGTCATTGTTCCTGTTTTTAACGAGGCGGAAGGCCTTCCACAATTTTTACAAAACGTGGACGCGTTTGCCTCTTCTTGTTCCTTCCCGTACGAAATTTTGTTTATAGACGATGGCTCCACCGATGAGAGCGTTTCCATTTTAGAACAAACCCGTTACACCCTTTTAACGCATGATGTTAATCGCGGTTATGGCGCTGCCGTGAAGACCGGCATAGAACAAGCCGGCAATGAAGCCATTGTCATCATTGATGCCGACGGTACGTATAACACCAACGATATCGAAAAAATCTTGCGAAAACTGAATCAATACGATATGGTTGTTGGAGCAAGAACCGGAAACAACGTGCATATCCCCCTCTTTCGTCGTCCGGTGAAATGGGCAATCCGCCATTTTGCCTCATGGATGGCAGGCCATTCCATCCCGGATTTAAATTCCGGGCTGCGCGCCTTTCGGCGTTCGGAGGTAATGAAACTTATCCGGCTCCTTCCGGATGGTTTCTCTCTAACCACAACCATTACGGTTGCGATGCATACAGCCGGGCAGCGCGTACATTATGAACCGATTGATTATGCCAAACGCACCGGCTTATCCAAGTTTCGCCCCTTCTCCGATACCTGGAATCTGTTAATGCTGATCCTGCGAACCGTTGTGCTGATTCGCCCATTGAATGTCTTTTTACCCTTAAGTATCATTCTCTTTGTAACTGCCCTTGTGGTAGGTTTATATACCAAATTCGTGTTGCATGAATTTATGGACGCCACATTTATTGTGTTAATGATGACCAGTATTCAAATGTTCGTCCTCGGCCTCATCGCCGATCTCATTGTCCGTATCAATCTATGGACACCATAACGTATACCGACTTTTTCACGGAAGAGTGAACACCATGAAACACAATTTTCTAATCATATTCATCTCAACCGTATTCTTCTCTACCATTGGCTGTTCTCCAAACGAACCAAAAGTAGAGCCTCCCGATCCCCGGCAAGAAATCCTCACGGTGGATGAAAATACCTATACGGTTGCCAATGTGTTGACGGCGCTGCAAGAAGAAGTGCCGTTTCAAGAAATTATTTCCGCGTGGACACAAGAAAATTCCACCGGGTTGGATGTTCCCGGCAAGGACTCATCCGATTCTTCATCCGTAGAGAAACTCATTAAACAAGCGGGACATACTTTCGCGTTCGAAGAGGCAATCGCTCGACAAGCCCGCCAGGCAGAATTGAATCAACTGCCGGATTTTCAATCCTATATTGACGACACGGTTAAATCCGAACTGTACGAAAAGTTTGTCATCGAAGAAATACTGCAAAATATCTCCTTTACGGAAAAAGAACTCGAGCGCAAATACGAACTCAACAAAAACCGCTTCAAATCGCCCAAATCCGACCGCTTTGCCATCAGCGGCCTTTATGTAAAAACGGATGACAAGACGAATGAGCAAGCCTGGAGCAAGGCCCAAGAGGCCTACAATAAACTGCAAAATGGTGCCGATTTTGTGGATATCGCAAAAGAATATTCTGAAGCACCTGAATCCATCCGCGGCCTCATCCAAGAAGTCAATATCAGCGATTTCACGAACGAAGAAATCCCCCTCGCATTGATGAAACTGGAAGACGGCGAATTCAGCGAAATTATCCCCTCTGGCGATAAATTACTCATCTATAAACGCCACAAATACATCCCGCCGGAATATCAACCCTTTGAATCGGTCAAAACTTGGATTCGGGAAATGGCCGCTTTAGAAGCGCAAAACAGTGAACTTGCTCTTCTCTATCAAAAATTAAAAGAAAAATACCAACCTTCTTTGAATACGGATTTACTGATCAACCCTCAAGAAGATCAAATGAATCAGCACATAATCTCTCTTCCCGGAATCTATGAAATGACGTTACAAGAATTCATACAATCCGCGGAAAACCAACATATTTACACATACAAAGAGAAAATCGATTACGTGAATCTGTTAGCACAAAAAGCCGTCATTGTGAAAGAAGCTTTGGAACGGGGATGGTCGGAAGAGTCTGTGGCATCCATAGTGAATTATTACAAAAACAAATGGCTCACCACCGAATGGATTAACAGCATAGTGCAAGACCGTCTGCCAACCGAACCCCAACTGCGGGAACTGTATGCCAACAATCTAAATAGCAAACACTTCAAAGTCCCCCAAACCTATGAACTCTATTCTATTTTCTTCCCGGCAAACTATTCTCCCGAACAAACCTTTTTAGAAAAAGAAAAGGAGTTTATTCTTGCCAGAACCAAATCCATGCAGGCGTATCAAGAGCTGCAAGACGGCAAACCGTTTGCCGAAGTCGCTTCCAAATATTCTCACAGCGAAACCCACCAGCAATCGGGCGGCTATTTAGGAACGGTATCGATTAACCAACTCGGCGGACAGCGCGGCAATTCGATTCAATCATCGGATTTAAAGGCGGGGGAATTCAGCGAACCGTATGAAATCAATCTCCAACAAGAAGGCCATAACGGCTATGAAATCTATTTTGTTCAAGAGATACAACCCGAACGCGTGATGACCTACCAAGAAGCGAAAGAAAAACTGTTGAACGCCGCCAAATCCAAAGAGTACAACGAAGAATACCAGCGTCTATTTCAAAAATGGGAATCAAGCAACACCATCCGCTTCCATTCCAAAGCAATGGATTCGGTAAGAAATTATCTTGTGGATTTGATCCGCAAACCGGATACGCGGATTGCCGAGTTGTACCGCTACACTCAACCGGAGGCTGAATCAACACAATGAAAATTTTATTGGCGACTTCCGAACTCAACCCTTTCGTGAAAACCGGCGGCTTGGCTGATATGATAAGCGCGTTGGCGGTGGCGTTAAATCAAGAAGGCTTGCACGTGAGTGTTGTGCTGCCGTATTACTCCAAAATAGAGACCGGTGCGGAAAAAATAACCGGCATTGAAATCCCCATCGGCGATGCGATTGTAGAAGGCGCAATATACAAAACGGCGCTGCCCGATACCGCCATCCCTGTCTATCTCATTCATCAACCCGGTTACTTCCACCGCGATGGCATCTACAACGATCACGATAAAGACTATACCGATAACTTGCAGCGCTTCACCTTCTTCTGCCGTGCGGCAATTGCTATGGTTCAAAAAGGACTCCTGGATGTCGATATCGTCCACGCCAACGATTGGCAAACCGCATTGATTCCGACTTACGTAAAAACGGTTTTCAGCAACGATGCCAAACTCCAACCCATCAAAAGTGTCTTTACCATACACAATCTAGCCTATCAAGGCAGTTTTCCCGCTTCGGAATTTCCCCTAACCAACATCGGCTGGGAACACTTTCACATGGACGGGTTGGAATTTTACAATCAAATCAATCTGCTCAAAGGCGGTATCGTTTTTTCGGACAGAATTACAACGGTAAGCCCCACGTATGCAAAAGAAATTCAAACCCCGCATTTCGGCTGCGGTTTGGAAGGGATTCTTCAAAGCCGCAACCATGCCTTAACCGGTATTTTGAACGGAGTAGATTACAGCACATGGTCACCGGAATCCGACCAATTCATAGCGCACCAATACAATCCTAATAACGCGCTCGAAAAAAAACCGCTGAACAAATCCGCTCTCCGCCAAATGTTCAACCTTCACGAACCCTCCATCGACCAACCGCTGCTCAGCGTTGTTACACGCATAGCGCACCAAAAAGGTTTGGATTTACTCGTAAACGTTCTCCCCAAACTCTTTGAGCTGAATGCCCAGTTCGTCTTGCTTGGTTCTGGCGACCCGGCTTTGGAAGAACGTTTTCTTACCCTGCAACAACAATATCCCAAGCACTGTTCCGTCCGTATCGAATACAATGAGCAGGTCGCCCATCAAATCGAAGCCGGAGCCGATCTGTTTGTCATGCCTTCCCGCTATGAACCCTGCGGGTTGAATCAAATGTATTCCCTACGCTACGGTACCATCCCCATCGTACACAATACCGGCGGCTTGGCGGATACTATTATTGATATCGATGTCAATCCCAATGGAAACGGATTCAGCTTTGACGAGCCCTCTGCCGACGCTCTGCTGACCTCCTGCAAAAGAGCATTGGCCTATTATCAACAAAAAGACATGTGGAACGAACTTATCCTGCGTGCGATGCGGCAAGACTATTCATGGAATTATTCGGCAAAACAATATGTACAAATCTACGAAGAGATAGTTGCCGATCCTGTAGCTGTGTAATTTACGACTCTCATTACCAACGAAAGCTGTGAGAAGACCAATGAGTCAAAACGAAATTTATCTCCATTTTTTTTGGCATCAACATCAGCCCTGGTACCCCGGTCCCGGTACGGGAACCTGTACCATGCCCTGGACCCGCCTGCATGGAATTAAAGACTACTACGACATGGCATACCTATGCAAGCAATTTGACGGGTGGACGCAAACCATTAATTTGGTCCCCTCTCTCATCGAACAAATCTTAGGATACGTCGATGGCAGCATCACCGACCGCTACTTTCAACTCAGCCAAAAACCGGCGGATCAACTGACGAAAGATGAACAAAGAGAAATTGTCGAACGCTTTTTTGACGCCCATGCTCCCCGCTTGATTCACATCCATCCCCGTTATGATGAATTGTTCCACAAACGCGAAACCAGCGGTGCCCAACGCTTTACCACGCAAGATTTTCTCGATTTGCAGGTGTGGTTTAACATCGCCTGGATTGATCCGGTATGGTACTCCAACCCAACACTGAAAGAATTAATGGACAAACAGCGAGAATACGATGAAGATGATAAAAATGAATTGCTGAAGCTGCACATTGAAATATTAGAAAAAATTATCCCCATCCACAAAGAGATGAACAAAAAGGGGAACTTGGAACTCACAACCACTCCCTATTATCATCCGATTTTGCCATTGCTATGTGATTCGTCTATCGCCAAAGTCTCCAATCCAAAAGATCCCGTGCCGGAACCGCCCTACATGCATCCGGAAGACGCCGAGTGGCATATCCGTGAAGGCAAAGCCTATTTTCAAAAGATTTTTGATTTTCAACCCAATGGTGTCTGGCCTTCTGAAGGTTCCGTATCCGATGAAGCCTGTGCGTTACTTGCCAAAGCCGGCTTTAATTATTTCGCCACCAGCCAGGATATTCTCTTCCGCTCTACCTGGGCCGATCAAAACCACAAACCGATTCATCCCGACCTGTACCGCCTGCACAAACTCGAAACACCCGGTGGAGATTTGGATTGCATTTTCCGCGATCAACATCTTTCCGATCTCGTCGGCTTTCATTACGCCAATCAAAACGCGAAAGAAGCCGCCCAAAACTTCATGCGCACTGTTAAAGAGCGTTCCAACGAATGGAATTACAATTTCCCTCCCTTAGTCAACGTGATTTTAGACGGCGAAAACTGTTGGGAGTTCTACCCCAACGACGGTCATGATTTTCTGAAATACCTGATAGAGGGCATCATGAATGATTCTCAACTGCAGCCCACAACCGTGCCCAAATACCGCGAAATGTACCCCACAGAGTCGCCTACGCTAACCTCCATCTATCCCGGCTCATGGATCGCCCATAACTTCCGCATTTGGATCGGCCACCCCGAAGACAACGCCGCCTGGCATTATCTTCGCCAAGCCCGTGATGAAGTCGCGCATCGTGAAAGCACTCTGGATCAAGAAACCAAAGACGAAGTTTGGAAAGAAATTCACATCTGCGAAGGCAGCGATTGGTATTGGTGGTTTGGGGATGAAAACTCATCCGTGCATGACTCGATGTTTGATGAGCAATTCCGTCTTCATTTAAGCCGGATTTATACCCTGCTGGAATTGGATATCCCAGAAGACCTCAAACGCCCCATCAAACGCATCACCAAAGACCACTACACCGGCGGCATCTTTTTGCATCCGCTCACGTTGAACGGCAAACAAGCCGGCTACTACGATTGGGCGGGTGTACGCGCGATTGAATTCAGCACCAGCTCCGGCGCCATGCATCAAGCCGAAAACCATCATGGCGCATTGAAATTTGGACGCTTTCAAAACCAACTCTACTTTCAAATCCGGTTCGATTCACTGGAACAAATCCCCAACAACGTATCCGTTGAACTCAACATCACCAAACCCAGCATGCAATCCATCAATGTATCTACCGGACAAAACCACTGCCAGTTCGACGGCAGCACCATCACCTTTATCGCTGACCTGAAATCGGCCAAGATGCAATTGCATCAAGAAATTTGGTTTTACTTATCCTTCCAGTTTGATGAAGAACAACACGTATCCATCCCAACCACTGGAGAACTCTATTCACCTGCCTACACCGCTGCTAATGCCAATCCGCTTTGGTTTGCTTAGGCAATTGGAGTCGTTTTATGGCACTGATTTTACAAGGTGGAGCCATCTTTCTTCACATCCCCAAAACCGGCGGCAGTTGGATCACCAAAGTACTGAAAGAATGCAAACTGTTGGACGGCAAACTCGGGCATAAACACGCGGATACCGCACACCTGCTTTCTCCTATCGGTAACAAACGTACCCGTCTGATTTCATACCATACGAAACGCGTGCTGGGCATCTATCCCAAGCATCCGTTTCTGTTCTGCTTTGTCCGTCATCCCTTATCCTGGTATGAATCCTGGTTTAAATATATGTCTCAGCCTAATCAAAACTGGTGCCATTGGGGCGATGAACAAGACCTCACCCAGTGGCATCCCAATTCGATCCTCAACGGACTTGAAGACCATGATTTCAACCAATTCGTCCGCAATGTAATGAAAAAACGGCCGGGGTATGTGACGGAGATGTTTAGTTGGTATACCCCGCCATCCATCAACTTCACCGGTAAACAAGAAAATCTGGTGGATGATCTAGTCACAGTATTAAATCAATTAAATCTGAATTTCAATGAAGACCAAATCAGAAATACCGCACCGGTAAACAAAAGTATTTACAACAAGACAACCATTCGGTGGGATGCTGAAGTGAAGCAAAAATTGATCGAGTTGGAAAAAATCGGCATAACCCGCTATGGCTATGCCCCGTATTATGATTAAAAAGGATTCGACTATGCTCCGAACAATCGTAGTGTTATTCACGGCAGTTTCTCTATCAAGTTACGCGAACGCGCAACCGAATACAGCATTCTTTCCATCCTTCAACGAACCCAC
>CAYVAZ010000068.1:0-18137 GCA_964449065.1 uncultured bacterium
TCTTAAGTCAATGACATTGGGGCTAGGGGGGATTGATACCCGTCAATAAAACGTTGACACAGTACTAGATTATAAATGGTGTGAGAAAGAATGACGGGCCCAACTCCACTATCATTTCCCCCAATATAACTATCACCTGCTATTCTAACTTTTGACGCTGCTTCCATAATGGCAGCAGTTCACTCCAGCCGATCAAATGCACATTCTGTTCTTTGATGTAATCGCGCATCCAATCGCTGGTAAAGATTTCGTAATCCTGCACCCGCCGTTCCCACGAGCTGGTGATGGCTTTCACTTCGTCCGAGTCATCCGCCAAATGCAGGATGATAATGCTGACCCCCGGCTGCAAATTCGCGATCACGTCTTTATAATAATCCGCATATTCCTCCGGCTGCTTGCCGGAAATCTGATACAACGCATCCAGCAGAGGCACTCCGCGCTTTTGCATATTTTCCACCGGGCTCCAATCAATATTGCTGCCGGCGCGCGCTTTCATCTCATCCGTCGGCTTGAACATCATAAACGGGATGTCGTATTCTTCCGACAATTTTAACGCGATCTTCAAATAATCCGGGTTGTAATACAGCGTCCCCATGTGGGAATCCATGTGGGTCGGCTCCACGCCGTTTTCCAAGGCGTGTTCAATTTGCGCGCGCAGTTCCGCTTCCACTTCATCCAATTTCGCGGAACCATAAACCCCGCGCACGGAATGAAACATATAGCGCTGCGGGTCGAACAAACTTTTGGCTTGTTCATAGGGGGTGAGCGGGCGCCAGCGGTAGTGCTTCCATTCGGCGGTTAGGGTGAGGTGAAGGCCCAAATCCGTGCCGGGGTTCTTCTTCATATAATCCGCCACTTCCAAGAACCAAGCGCAGGGCACCATGATGCTGCCGGATGTCACAACCCCTTTTTCCAGCGCCTCCAGCGAGGCTTCGTTCACGCCGTGGCACATGCCTACATCGTCCGCGTGGGTGATGAGCAGCTTGGCGCCGGCATCATAGCCCAACTTCTCGGCAATCGTTTCCGCATGTGCAGCATGTACGATGATTGCACTTAAAACCAATAGCAGTCCTGTAAAACGAATCATAGCAATATCTCCTATTTTTATTCGTGTGTATTCGTGTGTATTCGCGGTTCCCTATTCCTTTATTCCAGAGTGGATTCCACAACGGGGTATTTGTGAAACTGAAAGCCCAACTTTTGTTCCCAAGTTTGAATGGTATTCAGTGTACAGTTTTGTTTTACAAATTCGTGCTTCTCTGATTTTGATACGTCATCCGAATGCGCGAAGGGCAGCACGCAGGGGATCAACGGGATACCGTGCCCGATAAACTGCGCCGCCTGTTGATGGCGTTCGTAGATAAAAAACGCGTCCTTTTCGCGGATCACCGAAATGGGATTGGGGTAATCAATCAGCATCTTCCAATCCGCTGTGGACGGTACTTCCAGGTTGGCGTTTTCATCGGCATTATTGCATTGCGTGGGGTACAGCAACTTGGGCGATAACCAAATGCTGTTGGTGACGCTGCCATTATCCTGCCATTGTTTGTGCAGCGCTAAGATGAGAGGGATTACTACATCGGGTAAAATGAATGAAGTATCGATTACGGCATCGTAATTCGAAAAGTCGGTTAAATTCACCTTATACAACTTTTGAAAACGCCGGATTTCGCTCTGCTCGCGTTCTTGGATATGCAGTTGGGCCTCTTGGATGGACACGTATTTCTCGCTGGAACGCGATTGATCGTTAAAGATGCGTTCGGCGCTGATGGCGGGATCGACATACAGATAGAGTTTGAAAGACCGTTTCACAAAATGCCACGCCATGCGGGAATCAAGGATGAAGGCGTCTTCGGTTTGGTCGAGATTTTTGGTTGAATCATCCAGTTGTTGATCAATTGATTTGTTTTCTTCTTGGATTTTATTGAGTTCTAAAGTTGATAAATTTGATTCTGTCGCCAATTTTCTCTGCAAAGTACCGGTTGAATG
The DNA here is from genome assembly GCA_964449065.1 of uncultured bacterium. GTDB lineage: Bacteria > Hinthialibacterota > Hinthialibacteria > Hinthialibacterales > Hinthialibacteraceae > CAYVAZ01. Next base: position 1,990 of record CAYVAZ010000068.1, read on the forward strand.
ATATGGGATATCAAGTTTATTCGAAAGCCGTTTCGCGATTGTAGATTTTCCACTTCCCAATTTACCAGAAATTGTAATCTTAGACATTCCACCACCTAATTTAAATTTAATTTATTTCAATATTCAAATCTTTCTCTGCTTGTGGTTTTATCTCTTGTAGTATTTCGTCAATTAAAGGATTCAGATGTATATGAAAAAATTCCATGGTTTTTTGAATATAGGGGTCATCTGCTTCAAGATGTCCCGGCCAATCTAATGATAACACAGCGAATTCATTTAAACGGAAAGCATAAAAAGAATGATATGATCTTGCTTCCCGATTTTGAATTGCTTGGCTTGAATCTTTTGTATGAGCAAGAAAAGGAGAATGATATTCTTCAATCAACACCTTATATGCAATAGAAGTTTCATCAAATTGTTTTGTACGATGTTTGGGTTGTTTTCCTGAGTATTTAATCCAGTGTTTTCCAACCAATTGATCTTCATCTTTCCCAAAAACAATGATTGTTACTCTTAATTTATATTCTGCCTTTTTTGCAATTGCATCTAAGATAAGGTTAAAAACATCAGTCGGGATTGTAATCCAGCTTAACAGAATAGATTTCAAAACTCCATATTTTTTTTGATGATTTTCTAGCGTATTTTCCAACGTTTGATGTTGCGAATTCAGTAACGTACTATAACTGTTTATCCAACTGTCCAGCGATTGCTCTATTAGTTTTTGATCATCTGCTCTGATATGATCACGTAAGGATTGAAGTCCTCCCACATGATATTCAAGAACGAGCCTGCCATTTTTAGTGCTCGCCCACCAGGATAGAATTAAATAAACCACCCAAGCCAAAAAGCCGCCAACGGTTGAACCCAAAGCTCCATACAACAACAATGATTTCTCGTCAGTTAATAAAGCAGCAATTCCCCCTAAAGATGAACCTGCTATTGCACCAAATGAGCCATTCCGCAATCGGTCTTGCTGATCTTCTGCCATCACAGAGGCAACGAAAGTTGCCAATAAAGAAATTGAAAATATAGTGTATGTATGATCCATGTCTTCCTCACTCTAATGAACATCCAGGAAAATAATACATGAAAACTCATCCAACCAAAATAGAACGCGACGGCGAAGAACGCATCTTTATTGAATGGTCGGACGGGCAAAAGCGGGTGTATGATGTGACCGATTTGCGCAAAAACTGCCCCTGCGCCGAGTGCGCCGCCGAGAAGGAACGCGAGAAGAAGCGCGACCCGATGGAACTGCGCGTCATCCCCCAATCGCAAACACAGCCCATCCGCTTGGTCGGAATGAAACCCGTTGGGCGTTATGCCTATCACCTGCAATTCAGCGATAACCACAACACCGGCATCTTCACGTTTGAGTATTTGCGCGAACGGGGTGAAGCGGTCGAGTGAAAGTATAATATCGAAAGACCTAAGCCGTCATTATAGTATTTTTTCAGAATATGGATTCATTGAATGGCTTTTGCATTGGTCAATTCTATCGTAAAATTAGATTATTATGGCTAAGAATATTTTTAGAGAGAATCTTAAATTTTTAACAACTTCGTTTTTAGGACGCTTTCTTCTTGCGCCATTATTCGTAATAATTATTGCTCTCATCCCTTTGAATTTTTTTGAGTTAAATGAAGATTTTCAGTTTTACTATTCACTTTATTTGACATTTTGGCTCTATATTTGCAGTATTATTTATGACGCTGCAAAATCTTTATCAGTCGACTCTAAAGAATTAACGGAAGAGGAAGCTTATTCTATATTGCAAACTCTCAATAATGATATCGTTGGTGAGAAAAAGTTGAAATTTGAGTATTACTTAAGTCATAACGAATCATGTGATTTGGATGATCTATTTGAAAATTTCTTTTGCACGAAAAACCGTTTATACGCTTTAACTAGATCATTGCATAAATATTTAACATCCATGTATGAAGAAAAGGCAAAATTCAGAGTTGTATTAGCTAAAATGGGTGAAAGATATAGTGAAGAATTTGAGTGCTATTGTCCGCCATATGAAATCCCCAGAAGTTCAATCGAGTCTTTAAGAAAAGAAAATTCTGGGTTTACAAGATGTAAAATTACAGATAATGTAATTTTGATTCCAGATATCAAAATGGAAGGAAACAAAAAATCAAAAAGAAATTTCTTTTCTAAATGTTCTTTTCTAAAAAAGAAAAACAAAAGTGGCGGTATCTTTTTGAATGTTTCACAATAAGAATGTCGCTGGAACACAATATGGATGTTCTCAGGAGTAAATCTGATGAGCAAAAAAGCAGACCCTAAAACAGGAAGAGCATTAAAAAAAACTCAATCTAAACCTATGTCTGGTATGGATACAGATACAAGAGAAAGTTTGGAAAAAGAAGCCAAAGAATTAAAAAAAGAAGTGCGGAAAATCTTGAAATTTATGAAAGCATAATTTCTTGATTTTTTTTATCCTCATCTTGCCATTCTCCCTCATCTGCTTTACTCTGGTATTGTTAAACAAAAACCAACTTCGGAGCAACCATCATGCCATCCCAAAACCAGAAACCAGAAACCAATACAAAAGCAACCAACTCCCCAACTATTTCCCGCCGTTCGTTTCACAAGAAGGCCGCCGCCACCGCGGGGATTGCCGCTATGACATCCGCGCCGTTCGCCCCTTCCGTTCTTGGAGCCAATGAAAAGATCATCATGGGAACTATCGGCACCGGCGGGCAGGGTTCCGGTGTGTCATACGGCCTTATGGGTACAAAGCAAACCCAGTGGATCGCGGGCTGCGATGTTGATTCCAACCGCCTTGACCGCTTTGCCAACCGCGCCGAAGGCGAGCATGAAATGAAAGTCAAAAAGTATCATGACTTCCGTGAACTGTTGGATATCAAAGAAATCGATGCCATCGTAATCGGTACACCCGACCACTGGCACGCGTTGCCCTTCGTTATGGCGTGTGAAGCAGGGAAGGATATCTACTGCGAAAAGCCCATCTCACACAACATTGTGGAAGGCCGCGCGATGGTCAACGCCGCCAAACGCTTTAAGCGTGTGATCCAAATCGGATCCTGGCAGCGCAGTGTGCAGCACTTTCAAGACGCGATTGATTTCGTGCGTTCCGGAGCGTTGGGTGACATCAGCGTGTGCCGCGCCTGGCTGCTCAACAACAGCGACGGCATCGGACATGTTCCGCCCAGCGATCCGCCCGCCGGCTTTGATTGGGACTTCTGGCTGGGACCGGCTCCCTACAAGCTGTACCGCTCGAATATGAACCACTGGAACTGGCGCTGGTTTTTTGATTATGCCGGCGGACAAACCGCCGATTGGGGTGTGCACATGATGGATATCGTGTGCCTGGCAATGGGCGATTGGGACCCGCAGGAAGTGACCTGCGTGGGCGGCACGTTTGTGCTGGATGACGACCGCGACACTCCGGATACGCAAATCGCTACCTTTAAGTTCCGCGATTGGGTGCTGCATTGGGAAGTGCGCTGGGGCAATGGACGCGGTTTGGACGGCTTTGGTTCCGGTCACGGTTCCGAGTGGATCGGACGCAACGGCACCCTGGGTGTTGACCGCGGCAAATACGAAGTCTTTCCGGAAGGCGACCGGCTCGATAAACGCCCCGAAACGGTGAACGAGGTTAAAGTAGGGCACTACGAGAACTTCTTGGATTGCGTGCGGACCCGCCGGCGCCCGCGTTCGGATATTGAGACCATGCACAAAACCACGGTGTTGTGCCACTTGGCGAACATCGCGTTCCGCACCGGCAAGAAGCTGGAGTGGGACGCCGAGCGCGAGGTCATCACCAACGAGCCTTCCGCGATGGACTGCCCGCAGTTCCGCCGCGAATACCGCGCCCCGTGGAAACTGCCGCTGTATTCGGCGTGAAACGCGGAAAACGGCATAGACTCAGACGCGAAAGTGTTACAAAATCAAAACAGGAGTTACCGGCCGGTTCGTATCATTTCGATTATTCCTAAGTTAACATCTTGTTGGCTATTTAATCGATTTATGGGAATGATTTTTTCTTGATATGCGTTCTTTTTTATACGGATCATGGGATTTACAATGGACATATTACGCAAGTTAAACCGCCCTTGCTCATTCGTTATACCGGAGGGCAAATGCGCGGACAAACGGCTTTGGTGTTGGGGTATATTATAGCGAAACCGGTTTACCCGATTTTGCAAACGTTCTATTTGATCCGGTGATGCCGGTAAAAAAGAAAATACATGCACCCCGGAAAGCGGCTGGTTTGTACCGCTATCCACTACAATACCTTGAATGGAACCGGTGCTTTCCATACGGATAATGATGTCATTAATACGATCATTCGGATTGACATGTACCGGATGAGAAAAAAAGATGCCGCCATCTTCCGCTCGTACAGAAATGATAAACGGGCCGTGTCTTACAGGAAGACCCTCAAAATAAAACTCACCTCTTTGGGAAAATACGGATGACCATGTATACGAAGGATGAGGTGTTTCACCGGATGCAACAGCCGATTGAGGAATCACAACCACATCAAATTGGGTAACGGGTTCGTCATTATCATGCACAGCATGGCCAGTTATCGTAGCGGTTGAGGTGTCTTTCGATTGCATGACAATGCGTATGTCTTTTTCGCCCCAGCCATACACCGGTGGATATGTTTGTTCCGGGTTTATATATTTATAGCGCTCATTTTCGAGCGCTAAAATGTGAAACGGTTTATCTTTTACGCTCTGATTGGAATAGAGTTTGAAATCCAGCCATTCCGGTTCATAGGCATCTAAGGAAAATTGAAAAAACCCGTATTGATCCGAGACCGTTTGGTGTAATTTATCGTTTCCATATAAAGGCAAAATTGTCTCTAAATACAACGTAATTCCTTCTAAGGGATTTCCGGATTCATCGACGACTGTTCCTTCCAGTGTTTCGCTTTCTCCTTTCTGTAGGATAAAATTTCTCGTCGTAACTTTATCCATGGATATGTGAACCGTCTTTTTCGTGGATGTGGCGGTGCTGCTGCGATATCCATCGGCAAAGGCGCGAATGTAAAACGTATCTTCTTGAGACACAAAAAATTCATACAAACCGTCTTCATCTGTTTCCGTGTAAAAATGAAGACGGGAAAACCCGCCCTGATACGCTTTCTCATCCTGCCACAAATCGACTACAGCGCCAGGGACCGGCTTTCCGGTTGTGTCAGAAACCGTGCCCCGTAATACTCCCTTCGAAAGGAACTGTATATCTACATCTTGCTTAATGTCTCCGGGTTGTAACGGACCATCCTTAGAAATAACACGGGACGATTTACCATATTTCGGATGTTTGCTTTCGACTAATATTTTGCCATATTCCATTTTGCCGGTGCCGATAACCGGATCGACCACTATACTACCCATGATTTCATAATATCCAGTGACGCTGGTAATGGCGGACATATTCGGCTGTTCAAGTGTTTTTTGTATGTAGGTTCTGGTTGCCGCGTTTTTGTATGACAACATCAAGGAAACCAATTGGCCGGATAATGGCTGATGATTCGGATCTAACACACGCCCGGATACTTTCCATTGCGGTTCTAGATAGAAATTCACATTCTCGGCGTTTTCGCCTTTTGTAACCAAAACCCGTTTATGCTTTACCGTTCCAAACCCTTCCAAGTCCGTTGTGTCACCCGTGATATAGCCGGGATAATCATCCACAAAGACAAAATACCGCCCGCTGGGGATCGTATCGATCCGGTAGAAACCGTTTTCCGGTGTTGTGGCTATGTATTGAGCCGTTTTTGAATCATCCATATCCGTCCGCATTGCCGGTGAATCATCTTTGACCGCAATTACGTTAGCCCCGGAAATGGGCTGTGTTGTTTTGCGATCGTAAACATATCCTGAAATCGAATGAACATGCGCCAGTTGGATATGAATTGTTTCCGTCATTTGATCCACGGCAAAGGTGGCGCTTTGTGTTTTTTGATACCAGGCGTGATCAGCCACTGCGCGGTACACCCCTCTTTGTATTTCTTCGAACCGGGATCTGCCGATATCGTTAGTGGGAACCCATTCGGAAAAATAAATGAACCCGCTTTCCGGAGTGCTGCGAAGATTGATGTTCACGCCGCTTTTGGCTACCTGATGCTCTGAGGAAGCGCTGACAATCACCACCGCGGAATCGCTTAAATGAAGAGTAACTGTTTCACCCGCCTGTACGAGTTTTTCTTCCCCGAGCAGCACGCTATCTTTAGACGCGATCCGGTAGATCCCCGGGTGAAGGGGAAAATAGCGAAAGCGGCTGTTGGTAGATTTAAGGATCAATGACGCATTGGATAACTCTACATTTGCCATTTCAGGAATGCCGCCGCCGGCAAGTTGCACAACCCCTGTGACGGCTAATTTGCGGTCTAACGTGATTTGGGGTGTTTGAAGAATGGAATCGGCCTCTATGGTTTTGGAAAAATAATGATCCGATTCCAGCCATGTCAGTTGGCCGGCTTCATGTATAAATGAATGAGGGAAGGTGATTTCGCCGCTTTGGTTTGATGTGACGTCAACAATCATGCCGGCGGAATTTTTGATTGCGAAATGTGTTTTCGTAATCAGGGTATTAATGTCATTCTTTAAGTGGATCGTAATATCATTGGGTACAAATGACTGCGTGGGAGCGATATCCGTTGACAATCGCCTATTTGTTTCCGGTGTCACAGCAGGAACATCCTGTAGCGTTATTCCCTCTTGAACGGCATTGTTTTCCGGTTCAGAAGGGTAAAATAAAACACCCAGGAACACAACCATGCAAATAAAGAAAACGAAAAAGATGTAGATGAGTTTCATGTCACAATATTTTTCTTTCAACATTAAATTCTAAATGATGGAATGTTAGTAAGGAAGAGGAATATGATTTCCTCTTCCTTACATCCTTACAATAAAATCACCAATCATGTGCAAGAACCGCCTAAAGAATCACGAGAAGCGGTTGCTCTAAATCCCCTGTCAGTCTGGTCATCACCGCCTTTACAAAAGTTATCTCCACCTCCCCAGTAATCCCAGCATGGTGTACCACAATTTCCTGTTGGATGAGTAATTATAAATACGGGCCTTTGGGCAGAACCTAAATCACAATCTTTTGTGCCGGTAAATTGAAATACGCAGCATGTATCAGTAACGCCATCGTACGCTATGCAATCTGCATTGGTATTGCAAGTACTGACACTTTCCCACATATCCGTAGTGCTTTGATAACACGTGCCGGACGGAGGCCACGCTTGGAGATCATACTGACTCGTAATTGCCGCACCAATGACTAGAATACACATACCAAGTAGAACATGATTTTTCATTATCATACTCCTTTTACGTCAATGATTTTGTTAATTTCTTTTTGGTATACACGAACTTTCTAAAATAATACAATACCTCCTTTCATAATAATAATATGAACATCTTCTTAATTGTTTACCATATAATTCTTAAAATCAATCATCTGATTTTCCTGCAATTTAATTACATCATGTTTATTTGTCCGCTGGTCGTATATCTTCACGCCATCAGGAATGGAGAAAGTAATATCATTTTTAGTCATTTCTGGAGATAACGTACAGACATCTACAGTATAGATCATTTGAATTTTTATATATTTTTTTTTGGTTAACGGATGTATTTCTAACACGTTATATACAACTTGCCGGGGAACAAGTACATCGTTTATTCGCTCATAGTATTTATAATAATAAGCGTATGCTTTTGTTTGAATATCAAATATTGAATAAACAGGCAAATGTGTTATTGCATCTACCCCTAATTTATATTCGCCCTCTTCCGTTTGAACGGAGAACTCACACGTACCATCATCTACAATTGCAGAGTGTATTTCTTTAGCTTGTTCTAACTTTACTAACGGAAGTTCAAAATGAAATATAGGAATATAATCTCTACCTACCGTCCGATTGGGTTCTATATTAATGCTTTTGAGCGAGACATTGTAAATCGCAAGATAATCCGGTGCAAGTAAAGTATATCCTGCACTGTGATCCGAATTCCTGATATGCAAATAATGATCATAGTCAAAACATTTCACCAAAAGTTCAGAGTCACTTTGATGTATTTTGGTGTTCATTTCTATTTGGTTTTGTATAGAGTCTTCATGATCGATGCTTCCTCTATTTAGTTTCGCTCTCGCACCTTTTTCCTGATTATTTTGCCTATAATATTCTTCCGCAGACTCTTTGGTGTTGAATAGAGGATATACAATCGTTTTTTGGTTGAATGAAATTTCTATTGGCATGAGAGAATCCGATCTCTCACGAACATTTTTTAAAATATGCCTCGCTTCTTCTTCGTTTCCATACACATTTATTGCCAAACAAAATACTAAACATACGATACGATTTATCATTTTTTTCTCCTAGTATTAATGTAATTTGTTAATCCAAATCGGTATGGATTGTTGATAATGTCCCGATTCTAAAATTACAAATCCAAAAGTTGAGGATTGAACCAAATCAGAGTGAGCTGTTAGTTTAACAGTGAGTGCGTTTTTTAAGTCATCTTTGTATTGTTTTTCTTTTGAATCTACAACTTGAACAGTAACAGATTCAATTGATGTAGAAAGATTGACGGAATGAATATCAACTGGAATGTTTTGATCAGGAATTGCCTTAATATGCAAGTATTTCGTTATTTCTTCATTTGTCCCCATTAAGAATGTAAGATGTTCAGGATAAGTTAAAAAGTATTTTGGTTTATTTTCTATTACTGAAATTTTAATACTATTACCTTTCACGCTGTTTATGACGATATTTTTGGGATTATCGGTTTCATATTCTGAAGGTTCGCGTGTAAGCAGGATAGTGCTTTCGCCCGCAAACTTATCTCCGACTTTACATGACAATGTATAGCCTTTTGGGCACGATATTGATGACACGATAAAGGTTTCTCCATAATTCATTTTGACACGAATTTCTGCCGTTACCGAATGATAAGAATTACTTTCAATTTGCAAAAATTCAGGTGAATAATAAAAAGGTAATTTTATATTGCTTTTGACATGAATTATTACATGTTTAATATTACCTTTATCCAATTTAAAATGGACTTTTTGTATATTTTCTCCTTCTCTTTTTTTGGGATTTACTGTTAATCTCAAGATCTTATTTGAATTCGCTTTAATTACCGAATCACCGATTAATAGGTTAGAACAGCCACATGATGATTCTATATCATAGATTTGTACCGGTTTGTTTAATGTGTTCTTTATTTCAATAATTTTCTCTCTTATCTTTATGTCGTTAATCAAACCAAAATCATAAAATATCTCAACAACTTCTCTTTTCCCATTCTTCTCTTTAATCACAATATTATAGGAGTTATTAATATATTTGCTAATATAGAAGCATATATATATAAATACAGATAGGAGAAATATAGGAATAATATATCTATACTTAAACATTTCTATTTATCCTTTGCTAAAGATATATTGATATCCCGGCAAAAAGTAAGATCGACAATAACACGATGGCGTATATTGTGGTGCAGGCATCTTGCCTGCCCTGTATATACCAGCAGGCTGGAAGCTTGCACCACAATGATTGACTTTTTGCCGCTTCGTCATATTCTGTCCTATTCACTTACAGATTGTATTATGAAAATGGTCTTCACTCATTAATAACGAAAATAATGGTAAAACGGGACACTTTTTTTAATTATTCTTCATCTTTTTGACCGCCCGTTCGATTCGTTTTTTGACAGACCCGGCCTTACGCCCTTTTTCCTCAGCGATTTTTTTATAACCTTTGCCTTCGAAATAAAGCGACATGATCTGCCGGTCCTGTTTCGGCAGCGATTCAATTTGCTTCCACACCGCGGTGATCATCTTTTTTTGCTCCAGCGTTTCATTGGGTAAAGGCGCGGGATGCTGTATATCTTGCAGTGCCCCGGTATACTCTACATGGTCATATTCACGCTCACGCTTCTTCTTCCGGATGAAATCCACCAGGCGGCTTTTCACCGTTTTTCGCAAATACTTCTTAAAAGCCCAAGCATTCGTAAATTCCCGGTTCAATTTCCAAATCGTAAAAAACGCTTCATTAACTATTTCTTTTGCGTCTTCTTTATCGTACACCTGAAGGGTTGCGTATTTCAGTTCATTCTGATACAGGTCGCAGAACATTTGTCTATAAAATTCCGGAACATCATGCACTTTAAATTTTCGTTCGTCCTCCGGCGTCCCAAACCACTCCACCGCCCGCGGATACGTATCCTGCCAGCGTTGCTTTGATTGCGGGAAGAATCGCGCGTAAAAATGAATGGCGTTCTTGAAGCGAACGCTATCCTCCCGGAACGATTTATCAAAAAACGGTTTTTCAAACAAAAGCATCCCCCTTTGTTGACACTCCTTCGCGATATCCGCCGTCTTGTAGGCGGTTATCATGATTTGGGGTGTGTTGGGGTATTGCCGCCGTAACGTATCCGCCAGCTCAATGCCGGTCATTTCCGGCAGTTGATAATCGAGGAGAAAGAGTTTGTAGGAGTGTTTGTCCAAGAGGGACTCCGCTTCCGCGATGGTTATGGCATGATGAACCTGCGAACGGCAAAACTCTGCAGCAACGCAAACCGTTACCCCAATCCAGTCGTGGTCGTCGATCACCAATATGTTGGTTGATTCTGCCTCCATGATCCACCTCAAACAAAAAAACGGCGTGAGTTAGCGGCCAAAAATCACCTGCACATCCATTTTCAGACGATACAAAGGCAATATATCATAAAAATCAATATTTGACTTATGCTACAATAATCGCTTTATGTGCAAGCAAAGCTACACTTTTTTCAGTTTATAAATGTAGTATTAAGAATGAAACAAATCAGCCGAAATGTATAGATGGATTTTAGAGGGATGAAAGTCCCTCTTTTTTCATGCATTAAATGGGAACATATTACCATATTGAATTGACCAACCTAAAACGTATGGTACATTGTATATAGAAGAATATGACCGGAAATCATGCGGAGAACGTTTATTCTTTCGATAAATAAAGTAAAAGTATTTTTACGATTTGTAAATAAAATTTAATTATTGGGTTTACTTTCCATGAAAATTATGTATTATACCAATGAAATGATATGATGGATTCGATGACAATGTGATATAGAGGACCTTAGTACGGAGTTATTCATCGCTTCTTCAATCGTAGATGGAAGTGAAGGAGTTGAAAGGATGACCGGGATGCACACGAGAATGAAGCCGTTAATGAAACCATTGATATTGAGTCTAATCATCGCAGCCGTAGGAAGTGTTCCGGGGCTGGCAGAGGATACGTATGTAAAGCCAGGCCTGTTGGATCTTGAGCAAATTCGCTATGAAGAGCAGCTGAGCGATAACATAAGGGTTGAGCGTATCTATATCTTTCTGGCGGTTTGGAACGGCAATCAGTACGATACTTACACGACCAGCGGTGATGCGGATATCGACAATGACGGCGAAACCGCGGCCTCCGATATCAATGATTTAGACGAATATCACAGCGATACCTATCCCATCGCGGATAAGATGCAGATCGAAGCCGATGATCACACCACCTATATCAACGGATTGCCCAACTTTGATGAAATTTTTCCGGATCATGATGATCCGTTTGCAGACGATACCCTGGTGGATGTCTACACCTCCGCAATCAATGAGGATGAAAACCGCTTGATCGGATCGAAATCAATTCCGGTGGTGTCTGATATGGAAGAACGCGAAGGCATTGAACACTTTATCGCCTTTTACAACAAACGCGGCCAGACCGAAGAAGAAGGCAAAAGCAAAAACGACGTGATGTCGTTTGGTTTCATCGAAATCAAAATGATGGAAGAATAATTTTTCCCCCTCCTCTTTTACTTCGTAATGAGGTGCACAATCGCGTGCACCTTTTTTGTTTCCACGCTTTGTGATACTTCTTTGTTGGAGTGCAGGCATCCCTGCCTGCAAAACTGATGCAGGCTGGAAGCCCGCACTACCCTTTCGCATTTTTTTAGAGAGAGAGGAAATGTAAAAGATGAAAGCGATTTATTGTATACTTCTATTATTTATTTCCTGCAATTTGTACAGTCAACATGCAGATCCACTCATCGAACTTTCAAAATCACCGGATTACCAAACGCACCGGGTTTCGAGTTATGACCGCTCGGGGGGGAACGAGGATTGGATCACCTTGCAGCCCGGCGAGACCAAGACGCTTGCTGAAATCGAAGGCCCCGGCGCGATTACCCACATCTGGAACACCGTGATGGCCGAACGGTATTCCTCACGCATGTTGATCCTGCGTATCTATTGGGACGGCTCGGATATTCCATCGGTTGAAGTACCGCTGGGTGATTTTTTTGGGGTGGGGCACGGGCTCAACCGGGCGTTTGCCAGTATGCCGGTGGCGGTGTCATCCGAGGGTCGGGCGCGCAATTGTTATTGGTATATGCCCTTTCGGAAATCCGCGAAAATTACTTTAACCCATGAAGGCTTTCAGCGGGTGGAGAAGTTTTACTATTACATCGATTACCGCACGTTCGATGCGTTTCCGGTAGACTCGCTCTACTTTCACGCGCAATACCGGCAGGCTGCTCCTAACCCGGAGATGGATTTGGGCGGGAAGAATCCCGGTGGGAAATCCAACTATGTCGTGCTGGAAACCGAAGGCACCGGGAAGTATGTGGGAACCGTGCTGAGCGCGCAAATGAACCGCGACGGCTGGTTTGGCGAGGGCGACGATATGTTTTTAATTGATGGGGATGAAGAGCCTTCCATCATTGGTACCGGTACGGAAGACTATTTTAACGACGCATGGGGATTCCGCGAGTTTGCGTTCCCGTATCACGGGGTTTCGTTGTGGGAAGGAACCCGCCAAGGCAGCCGTGGTACCGCGTACAAATGGCATATCGCCGACCCGGTGGCGTTTCAAGAATCGCTGAAAGTGACCATTGAGCACGGGCACGCCAACAACCGCCAGGACGATTGGTACTCGGCGGCGTTTTGGTACCAAACCCTGCCCCCGCCTGAACCACCCGTGATGGCGAATGTGTTTGACCGCCTGCCGGATGAAGGGCAACTCTATGCCCAGCGCCGCTTTATTAATCAGGAGCTTTTACTGCATGAAGAAAACGGGCGTTTTAACGACGCCGTGAACCGCATCGATCTCTATTTGGAAGAAGAACCGCAGGCAAACCGCTACGGCTATTGGTCGCTGCGCAAAGGGATGCTTTTGAAGCAGCAGGAAATGGTGGATTCGGCGGAATTGGAATTTACGCTGGCCGTAGAAAAAAGCCAAGTGGAAGAAACCGACACCAAAGCGGTAGAGCAGGATGCGAACCATATAAATCATATCGCACGACGTGAGTTGAAGGCGCTGGATTCATCACGGACGGCACAACTGTATGTGGTGGCCGAATGGCGCGACGCGTTTGAAATTTACCTTGATGGGGATTTGGTCGCCAAAGAAACCGGGGGGCAGGTCCTACAGAACTTTGAACTCTCTTGCGGCGGGGGTGACCATACGCTTGCGGTGAAGTATATACGCAACAGTCCGCTGGGAAACATCAGCCTTCTATTAAGTACCCGCGATCAATACATAGCGACCGGCAGTACGTGGAAATCATCCACGCAGAAGCAGGAGGACTGGATAGAGGAGGGGTTTGATGACTCGGCTTGGCAAGATGTTGAGGTCATCGGCAGGCTGGGCAGCGGTCATTGGGAAAGCGTCCGCGAGCCGTTTGCCTTCTTCGCGGCGCTATTGCACACACCGGCAATTTGGCATAAGGATGCGCCTAACGCGGAAGTGGTTTATTTTCGCAAGCATTTTTAACCGCAAATGTTAAGGATAAATAAATATTGATACCCGCTTTAACCCGGCGGTCTTTGAAAACGCTGCACCCGTCGACCCAACCAAAGTGTTGGAATCCATTACGCTTGAATTGGACTCAAGCGTAAACGCCACCCCAAGCTACAACTTGTTTAGTGTCGTCGCGATTCCTGCCGGTGTGGAAACAGACGTTCAAACTTGGGAACTGTACTAACTCAATTCTTCAAAATCCCATTTGATGCGCTTTCCGCGAGTTTATTACAAACAAGTTTATTACAAACTCCTTGACATTATTTTTATTTTATGGGAATATCGAACGACTTTAGGGGTGCTTCAACTATTTAAATGAAAGGAGGGATTGTTGGTTATTTCAGTAAATTCAACGTATATGCCTGTTTTTATTCGCTTTATTTCATGAAAATTTCAATTTAATAGGAAAGAAAGGAAGAGTTAAAATGAAAAACGTTTTTTCACTATGCCTTACCTTAGCATTTGCAATTTGCATGACTGCTTCTACCGTGTTTGCGCAAATCGGCGCGTTCGATCAAAACATGGATATCGGCGATGTGGGCGCGGCCGGTTCGGCCACAGCGGTTGATCTTGGCGGTGGAGATTTCGGCGCGGCGAATTGGGAGTATGAGATTCAAGCCAGCGGCGCGGATATCTGGGGAACGGCGGACGAATTTCACTTTGTTTATTTGGAAGTAGAAGGCGATTTCTCTATTTTCGGCAAAACCGATATTATTGTGGGGGATGGTGATCCTGAATGGACGAAATCCGGTCTCATGGTCCGCAATAACCTGACTCCTGGCTCCGCTTATGCTTATGCCATGATGCGTTCCAACTTAGACTACATGGCGCAGTGGCGCGACGAACAAGGCGCTGAGGCTTCATTCAATGGTGATGATTTTATTGTCCCGGCCGATCAAATCGCGGGCTTTTTTGATGAAGGCGTCACCAATACCATGGAACTGGAACGCCGCGGCAATACCTTTAATTTTTATTACATTTCCATAGACGGTGAACGCGTGCTTGCGGATACCCATGTTGTCCCGGATATGCAAGATCCTGTATACGTGGGTATGGCGGTGACTTCTCATAATGATGGTTCACTCACAACCGCTTTCTTCCAAAATGTGGGCATCCAGTTCCGTTCCTTCAACACCTTTGAAACCTTTTCTTATCCTGATGAAGAAGCTGGTATAGGATTGGATGCGCTTTCTGCCAACGGTGGTGTCGGTTGGGGCGGTGACTGGACCGCTTCCGGTGCAAATTCTCCCAGCGCGCTGGATGTAAAAGTTCTTGAAGCCGGCTTGGTTGAAAATCAGCCTGATCCGGAATTCAACCCAGGCGGATTTTCCGCGAGAATCACTGGTGACGCGGGTAATGGTATGGGACGTGTGCTAGAGGCACCCGAAACCGCTGGTGATGTTTGGATTTCCTTCGTCTTTCAGGAAGAAGGGCCTGCGGCAGATCATTGGGCCGGTATGACTGTGTTCGCTTCTGATGGTTCGGAATCCAGTTTTATTGGAAAACCCTTTAACTCAGAATTTGCCGGTATCGGAAACCTTCCAGGCGTTGACAGCTTGACCGATGCCGATTATACCGTCCCCAATCATTATCTAGTCCGCATCAATCTTGATCCAACGCCGGGGCAGAATGACAGTGTATTCCTGTGGATCAATCCGGATGAATCCGATCGGCTTGATACCTATGACGCGGGTGGCGAGAATAATGACGACATCCTTGACGTTGCTGAAATTCGCTTGCGCCGTGGTGGCGCTGACGGGTCCGCATTCTTTGACAATATCTGGATCAGTTCCGATGCCGCTTTGCCTCCTGCCGGTGCCGGCCGTGTTGATTTAACTTTCAACAATCCAGACCGTGATCCCTCTATTCCGGTATGGGATGTTATTGCTCTGGATAATATTGTGGATGCGATCACAGGCGTTCCCGGGTTTGGCCATGACAACGGCAATGACCACTATCTCGTCGTAGCCGGGTATATCTATGATGGCAATGTTGCCCAAGGCTTACCACCGGATCGTATGAGTGGTTTAAACGGTCACGTATTCGGTCCTTACAACAATCAAGATCTTCAACAAGGATTAAAGAACTCCGTAAAGTTCATGAACAACGATGAACAGCGCGGTCCATTTACCTTTGATGTGGTTCCGTCAGGACGGTACCGGGAACTTCGTTCATCTGCTACGGTTGGCAATGGGTTTGGCGCTTTACGAACCACTCTCAACTATGAAGATGGAACCACGGAAGAGGTTGAACTTCATGCGGATGACTGGTTCCGGGATCCAGCGGATAGTTCTTGGCAGTTTGCCGATGTGCG
>CAYVAZ010000069.1:0-8640 GCA_964449065.1 uncultured bacterium
CTATCCTTTCTTGTTTGTTGAACCGTTCATGAATTGCGGTTAGGCAACGTGAATATAGATACTTTTTCCTAACATTTCAGCATACTTTTTAATCAGAGATAACCGTACTTCATCGGCATTGTTTTCGATTTTAGAAATAGTAGATGATATTGTCCCGATTTTTTCAGCCACATCTTTTTGGGTGAGACCGGATTTCTCTCTTTCTTCCCTTAATAAAACACCCAACTTAAAATTTTCGTACCCTTCCTGAAAATGACTGGCAAATTCAGGGTCAATTACAGAACGTTTTTTGATATACTTTTCAATATCGCTCATCTGTTTCTCCGGTTTAAGTAATCTTGTTTCCGATTTTCCGCAGTTTTAATTTCTTTAATGGGTATTTTTTGTGATTTTTTTGTGAATCCGCTTGTCAAAATAATTATGTTTTCTCCATCAAAAAATCCAAGCAACCGGAATATATTATTCCCAAATTGTACTCGAACTTCATATAATCCGCTTGTACCATCCAGTTTTTTTAAGAACTTTTTTGGAACGGCTTCTTTCTCCTCTATTAGCTTTAAAACCCACAAAACTTTTTGCGCCTCTTTTCCGGTTAATGAATCCAAATAGTTCACCACCGGAGCATGGCCATTTTGGGTTCTATAGAAAATGATTTGTCTCATATCGCTTAGGCAAAGTATAGATTAAAAAAGCTCGTAACTCAAAAAAATCCCCCTAACAATAAGGGGGATTTTATCACATTTCCAGCACAATTTTTGTTATTGATGAATTTCCCAATGATCGACCGGGGTGGAGCCGTCGCTCAGTGCCCAGTTTATCACACGGTCCCACAGTTGAAAACTGGATTCATCCGCTACATCAAACGCAAATATTCCGGTTGTGCCGCCAGCAAACAGCGGGTCATCCGCAATGCCGATTCCCGTTGCATTTTCTGTTCCCCAACCGAAAAATGAATATTTTGCGTTGTTTCCGAATGGAGCTTCTCCCACATCAAACGCCCATAACACCGGTACCGGTTCCGTTAATATATATGGATTCTCTTGCGGGATGGGTGCAACGGGATCCACCAGTGTCAAAATAACATTGTCCAATTCACTGTCTTCAATTCGGTCTCCTTCCGCAAGGACAGACCAATTGCCGACAAAAGGCATCCCATTCGCCGGATCATCCGGCAAGGGAGCAAAGGTTTCCGGCAAGCCATCCACGATAGGGTGGCCGGGCTGTGCGACCCGAAACTCCCGTGCATTTATATCTTCATCGCAGGGGCAAGAACTGGGATCAATAAATAAACCATGATCATCCAACACAAATGATTCACTGATAATTATTGGAATATCTGATTGCGCGTAAAACGTACCGGTTTCCGCTGAACTGGGGTTCTCAGACACGATGATCAAGTCGTTGTTGGCTTCCATGTGATCCAGCCCCAATTCATCATCCGTTTGCGACCCGTAAATATGCACGGTATGCCCTATTGAACGTAAATATTCAATGTGATTGAGAATTCCGGCTGAAGACGGACTTTCCAATAGTTCTGTCTCCGCATTAAATACCAAATCTTCAGCGTCCGCTTCCAGATTTAAATCGACTCCTTTCAATCCCAATTGGACATTTTCAATCATAACATAACCAATGGTTGCACTCCAACCGCTTTGAGTAACGGCCGCCAAGGCCAATACCACTGCTATCATTACTGATGACACACGTTTCATAATCCTTTTCCTTTCTTGTAAAGATGATGTTAAAATTACGTTATCGTTTCATGAATTTGTGATAATGTCAAGTAATTTTATCAATATAATCATCTATCCTTTCTCAATGAGTTTTGTAGATTTTTTTTGGTATCACTCACTCTCATCTGTACAATTATAAAAATATAATAATCCTTTAACTTTAATTGAATTCGGGAGTAAACGTATGATTTGGGCTCTGCTAACGGTTTTTGTTTTTGTTTTAGCATACAGCAATGGAGCCAATGATAACTTTAATGGAGTTGCAACTTTATATGGAAGTAAAACGGCACCATACAAAAAAGCGCTGATATGGGCCACTGTCACCACCATTGCCGGGAGTTTGGTGTCTTTAATTTTTGCCCAGGCGTTGGTAAAAACCTTTAGTGGAAAAGGGATCATTCCGGATGAACTATTAGGGACGCCGGAACTGTTGTTGCCGGTAAGCGCCGGTACCGCAATCACCATATTGATTGCCACCTTTATCGGGATGCCCACGTCAACCACTCATGCCTTAACCGGCTCACTTACCGGCATTGCATTTCTGACTTCGATTGACGGAATTCCTTACCATGCATTAACACAAAACTTTTTGGGTCCCTTGATTGCCAGCCCCATTCTTGCGATTGTTGTTTCGATTGGGGTGTATACCATGTTTCATCAATTCCGAAAACGGTTAGGCGTCACAAGCAATACCTGTATTTGTCTAAAAGAAGGGGATGTAATACCTGTTCATGTACAAACGGATGGAACGATGTATTTGCAGTCCTCCGGCAAAGCCATTGTTATGGATGAAGTTAAACACTGTATTCAAAGTTATGACGGCCGATTATTAAAAATTGATGCCCAGAAGCCTGTGGACATGATGCACTACCTAAGCAGCGGTGCGGTTTGTTTCAGCCGGGCCGTAAATGATACGCCAAAGATCGCCGCCTTAATGCTGGCTGCCCCTGTTGCTTTTAGCTCACACTTCATTTTTGGAATGGTCGCCATCGCGATGGCGGTGGGAGGTTGGCTTAACGCCAAAAAAGTTGCCGAAACCATGAGTTACCGGATCACGGATTTCTCAACCGGCCAAGGATTATCCGCGAACCTTTCTACCGCCGCGTTGGTGTTGTTTGCGTCAAAATTAGGCATGCCGGTTTCCACAACACATGTCTCCTGCGGCACGTTATTTGGAATCGCTGCGATAAACCGGAAAGCGAAATGGGGTACGATCGCGCAAATCTTAACCGTTTGGTTTACAACATTTCCCTTTGCCGCTGCCGTTGCCGCAACCATTTACTACTGCATATCTTAAATGATTTACTGATTTGACGCAAAAATATATAAAACGATAGAACCACTCTATGCCATTGCGAGGGTTTGAGAATGGAGGGCGAACCTCCCGGTGAGCCAGAAGTACGCTTCCAGGTAACATTGTGGCTCGGCGGGAGCCTCGCCCTCCCAGGGTTCATAATGGCATCTGATGTCAAGATTATTCAATAATTCATCGTGAACTTTTCTGTTGAATACTGGTTCTATTTTTTCTCTTTAAGGCGGAATATAACAGAGTAATAGTATTGCGGGGTAAACCGAAATGCCATGCATTCCGGATTGCTGGTTAAAGGAATATTTTGCGGTGCAACCATGATATCCGGCAATAGCGGTATAGCCATATAGCTGCCCGGGGAGGTGGCGGCGCTCCAACTTTGGATGGGGACGACATCAAACTCTTTGCGCAACTCATCAATGATTTCCGCGTAATTTGGAGAGTAGGTATTGTGCAAGACGATCAGATCACCCGCCCGCGGTTCATGCTCAAAAATCGGAAGAATCTCCCTGCCCGACCAGAATTCCATTTTCACGTTATCGGCATGGGCACCATAGCGCTCATCAGAAAGCACTCTGGATTCCTTGCCGGTCTCACGTAAATACTTTGCCGAATCCACCAAATCACCAAACGCGCCGCGTTGATAATACAGCACGGCTATGGTCATTAAAGCCAAGTTGACAATTACAACCCCTTTTATGGTTGACCGCCAGATCGGGTTATTCCAAAACCCCGCGATTTGAACAACTCCATACCCCGCCATCACACACCATAGCGGGATCAATGGCAGCAAATAGCGGTATTGAAAGGACCGAAACGCGCTCTGCACGATGAGAAATGCAACCACCGCTATGAGAAAAAACTGGACAAAGCGCTTTTGGGCACAATTGCCTTGCCAAAAACAGGCTATCCCCGCTACCCCGCAGATGAACAGGCTATACGTAACCGCCCAAGGATAATACAAGATAAAGGTTTCAAACATCACCCAATAGCCAATCATTGTGGATAAAACGTCATGCATGGCGCGTTCGGCGAACTGCTCTTGATGGCCGAAACCGCGGTAAGCAATCCAGCACCCCAATACAATCCATGGGGTTAGAGAAATAATCGTGCTTTTGATGGCTCCCCATGGCGTGGTTTCAGCCCATAACTCACGTTTTTTGTAGATCACCCAGGCTATAAAGGGGGTGAAAAAGAAGGCTTGATAACGCACCAGCGAGAATAATCCCACCAATCCAATCAAATAACAAACCCGTTTGGATTTGCCGTTCAGTATTAACATGAGCATATACGTACAGAGAATAAATCCCAAACAAAAAAACGAATCGGTCATCACACGAATCGACCAGCGGTTAAACACAGGAGAAAGTGCAAGAAAAAGTGTTGCCCATTCGGCTTGCCGAACGTTATCCAATACATGAAGCGCCAGCAGGTAAAACACGATAAGTGAGGCTACTGAGGCTAAGATAGATACAACACGGCCAGCAAGTACAAGGTCTTCGATCAGAAAATTAGCGGCAGTAACCAGGGCACTGTATCCGGGGGGAAAAAAAACAATCGGGGATTCCCACAGTTGCAGTTGGATAATTCCATCGGTATACTCCCCTTGGTTCCATTGCAGCAACAGCATCTTGAGTATGAGAGACATCAGTACAATGAATACGATCGAATTTGGGAATTGATTCGCTTTACGGTTCGATGTAATGGAGAAGAAATTCATTAACACTACCCTATCACAGGAGAATGGAACTAGTTTACAGCCATTTCATCCCCTTTTGGAAGAATTACAATACGAGACAATTTTTTTTCCGTTATTGAGGGGCAAAATTCGTATACTGATTTGAGACAGAATCACAACATATTGCACATCGTTGTTGTGAATAATCCAATAAACCTATAGGAACTCACGTTATGGATGTTTTGACCAACATTTTGTATTTTTTGATCGTATTAGGATTCGTCGTTATTTTTCATGAATGGGGACATTACATTGTCGCCAAATTATGCGGAGCGAAAGTCAAAGTGTTTGCCGTCGGCATGGGGCCGAAAGTCGTGGGCTTTAAGTGGGGGGAAACGGAATACAATCTTTGCGCTTTGCCAATCGGTGGATATGTCAACATTGCAGGGATGTCTCCGGAAGATGAATTAACCGGTGAATCGTGGGAATATCTGCAACTGCCGGCTTACCGTAGAATCTTGATCGTTTTGGCCGGGCCGATCATGAACTTTGTGCTGGCCTTTCTGTTATACTCTTTGATCTTCACCACCTTTGGAAAGTCTTATACAGGCACGCAAACAATTGGCGACGTTCCCGCCGGCAGCATCGGTTGGGAAATGGGATTGCGTGAAGGCGACAAAATACTATCTCTCAACGGCCATGAGGTCGAATCGTGGGAAGACATTGTCCGCCATCAAACCGATTTCCAAAACGGAGATATTACCGTAACAATCGAACGAACTGGTGAAATTCTTACCAAATCCCATGACGTTCCGCCTTATTACCTGCAACCATCTATAACGGAAAACAGTGAAGTTGCGGAACCCATCGCTCCTCCTGCCGATTACGAAGGAATCTTCGTTTCCGATGTGTTAGAAGGCAGCGCGGCGGAAAAATACGGTATTAAACCAGGCACCGTCATCCATTCGGTGGATGGGAAGCAGTTTGAAAGCCGGATAGAGTGGTCGGACTATTTATCGCAGCAGTATGTAAAGCAAGACGATGGGACGTATGTCCCAAAAGAAATCCAACTGACGATGACCACACCGGATGGCGAAACCGTAACCAAATCTCTCACACCGAAATTGGTGTATCCGGCAGAAGACGCGGAACCGGGGCATCCCGTTTCAAAAATCGGATTGTCGTACCAAGGCGAAGTGAAACCCAAAGAGTGGTTTTCGCAAATGTATACCTTACCGGTTTTGGGAGTTGCGCCGAAATTGCCGCCTGTGATTGGAGAAGTACAAGCCAACAGCCCGGCTGACAAAGCCGGCATTGCCGAAGGTTCACGGCTAGTGGAAATGAACGGAGAACCGGTAGACAATTGGATTACGATCCGGGGCAGAGTGCAAGACGCCGTCGTTCAACAAGAGGATGGAACCTTTAAAGCCGAACCGGTATCTATCACATGGCTGAGTCCGAATAACGAGATGAAATCGGCCGAGGTGACCCCCACGCTGATGAAATCACCCATTATGACCCCGGAAAGTTTAAAAGAAGGAAAAGAATACTACATCGCTCAACTGGGTTTTAACGTGCAGCAAGACAAGATCAAGATGGGGATAATCGGCGCGATGGTAGCCGGTATAGAAGAGACCTACCTGGCACTGGACCGAACCTTAAGCGTTCTATACCGGTTGGTGACCGGCAATATTTCCATCAAAGTGATGGGCGGCCCGATCGCGATTTATAAGTTTTCGGAAGAACACGGCCGCTGGGGGATGGAGATGTTCTTTACCTTCATCGCGTTCTTTTCGGTGAACCTGGGCTTGATCAACCTGTTCCCGTTGCCGCCGCTGGATGGCGGGCATGTGGTCTTTTATGTGTGGGAAATCATCTCGCGCCGCAAGGTAACGATGGAGCAGATGGAAAACTTCGGCAAGGTCGGGTTCGCGCTGATCATCCCCTTTATGCTGTTTATGGTGTTTAACGACCTGATGCGCTTTGATGTGTTTACCTGGATCGGCGGATTGTTTGGTTAGTAACAACTGAGTAAGGTTTTTATCCAACCGGCTGGGGTGAGCGCCTCAGCCGGTATTTTTCTTGGTTGAATGGAGTGATATCCAGTTGGTTGATGTTTGATTGATGAATAAATTGAATGTTCCATGACTTTGTAGGGGCACGTTGCAATATGCCCCTACATGCTATTTCAATTTCTCGATTGTAACGTTACCGTTTTCTTCTATCTCAAGAATTACCCGGTAACCAGAAAGCATAGCCATTCCAACGAGGGGTTCACTATCCACGGCAAGTGCTCCAATAGTACGTTCTTGTCCATCCCAAACTACAGTGATCTCATACATATCGATGGACACCTCTTTGCCGTCCCCTAAGACCGCCCGTGTCGTGCAGGCAAACTGCAAATTGAGGTCAGCAGCATATCGTAACGGTATAGATAAAAATCCATTAAAACCGGTATCGATAGCAGCATTGATCATGATTTCTTGATTCCCCATACCTCGAATACGAACTGGGATGACGGCTTCCCGGTTGGATGTAAGTATACCAATGATCATAATTTCTCTGCCAACATTGTTCCACCCAACCTATACGCTGTCGTTGAGCCGACCCGCAATAAAAAAAGCGCAGCGTCCGGGTTCTTTATTTTCGCGCGTTTCAGAGCAGCCAGTTCACTGTTATCTGTTTCAAACTCACCTGTCTCGATATCCACTACCAGAAATTTCCCCTGTTCCTCAGAAGATAGTTTGGGACGGATTTGTTCTTCATAAATAGCCTGACCACGTTGTACGATCTCATCAGTTGTATAGTTTGAATGGGACATTGCTATTTCCTCCAGAGCCAATTATAGCAACAGACGAGTGGCAAGGGAAAGGCTGTTTGTCTTCACTTGCTGAAGTACGTCACTAATTTTGTCAAACAACCAGATTGCTTCGTTAAAATTCCTTTGGAGAAGTCCATCTATGAAACAGAATGATTTCTGTATGGATTTTGACTCTCATCGCGCCCCCCTTTGTCCTCCTTGCGTCGGACATCTCTCCCCAAATTTTGGAGAAGACAATAGCATTAGCAGGTTGGAAGCCTGCTAATGGTTTAACTCTGTTTCTTTCTTCAAGTTCCCAGGCAGCCCGGTTGGGGGCTCGCAATGACTACTATTCTAAGCGGCAAAGTGAACAACTTCCAATTCATGAGTCGTGTCGACTTTATCGATCATGCTATCCACTTTTTCCATCACCGCATCTTCCAACAGAAATTCTTTGCAGCCATCACATTGCAAAACGGGTAACCCCTTCATAATTACAATGGATGTGTCACTAATTTTAAACGGTAAGGTTGTGTTTACAGAAGATAGAGTTGATCCGCAAATATGGCATTTCATTTTTTTGTTCTCCTGGTTTTCAAGTCGGGTTCCCATTTATCCGGATTCGGTTTATATGCTGTAACGATTCTCACATGATCCTTTTCTTTATCCATAGCAAAAACAATATGAAACCTCTCTTGATTATACTCTGAATAAACCAAACAACCGGGTAAATATTTGTCTTTTGGATACGATTCAATGATTTCATACTTTTCAATAGAATCCACTATAAATTGTCTGGGAATAAACCGTTCCTTTAGCCTCATATTAACATGGTATGTCCATAGTACTTTTTTTTCTTTCACACAATTCCGGATAAAATCAAGCGTCGTCATTTCCAAGCCTTCAACTCATTCCAATACGAAATACTTGAAATGATCATAAAGCAATGGGAAACCGCTTGCAACTCAAATCATGCAATCAAATCATGCAATCATCCTAAATTCGATTCTTCCAGCCGGCTGGGGTGAGCGCCTCAGCCGGTAATTTTTCGTCTGGTTACAGCATGAATTCCGTGATATCATGATATATGATTCAATCGTTCCGAAATAAAGCGGCCGAA
>CAYVAZ010000069.1:8740-17862 GCA_964449065.1 uncultured bacterium
GCGGCCGAAAAGGACAATACAGCATACGTATCAACGATCAATACCGCATTTGTTTTGAGTGGTCCAAAGAAGGGCCGGCGAATGTTGAAATCACGGATTATCACTAGTACAGTGTCAACGTTTTATTGACGGGTATCGATCCCCCCTAGCCCCCCCCTTAACAAGGGGGGGAACAACGGATAACCAGCCGTCATTTTTAGATTAACACAATACTAGACGTTTTGGAGAATGACTTATGGTTCGAATCCCCACACACCGTCCACCCACACATCCCGGAGAAATGCTGCTGGAAGAATTTTTGAATCCAATGGGTATCTCACAAAAGCAGTTGGCGGATGCCATTCAAGTTCCCTATCAACGCATCAATGAAATCATTCATGCGAAACGGGGGGTCACGCCCAGCACAGCGCTGCGGTTGGCGAAGTATTTCCGCATGTCACCGGATTTCTGGCTCAATCTTCAGCAACGGTGGGATTTGTTCCATGCTCAGCAAAAGGAACAGGTATATTTGAAGCATATCAAGCCAGCAGAGACCTATCAAAATATAGGGTAAACCATTTACATCTTTATCAACTGTTTCTTACTTCGTAGCTTGCCTTGTGAGCATAACCTTCCCTGCTACCATTCACCATCGTAATCGAATGATATTTTTGCAGGTATAAATATGAGACAATCGCAAGGATTTTTTCCGACATTAAAAGAGGTTCCCAAAGACGCGGAAGCGAAAAGCCATATCCTGATGCTGCGCGCCGGGTTGATCCGGCAGTTGGCGATGGGGCTGTATACTTATCTGCCCTTCGGTAGACGCGCGCTGAAAAAGGTGGAAGAGATCATCCGCCAGGAAATGGACCGCGCGGGCGCGATAGAAGTGCTCATGCCCAGCTTGCAGCCGGATACCCTGTGGAAAGAATCCGGCCGCTGGGATGTCATGGGGCCGGAACTGATGCGCCTGCAAGACCGCAACGAGCGCAACTTTGTGCTGGGCCCGACGCATGAAGAAGTCATCACCACGCTGGTTGGGAACGAACTCCGTTCGTACCGTGATTTACCCAAGAACATCTATCAAATACAAACCAAATTCCGGGATGAAGTGCGCCCGCGTTTTGGCGTGATCCGTTCGCGTGAGTTTATTATGAAGGACGGCTATTCGTTCGATTGCGATGAAGAGGGTGCCACCAAATCGTATGAGATTATGAAGCAGGCGTATAAAGATACCTTTAAACGCTGCGGGTTGGATACCATCGCGGTGGAAGCCGATACCGGGGCGATGGGCGGCTCGCACTCGCATGAGTTTATGGTGCTGGCGGATATCGGCGAAGCGGAAGTGGTGTTGTGCAAAGAAAGCGGCTACCAAGCCAACCGCGAATTGGCGGAATGCCCTGCCCCGGATGAAGTCACAACTCCGGATGATACGCCTGCTGTCGAAGATATTCACACCCCGGATCAAAAGACAATTGAGGAAGTCTCCGCGTTTTTGAAATCCTCTCCCAAGCAGATGATCAAAACATTGATCTTTACCGATGGAGAGAAACCGTTTGTGGTGTTGCTGCGCGGTGATCATACCGTCAATGAAGTCAAACTCACCAACACGCTTGGTAAACCGGTTGAACTGGCGCCGCCGGAAGTGATTGAAGAAGTTACCGGGGCGCCGGTTGGATTTGCCGGGCCGGTTGGAATGAGCGGATATGAGATATGGGCCGACCACGCAATCCAGTCAATTGGCGTGGGGATTACCGGCGCGAACAAGAAAGATTATCACCGCAAGAATGTGGTATTAGACCGCGATTATAAAGTAGACCGCTGGGGGGATTTTCGTTTGGCGGAAGACGGCGATCCCTGCCCGGTTAGCGGAAAGCCGGTTTCGATCCGGTACGGAATCGAAGTCGGGCATGTGTTTGTGTTGGGTACCAAATACAGCGAAGCGCTTGAAGCCTATTACACCGCGGAAGACGGCAGCCAAAAACCGATGGTGATGGGATGCTTCGGCATTGGAGTAAGCCGGACGCTGGCCTCCGTGCTGGAAGTCAACAACGATGAAAACGGCATCATCTGGCCGGTATCGGTGGCACCCTATCATGTGCATATTTTGATGTTGTCCAATAAAAGCGATGAAGTAAAAGCGACTGCTGAAAAATTGTATGAAGACTTTCAAGCCCAAGGCCTGGACGTGTTATTGGATGACCGCGATGAACGTCCCGGCTTCAAATTTAAGGACGCCGATCTGTTTGGGATTCCCTACCGCGTGGTTGTGGGAGAGAAGTCGCTGAAAGAAGGCAATGTCGAGTATCTGCGCCGCCGCGATTTGGATAAAAAGTTGGCCCCGCCGGATGAATGTTTTAATACCGTCCTTGGATGGTATGAAGAAGATTTGGCGGCTTTGCAGCCTTAATTACAATTCACAAACGCGATTGTCTGTCTATTCAGGTGCGGGTAGTTAGGTATACGCTACCAAATATCCATCGATTTTGAACAAACAATCATCCTTCATACTCAAACATTTATCTCTGTTTTGTTTTGTTTTTCTCTGCATCATATAAAATTGGAAGATAAAAAGTGGAGATAAAATGATGATGGCAACACGGTTTTTGCAATTGAATATCGCTTTATTCTTAATAATCGTTTATATACATCCAACATTTGCCAGGGATGACTTTGCCATGACTTCGGATATGAACACCATTCCATCCAAAATCGAATCAAACGACGCGCAAAAAGCGTTTGAAGTTATCCAATCCATTGTGGAAGAACACCCGCATAATATGCTGATTCAACAGCAGGCTTCCGCATTGCTTGATATCATATCGAACACAAACCGGCAGCAAAGAATCGCAAACGAGATTGAAAAAGCCTATCAAGAAATCCAAGGCATTTTGAATTTTGAAATCACCCGGGAAGGATCGGATTTAGCCAATGGATTCCCGGAACCGGGTCCGTTGGGAGAGATTCAAATTAAAGAGTATCCGAAATACCGCATGGCGGTTGCCGAGAAAGGCTGGTTTCAGTTTTCCACGTTTTATACGCTATTCAATCACATACAAAACAACGACATCGCAATGACCATTCCGGTGGAAATGAAGTATGAAGAACAGCCCAATGATGTAGACAACGTAGACATGGGCTTTATCTATGAAAATCCGGATACCGGAAAGCCCCAAAAAGACGGCAGCGTGGTCGTGAGAGATTTTCCACCTATCAAAGTGGTGACTGTCGGTTTAAAGGGCAGTCGAAACGACAGCGATATCCATTCCGCTGCCAAGACACTCAAGCAATGGCTGAATGTTATCCATCCGGAATATGAAATCGCAGGAAAATTGCGGGTTATGGCCTATAACAGCCCCAGAATTCCACGGGAGAAGAACTACTATGAAGTACAATATCCTATTGTAGAGTTAGAGAAATAACCGCTTTATATAAGAACCGCAGGTTTTTCCGTATCTCTTTCACCCTAAAAAGACTTGCTTCAATTCGGTACATGTGCTCTTTCATCTTCTACTCTTCCTACTACACTTTGATCAAAACTGTCGGAATTGTACCTATTTATGATCGAATACAATCAACTTGAAGCTATAGACTTTGCGGATAATGAGCCGTGTGTCGCCGCCATCGGTTTTTTTGATGGTGTGCACATTGCGCATCAAGCGATTGTGAATGAGTGCATCAAACGTGCACGTAAACATCATTGTAAATCTGTAGTTTTCACGTTTCAGAATCATCCGTCCAGCGTGTTGAGTCCAACCGGTGGAGTGCCCCTCCTGTCTCCCTACCCTCTCAAAGCCATGCGGCTGGAGAGGATGGGAATCGATGTGCTGATGGGTATCCCTTTTGATGAAGAACTCAGCCAGATATCCGCGCAGAGTTTTGTGGAAGATATCCTCATCAAACAAATACACGCCAAAGAGATTGTGGTCGGATACAACTTCAAATTCGGCCACAAACGCGGGGGCGATTCGGGATACTTACAGTCGTATGAAGGCAAAGGCTTCGATGCAGTGAACGTGATTGCATCGCAGCAGCTGGCGGGAAAACCCATCAGCAGCAGTTTAACGCGGAAAGCAATCCAAGAAGGCCGGCTGCACGAAGCGGAAAAATTGCTGGGCAGACGCTACCACCTTTATGGCGAAGTCATCCACGGCGACGGCAGAGGGGCAGCAATCGGCTTCCCCACCGCGAATATTGATACCCAAAACCAGCTCTTACCCCCAAACGGAATCTATGGCGTGCGGGTATGGCGCAACTCATTTGATTCCGAACCGCTTTGGGGAGCGATGAATGTGGGCGTAGTCCCCACCTTTAAAGATGAAGCCAAACCGGTCGCTGAAGTCTATCTGCTCGACCACAAGGAAGACCTCTACGGGCAAAAGTTAATCGTTGAAATCTGCCACTACGTTCGTGAAGAACGTAAGTATGATGGTGTAGATGCTCTGGTGGCCGCGATTGAGAATGATATCCAAGAAATTCGCGGGTGGATTTCTGAGAATGACTAAGCCAACGGCTAGTGGTCTTTCAATAATGAAACGATGGTAGGTGGATGCATACTCCCATTGTTAAGGGGTCTGTCGTTGTTGCCCCCCCTTGTTAAGGGGGGCAGGGGGGATTTAAGCACGCTTTCAACAACGCGAAATCCCCCGGAGCCTACGGCTCCACCCCCTTATGCAAGGGGGTATAACACTGCGCTTACGCTTATGAATGACTGATCCCACTCGTTTCATGTGGATGAATAATACGGTTTCAATTTAATTTTGTGTGATGCGAATTCCCCCTTCTAGACTGGGGAGGATTAGGGCGGGATTGACCGCTCGATCATCAACCCCCCTCTAACTCCCCCAATCTTGGGGGGAGAATATTGAGGCCTTCGAAAGATATATTCGCCACGCATTAAACATTATTTTTTTGAAAAGGTATGAGTTTTCACCCATCATGTCAGCCTTGATGAACTACCAGATACCTCAGCCTTGTTCAAGAATTTTCAAGAAGAAAAAGGCGATGATTAGCATGTTACAGAATTGTACACAAAGATATAGGGATTCCCTTGCCTAAGCGGGTGCTTCAGGGTATATTCTCCATCTTAAATCGCAGGTTGTCTGATTTTGACCTGCGCAGGTCATCCAGACCTTTAGGCAGTGATCATGGACTTCCGCGATACTCTTAACCTTCCGCAAACATCCTTCCCGATGAAGGCCAATCTGGCACAGCGCGAGCCGGACTATCTTAAGCGTTGGGAAAAACTGGACTTATATCACCTCATCCGCGAAGAACGCGCCGACCGTGAAACCTTTTATCTGCATGACGGCCCTCCCTACGCCAATGGAGCCATCCATCTGGGAACCGCGCTTAATAAAATTTTAAAAGATATGGTGAATAAGTCTAACATTTTAAGAGGGTTAAATATTCACTACCGCCCGGGCTGGGACTGCCACGGCCTGCCGATTGAGCAGAACATCGTACAAAAAATGAGCGATGAAGAGCGCGACAGCGTACACATCAATGATATCCGTAAGAAATGCCGCAACTTCGCGCTGAAGTTTGTGGATAAACACCGCAAGAGTTTTAAACGTTTGGGCGTCATCGGTGAGTGGGAACGCCCTTACCTTACCCTCAAGCCGGAATACGAAGCCGAAGAAATCCGCCAGTTCGCCAATTTGGTAAAAGAAGGCTATGTCTATCAAGGGATGAAACCCATCCACTGGTGCCCGGAATTCCGAACCGCGCTCGCCGAGGCGGAAGTTGAGTATGACAACAAAGTATCCGACTCTATCTTTGTCCGCTTCCCACTGAATGAAGAATCTCATGCCAAACTAAAACGTCAAGTATCTTCTCTTGATAATAAACCTGTAAATATTGTGATTTGGACGACAACCCCCTGGACACTTCCCGCCAACCGTGCGGTCTGTGTTCATCCCAACCTCATCTACAGCATAATCGAAAATGGGGATGAATTTCTCATCCTAGCGCAAGATTTATTATCCCGCTTTCAAGAAGAGACGGGAGTGAATTCAACCGGAAAGCTGGACGTTGAGATCACCGGAAAAGAGTTGGAAGATATTGGCATCCAAATGAAGCACCCGCTTTCTTCCACAGAAGTTCCTTTAATCTGCGGAACGCATGTTACGTTAGAACAGGGTTCTGGAGCAGTACACACAGCACCGGGTCATGGACATGAGGACTATTTGGTTGGGCAGCAATACGGTTTGGAAGTGTATTGCCCGGTCGATGAAACTGGATGCTATACAAATGAGTCTCCGGTATGCGTAGGCAAGCCGGTACTCGAATCAAATGAAGTGATTCTCGATATGCTGAGAGAAAAAGGCCTGCTGATTCACGCCAGTAAGTTTGAACACCAATACCCCTACTTTTGGCGGGGACATGCGCCGATCATTTTCCGCGCAACCCGTCAGTGGTTTATCTCATTGGAAGAAAATAACTTACGCCAGCGTCTTTTAGACGCAATCGACCAAGTGAATTGGGTTCCCAATTGGGGAATCAAGCGCATTCGCGCGATGGTAGAAAACCGGGCGGAATGGTGTATCTCACGCCAGCGCGCTTGGGGTGTGCCGATCCCGGCTTTTTACGCTCCAGGGAAAAAAGAAGCGATTCTGGATCATGAATTTTTGAACGAACTCTCTCAAGTCTTTCAAAAAGAGGGGGCTGAGTTTTGGTATAAGGCGATTGATGATCCCACCATGCTGGAACAGTTCCCTTCGATCAAGCGTTTGGTTCCTGAAGGTGTTGAACTTAGCGAACTTCAGTTAGAAAAAGATATCCTCGATGTGTGGTTTGATTCCGGTGTCAGCCACCATTCTGTTATGCGGCAGGATGAGGGTGTGTATCCGGTCGATATGTATCTCGAAGGCAGCGACCAGCACCGCGGATGGTTCCAGTCATCATTGGTCACCGCAATCGGTGCGGGATACGAACCACCTTATAAAACTGTACTTACGCATGGATTTACCGTGGATGAATACGGAAAAAAGTTATCCAAAAGCAAAGGGAACTTTGTTGAATTAGATTCCCTGGTCAAAGAGATGGGCGCGGATATCTTGCGCTTGTGGGTCTCATCCGAAGATTTTCGCAACGATATGTCATTTTCGCAGGATATTCTGAAACGCGTTACTGAATCGTACCGGCGCATTCGAAATACCGTACGCTTTTTGATTAGCAACCTATATGACTTTACACCGGATGACGCAGTACCAGAAGAAGACCGCCAATCCATCGACAAATGGATTTTGACTAGATGGCGTGAATCCAAGATAAAGATCATCGGCCATTACGAACGGTACGATTTCCACCGTATCTTTTATGAATTAAACAACTTATGCAGCGTTGAACTTAGCGGTATCTATTTGGATATCGTCAAAGACCGGATGTATGTTAGCGGAAAAGACAGTTTGGACCGCCGGGCCGCGCAATCCACATTCGCGGAAATATTGGTGGAAATCACGGCCTGCACCGCGCCGATTTTGTCATTCACTTGCGAAGAAATTTGGGATTATCTGAAAGAACTGAAATTGTGCAACAATGACACAGTCTTCTTGTATGATTTAGATCAGTCCATCCCAGAAATTGACAAGAACTTGTTGGAAAAGTGGAATCGCTTGATTACAATACGTAATGAGGCAGTAAAAGCGATCGAAATTCAAAGAAAAGCTGGTACGATTGGTCACCCGTTAGACTGCTGTGTTACGATCCAAGCCACCGATGACGAGTGGAAACAATTGATTCAAGAAAGCATAGCGGAAAAACGTGGATCTGATCTAGCCAGTATCTGTATTGTTTCGAAAGTAGTAGCAGGTGAGGTAAGCGGAGAAAACCTATACGATAGTGAAACGCTGCCGTTAAGGTTTAAAGTAGAAAAAGCGCTTGGTGAAAAATGCCCGCGTTGCTGGCACTATCACGAAGATGTGAATCTAGAGGATAATAATCCCTGCCCCCGATGTAAGTCCGTTTTGGAATCTCAAAGCGACAAAGCCAGAATTTAAAACATTCGCGTAACTTATCAGATAGCAAAACCGTTAGAATTTTGCAAAATTCATAAAAAAGATGGACAGATAAATTTAAATGAGATACACAATACAAATCAAACTAAATTCAGGATAGGAAACCGATATGAATAAACGTGATTTAGCAAAATTTGAGAAGATATTGACCCGTGAAAAAGAGCGTCTCTTAAAAGGAATTTATACGTTGGAAGATTTATCCAATGGAAACAAAGAGAATACCGGTTTTGGGATACACATGGCAGACACCGGAAATGAAGAAGAAGAATTAGAGAAAAACTTGTTGTACATGAGTCGTGAAGGCGACACTCTTGCATTGATCGATGAAGCATTAGAAAAGATCAAACAAGGCACTTATGGCATCTGCGAGCATACCGGAAAGCCAATTCCTAAAGAGCGCTTGATTGCCAAACCATTCGCGAAATATTCGCTGGAAGCACGCCGCGAATTGGAACGGCAAGGTATGGTCGATTAGTTTCTCTCAAACAGCGATCCATTGAAGTGTTCTTTGAAATTGCCCCTAAATCAGAGAGGATTTTCAAATATCTTGACAAAATTTAAACGGAGACTTTTCCCAAAGTCTCTTAATCTTATACTAGTACAGTGTCAACGATTAAATGACGGGTATAGATCCCCCTTACCCCCCTTATCAAGGGGGGCAACAACGGATAGCCAGCCGCCATTTTTTGATTGACAGAGTACTAGTGCAGTGTCAGGAAAAAAGTGTCGGGTAAGGTGAAAACTCTGTGGCTCGGCGGGAGCCTCGCCCTCCCAATTCGACCCGACATTAAGACTCTGTCAGACTACTAGTAGTTCATCAAGGCTGACATGATGGGTGAATGCTTACCCATCCACATGAAATGAGTAGTTTCAGTCATTCACAAGCGTTAGCGCGGTGTTATACCCCCTTATAAGGGGGTGGAGCCGAAGGCTCCGGGGGGATTTTGCGTAGTTGAAAGTGTGCTTTGATCCCCCCCCTTTTCAAGGGGGTAACAAAGGCCAAGGTTACCATCAATTCATGTGTGACGATGTACAAAGTTGCAATAAGAATGTTGGTTAAAATCGAGTGAGCAGAGATGGTCATGGTGGGCTACGCTTCGCTTTGAGCCCACCCTACAGTTTCAT
>CAYVAZ010000070.1:0-17836 GCA_964449065.1 uncultured bacterium
GGACTCGAATTATTAAGTCGGGCAACTACAGCGAATCCTATCTATTAAACCTTTAAATGCTCCACCAAGGGGGGGCAACGAGGACATCCTGTGTACCCAACACTGAGACGCACCAGCGCCTACAAACCCGCCTGACTCAGATTTCAATCCCGACAAATACCCCATACCTCAAATTTTTTTTCAAAAATAATTTGTTTTTCCAATCCATCGATGTATATTGTAATTGTGAACGATATAACGTTCAAATAAAATACCGAATGGAGAAAGTCATGGATCATCATCAAAACGCTGTTCCACAAAACTGGCCGGATTTGGCCATCAGCCTTTACAACCGCTTAACCGGACAGGATGCGGAAATCACCTACGCATTTGAAAACGTGGAAGTTTCCGTGCCGGATAAGGTTGGCCCAAACCCCAACTTTGCCGAATGGAAAGTGAATGGAACTATCCGAGTCTCCACCAAAGATGTGAAGTAGGGAATGAAATCATGCTGTCACTATTTGGGAAAATCGACATTGCATCGAAAGAACACAAAATATCGATGTGTGCAAACGGAAGTGAGATCGCGCTGGAATCCGACAGTTTCAGCGCGTTCTTCTCTCTTCTTCAAATGAGTTGGGTTGACTTCTTTCAGAACAAAAAACTCCAATTCGTTTCCTCTTTTTTGAAGAAAGAAAATGTAATAGTTAAAGTTTTTGTACGAAAACGAATGATTGTGTCGTTGGGAAACAACGCCCCTCATTCAAAGCCTTTGAAATGGAATGTGATGAATGTGATTTTATCACTCATCCGGTAAACAAATTTTGCTGGAAAAGGATCGCACAATGAGCCTGAAAAACAAAGTAATCATATACCAAGTTGACGGTCAAGACCGCATTACCACAGTAAACGCGAAGTGGATAAAATCCGATATGTTCTTCAATCCAAATGAATGGGCCGACCGGTCAATGTTGGGAAAATCGTTATGGGAAATTCTGCCTAACGAAGACATCCGGAATCTTTATCAATCAATCGTATCCGCAATCCGCAAAATCTCGAAAAGCGTTGAGTTGGATATCCGCACCGATTCAATGGATGCTAAAAGAAACGCAAAACTAAAAATCGTACCCCTTGGCAATGGAACGCTCGAATTTCGGTTCCACATTCTGGATGAAGAGGAACGCTCCGATACCGAAAATGTCCCGGTAACTCACACGGATAAGTCGGGCACTATCGATGTTTGCAATTGGTGCAACTCCGTACGAACTAACAAAGGTTGGAAAGAATTGCTCTTCGCGAATTATCTCTATGACCTTACTTCATCATATGTAAACCAAACTCTGTGTCCACGATGCAAGAGTGAAATTGCGAAACAGGTTTCTCAAAACTAAAAAAGGATATTCAAATGAACAAAAGTGATTTATTTATACTGCTGGCAGCGTTCATATCGTTTGTTCTCTCGGTCTACTTGTGGTTTTTCGAATCAAAAGAAGCCGGTGTGTTTGTCGGCATCTGGGTACCCTCCATTCTCAGTTTTGGCGCTTATCTAAAAATCAGTCTGGTAGGAGGAAAACGTTGAGCGACATGACCATTTTTATCATTGGAGTTTTTGTTTCATTGCTGTGTTTGACGTTTGCCATTATCACCATTAACGAATACAGAAAGATGTAAACCCGCAAGAGGAACATTTTTATGACTTACAGCCGCTCTCGCTTGCTCCTGGGAATTACCTGTGTTGGATTCTGGGTTATCTATTCAGTATTTCTGTTTATACTTTCTGCTGAGAGCCTTTTGGATAATACGGAATACACAGTAATCACAGATTCAATGATTCTTTTGGCATTCATAGCCATGTACAATCTGGTCATGTTTCCTTTTGAGGTGATCGGGGGATACGCAATTCCGGCGACATACAACAGAAACAACCAAACATTGTTTTCATTCGTATTGTCCTTGATCAAATCTTCTTTGTTTCACGCGCTGATTTTCTTGATCATGGCGGTATTGCTTCTGACAGTATGGAAGTACATGGGAGCCTTTTATGCCTTCGCGTTTCTCATCCTTGCCATGCTGTTGTTACTGGTTATGCAACTCACATTCTTGCAATTCTTTTCAGGCAAAGCGTCCGCAAAAATTCAATGTAGCAACGGCCAGGCATTTAAGTGCGTTTTGATCAATAATAATCAAGTAGAAAATGTTGGAGGAATCTTTGGTTTTCCGGGAATGGATACCATCGCCATCCCGCATATGTGGTATAGCAAGTTTCCGCAAGAAACGATAGATGTCGAATGCATCCGCCGTGAAGGTATTATCCAAAGTTCGGCCCGATTTTGGGGAGTAACGATTGCATTGCTCTACAACACGTTCGGTTTGGGTTTGATTTTTCTTTTGCTTCGAGATGCTGACCCGAACGCCTTTACTGTAATCTGCCAATCAACGCTATTCAGTGTTTGGAATTTTACCGGCCTGCTCATTCTGCCGAGTTTGAGCCGGGGCGGGGTATATGTCGGCGACACTTATGCTCTAAAACAAGGCGTGGACAAAACCGAGTGGAAAGCAGCAATGACTGCGATAGAGCGCACACAGGGAGATGAAACTTCGCGGTCAAAGTGGATACAGTGCGTTTTCCATCCTACACCTTCCTTGCAAGACCGTCTGGATGCTGTCGACAGCGGATATTCTCCCCCCATACCCGCTTGGGGTACATCCCGTATGATGTTGTATTTATCCTGGGCTGGATTGGGTCTGTTATCGCGCGCCGTTCACAGCAACTGCGGGTTAACCGAACAGTGGGTATCCGTGGCCTGCGATTAAGTTGCTAACCCTCTTTCACAATCGTCACCATAATCCAAAACAATATGCAGCTCTTTAGTGTCCAGCCGATGGTACGCACCCAGTTTGACCATACCAATATCTGATGCGCGCTCTCGTCAAATTCCTGCACCAATTTCTCATGCTGCGGCACTTGCAGCAAAAACGTGGATAACCAAACAATCCCCAACAACACGGCGCATATCCACAGCAAACCCGCCGAAACATTCTTGGGGATCATCCAAAGCAATAAAATAGTGGTAACTGCTTCCACAATCATCGGCGGCATAACCACAAACGAAATACGAAACATGTGTGCCTCTTGAAAGGCTCTGTATTCATCCTTGGCCGCCATGTTCATCAACGGGTAGTGCACAAGTTGAATAACCCAGATGACACCGGCCATATAAAGAGAACAAGCAAAGTTTGTTGTCAAGATTATGTGGGGCCAATTCATATGTTCTTTTCCTTCACGCAAGCCAATTGCCGTTTATGAATCTTTTTTATTTTTCTATTGATGATAAAGGATTCCTTCTCTTCATTCGAATATATTTCTTTTTATCATAATAAAAATTGTAGGGCTGACTTCCATCCTGCTTTCATGTACTGTGCTGGCAAGATACCTGCACTACAATATACGCTATCGTATGATTGTCCATTTTACTTTTTACCGGGGGATCAGTTAGTGAGGAATGGATCGGATGGAAAAGGCTAGCCTTTCAATAATACAAAATTTGGCTCCGAACGATCTAATGATTCGCCGTGCAACCCGCTTCGACGGTTCCGGTATGAGTGTATCGCTGTCGGATTTTGAAGCTTTAGACCGCTGCCTGATTCAGCAGATCTATCATGAAGTCCATGCAGTCTATCAAACCTGGCTCCATAATCAAAAAGACTGTACGGATAAAAAACTGGCTGAGCAAGTATGCGCACTAAAACGGGATGATTTCTTTTCCACCGTCCATTCTTTGGGAACAGATACGTTGCAGAATAAAGACGAAGCCGTATCCAAGCAACTGGGCCGGGCATTGCATGATATAAAAGGCGGCAGCTTAAACAGCCTGTTGGGGTTTGCACAGTTAATTTCAGAACAGAATACCAAAAAGTCTTTGATTCAACGTGCCGTCAACATGGCGCGCGACCATGCCAAAATTATGCGCAATGTTCTGCCGGATTTGGATCCGAAGATTCGGGAAGACGATGAATCGGACTGTGTCCATCATATTAAACACTTTGTTGACAAACTGATGGGGTTTAATTTTGAATTTCAAGAGTTAAAACTCTCCATTGCGTTGCATTGCTCATACGACGGCAATATATCCAACCGTTGTTTGGAAACATCTTCCATTGACCGCATCTTGTATAACTTCATCAACAATTCAGCGAAATACAGCGCCAATCATGAAGCCAATGTCTACATCTTTCCGGTAAACGAGTTCATGATCCGCTGGGTGTTTGAAAACCCGGTGAGTGAAAGCCACCTGCAATGGTTTGATGAAAACACCGAAGAAAATATGTGGAATCTGTTCTTGGCCAACAAAACCTACAAAGGGCAGGGAATCGGCTTTTACACCTGCGCGGACATTGTGAGCAACAGTATCGGAATCGTCTCCGCGGAACAGACGGTCAAGCAGGGGTACATCGGAGCCCATCTGGAAGGCGGCCATTTTTTCAGTTGGTTCCACTGGCCGGTATTGCAGATCGGTTGACCCCTTCTTTTATCCTAAGTCCGGCTGTTCGATTATCGAGATTGAGGATATTTAGTGATTTCTTGTAATCTCAAATTCCACCCAAACCGGCTTGTGATCCGACAACATCGGATTCAGCTCGATAAGACCACCATTGGTCACTTTAATGGTGTATTCACTTTTATACAAAATGTGGTCGATGACACCTCCTGCAGGATTGTTATCCGCCGGCTGCTCCATCGAACGAAGGTTCTTGTAATCCAGCCCTAAATCCAGCCAGGGATTCCTCAGCCCAGCGCTTTCCAATACCGCCAGGGTTGGGCTGCCGATGCGTGTGTTAAAATCACCCGCATAGATGGATAACGCGGCGCGTTCATTCGGGATCATCTCATTCGCCATAAAGTGCACCCCGGTAACATCGGGATCCGAAGATTTGGGGATGTGCAGCGAATAAACCGCGATATTGATGCCATTGATATTGGTCGCCACCCGAACTGTGCTGCAATGCGCTCCCCAGCGGCTGCCCTGGATGAAGAGTTCTTCTTGTTTGATAAACGGCGTCTTGCTCAAAACTACTTTGTATTTATCGACATGACCGGCGGTAGAGATATCACCGGCAAATTTATGTGGCAGGTTTAGTTCTTGCCCAACTTGCTCAAGCCATTCACCTTTAGGAGACTCACAAAGTGCAAGCAAATCGAAATCGAATGGAGACAGCGCTTCCTTAAACTGCTGCGGAGTTCCGCGTTCGCCGCGCAACACATTGTAGGAACCGATTTTAATGGTGAGTGGATCAGCCATATTTTTCTAAAAACGTGCTCATATCCAACAAATCGTGAAAGCGTTCTTGCAACGTGTCATGATCCCAATCCCACCACGCGATTTCTTGCAGCCTTTCGGCAGTCTTATCATCAAAGCGTTTTTTGATCGGCTTGGCCGGAACACCCACCGCGATCGCATACGGAGACACGTCTTTGGTGACCACCGCACCGGAACCAATCACCGCGCCCGTACCGATCTTTACACCCGGCATGACGATGGCCGCGTGACCCATCCACACATCATGCCCAATAATGCAGCGTTTTGATCTGCGCCAATTGAATACGGCATCGTCGTCTTTATCGTCGAAACCATACTGCTTGCGGCGGTAGGTGCAGTGATGCTGTGTCACCCGTTCCATGGGGTGGTTGCCGGGATTGATTCGTACAT
Organism: uncultured bacterium; assembly: GCA_964449065.1. Classification (GTDB taxonomy): domain Bacteria; phylum Hinthialibacterota; class Hinthialibacteria; order Hinthialibacterales; family Hinthialibacteraceae; genus CAYVAZ01. The sequence goes on from CAYVAZ010000070.1 coordinate 5,688, forward strand.
GCGAGGCGATCGAGCAAAACTTGCCCACATCCGAATACACAATCCACACATCACCGGCGGCATAGCTGTAATCGCCAAAAGTGGATTCCAGTACCCGGCAGTCCGCCATCAATTCCGTCCATCCGCCGATTTCGCTTTTATGAATTCGGCAGGAAGGATGGATACCCGGCTTATCGCTCAGCATTTTCGGCTCATGATTCGCGGGTGCTTCGGGAAAGGATTCGAAATAGGGCATTGGACTAAGACCTCCAATTAAACGGCTTGTGGCGCTTGAAGGAGTGGAATGGGAACATGTCCATTCAATTCCGACATTAAGCGGTCCCAATAAATCGGTACGCCATTGCGTAACGTGCAGTGATTGCGCATGCGCTCGCCTTCGCTGACCAAGGCAAGATCGGCGCTTTTGCCGACTTCAATGGAGCCGCGGTTGTGCATGCCCAACGAATCGGCGGGATTGGTCGATACTAATTTCACCGCATCGATTAACGGTAAAATACCTCGTTGTGCCATTGCAAATGATGCGTGAAGCAAAGAAGAAGGATGATAATCGGTCGCTAAAACATCCACCAACTTCTCTTGGATTGCTTCCGAAGCACTCAGGTTGCCTTCGGTGGTCGAGACGCCGCGAAACGCATTCGGCGCGCCCATCGCCACGTGGAACCCTCTGTTCTTGGCTTCCAAAGCGGCTTCTTTGGTGACCGGGAACTCGCTGAGCTTTATCCCCAAATCATCCAGCATCGCTACCTTTTCCGGAGAGTCATCATCATGCGAGGCCAACGTGACGTTGTATGCTTTCGACAGCGCGGCAATATCATGCACCGCTTCCCAGCACTTGGGGCGGTTTTGCGCCTCTTCAATTCGCTTGCGGGCTTCTTCTTCGGTAAAATGGTCTCCCATCTGTTCTTGGTTCCATTGAATGGAAAATTGAATGTAGCGTTCGATATCGCGGTATTGTCCTTGTCCCGGGGTGTGATCCATGATCGAAATCAAATGAACTTTGTCTTGCATCAGCAGTTCTTTCAGCATCGGTACCGCTTCCGGATTGGTGATCTCAAACCGGGCGTGAACATGATGATCGGTCAATAAAGATGAGCGTGTCTCGTGAATGATGTTGATAATCTCACAAGCCCTTTCTGCCGTTCGCAGATCGGTCTTGCGGTGCCACGCGAACGAAACGCAGGCAAACGCCGTGGTCACTCCGGATGCGGCCAGACGCTTGTCGACCTCATGCAAGGCCAGATCAATCGGGAACATGGCTTTGGGTCTGGGAAGAATTTCCCGTTCGATCATATCCCCATGAAGATCAATCATGCCGGGGACAGCGGTTAGGCCGTTTGCGTTCACCGCGTCTTTGCCAGCAGTACCTTCAATAATTTCCGCGATTTTGCCGTCCTCGATCCGGATCGACCCTTGCTCCAAGACTTGATTGGGCAAGACAATTTTGGCATTACTCAGCCACATGTTCCATTTCCTTTAATGATTTCGCTGCTGCCGCATCAACCGGTTCCAGTACAATCTCCGCGTCAACCAAACCCGCCACGTCTTCGGGGTGGTGCAGAATGCTCAACATGGTTACCCCGTTGTCTTTCAATTCTTTCAACCGTTCGGCTAAGGCGCCGCGGGCATGTTTATCAAGCGAAGCCGTCGGTTCATCCAATAACAGCAATCGGGCAGGGTGAATCAACGCGCGCGCCAGGTTAACCTTCTGCTGCTCGCCTCCCGAAAAGGTGGTGGGATACGCGGTTTTCAGTTCCGGCTTAAAGCCAAAGCGGTCCAGCAGGATGGATGCGTCGGACAAAGCCTGATCCAATGTTTTTCCAAACGCGAGCAGCGGTTCCGCCACCAATTCCAGCGCGGTGACACGCGGCCGGGGGCGCAAAAATTGTGTGACGAATCCCAACTCTTGATTGCGCAAAAACGCGATATCGATATCGGATGCGGTCGCGAGATTGATCACACCGTGATTGGAGTGATACAGCGCTTCGCCGCTGCTCGGCAAATAACTGCGGTACAAGCAGCGCAGCAGGGTTGATTTTCCCACCCCGTTCGGACCGCTGATAAGTTTGAATTCGCTTTGGTCGAGCGTGAACGATATATCCTCAAACACCGGCAGCGTTTGGCTCAGGTGGTGAATGGTGAAGATTTTGGTGAAATTGCGGACCTCTAATATGGTCATACTGTCCCCACCTCTTCGATTCGGCGCGCGCCATGCCGGATTAATTCGGCGATCTCATTGGGCATGCCGGACTCGATAATGGCATCCATCGCTTCCTCTATCTCATAATCGATACGGTGAAAAGAGGTTTCTAAAGTATCGGTATCGAACATCGCGAAGGACGCCCGTGGGTCTTGATCCAACGAACGGCCAACCGGTCCTGGATTGATGAACAGTACATCGTTGCATGTGTATGTAAAGATTTGATGAGTATGACCCAATACCACTATATTTGCCGATACCTTTTTGCTTGCTTCGTACAGCGATTCGGGTGCGGATGGAGAGAGCCAATCATCCAAATAATCGAATCCGGCGTGGACAGTTTGAATGCGCGTTCCTGCAATATCAAAAACGGATGTCCATGGCAGCTGCGATAAAAAATGCTGGCAATCTTTTTCAATGATAGTCTTCGTCCAATCCAAAGCGGCCTGTTTGAATGGCTCATTTCGCGGGCTGGATGGTTCACGGGACGCTTTGGGCAGATCCCATCCCACGGCAGCGTCGTAGTTGCCTGTGACGCATGAAATGTTCTTGCATTGAACCGCCCGCACCACTTCATTGGGATTGGCACCATAACACACCAAATCCCCTGCGCAAAGAATGTGTTCTACGCGTTCTGCTTCCAGGGCGCCCATCACGGCATCCAAGGCTTGAATATTGCCGTGTATATCTGAGATGAAACCGATTTTCATATTCACATTCCCTTACAATTTGGCGTGGACAAGCTGCTGCGTATAGGCTTCTTGCGGGTCTTCTAGAATCTGATCCGCCAATCCTTCTTCCACCACTTCACCGTAACGCATGACCATTACCCGGTCGGATAAAGTACGAATCACACCCAGATCATGGGAAACCAAAATCATGGTGACTTTGGTTTCCCGCTGCAATCGTTTTAAAGTATCCAGCACTTTGGCTTGAACGGATACATCCAATCCGCTGGTGGGTTCATCCAACAAGAGCAGCCGCGGTTCCAACGCGATGGCTTTCGCTAGCTGCACACGCTGCTGCATCCCACCCGATAAATGCGATGGGATATCATCCATCCGGTCAATCGGGAATTCGGAAGCATCTAACGATACCCGGGCTTTTTCCCGCAAGACGGCATACCGGCGCTCTCCGCTGATTAACAACCGCACCGCAACATTGCCGCTGCTGGTGTTGTTCATCCGCAAGCCCAAATGCGGGTGTTGATACACAATCCCGATATGCTTGACCTGAATCTCGCGTTTGGCATAGCGGTCGAGAGTGAAAAGATTCACGCCATCGTAGCCTTCGAGGTTGAGATGATATACACCGGAATCCGGCTGCTCCTGCAAATTGAGAACACGCAGCAGAGTCGATTTGCCGGAACCGGATTCGCCCACGATTCCCAAAATCTCACCGGGATATACGGTGACATCAACATTGTTGACCGCCACAATTCCACCATAGGCCTGCATGACATGGCGGGCGGTTAAAATCGGTTGGGTGGTGACCAGCCGGGGTTCATCCAGTACGATGTGGTTACTCTTTAAAGTATCCTGCATGATAAAAATTGCCTTCGTTGTCGTAATAAACTTTCCCCGCTTCTTCGGGATTGTCCGGATGAAACTTCTCGGCATAACCGGTATCGGAAAGTTCGTATTCGGTCAACCCGTTCTCCAACGGAATCTCATTCATAAATTTATGCCGCAGTCCGGTGTGTTTGCAGGTCCACTCGCCCTGGTTTTCCACTTTAAAAAACACATCGTCAAACTCCAGCGGATACACATTGGTATACGGCGGCACGGCATACAAACGCTTTTCACGTCCGGCTGAGAGAATGGTCAAATGCTTGGCTTGATGCAGTTTGGGGGTATCCCAGCGCGGTATGGGGCTGGGGCTCATCACGTAACGGCCATGCACCATCACCGGATAACTCGCACCCTGTACAAAATCGCCAAAGCGGACGAGTTGCTCATACAACTTCAGCCACATGAGACCATAATCTTTATCGGCGTGAAGAATGCGCGCTTTGTACATATTGAATTCAACCGTACGCAGCGGTTCCGGGTCGGGAACTTGCAGCACCAGGATTTGATGGCCATCCATAATCTCTTCGGGAATGCGGTGGCGGCTTTGTATGATGGTCGCTTTCAACGCGTCGGTTGTGGTGTTTGCCCCGGTCATCCGTGAAATGAAACGCCGCAGATTGGCCGCGTTTACCGAGTCATCCGCGCCCTGGTCAATCACTTTGATGATGTCATCCGGCCCGGTGATGCTGAGCGTGGCCTGCAAGCCCCCCGTCCCCCATCCACGCGCGATGGGCAGTTCACGGCTGGCATACGGCACTTGATAGCCTGGGATAGCTACCGCCTTCAGCATCCGCCGGCGCAGTTCGCGCTTGGCGAATTCATCCAAAAACGCGTACGAATAATCCTTCGCGGGCGAGGCCAACTGTTGGAGGGTCTTCTTTGATTCAGTCGTCATTTCTTCGCTCCAGCAGGTGCAGTGCTTTTTTGCGGTTTTCGCATCGTGTTTTTGCCGTTCGATGAAGGTTCACGAAGCCAGCCCTGCGCGATCATCATCTTGCGCAGCGAATCCAACTGGCTGCTGAAGGTGACGTAATGCGGCAGCTTAAAGTGAATGCAGAATCCGGACGATTCAACCGGCTCGGTGTGATACAGCACATAATCTTCCGTGTGCGAGGGATGCGGATTGGGTTGGCTCATGGCGCGGTCCAACATGGAACCGGCGATGTTCTTCACTTCATTCCAGCCCAGGGTCGCCGCAAAGCCGGTATCGAGTTGCGCTTTGTCCTTGCCGTCTTCTTGTTTGACGGTGGTGTTGGATACAATCTCACATTGGCTGGTGCGGATTTTGCCGATGGGAAACACCGTTCCCGTGATGGGGTGTTTGATTTGGACATCAGAGTACGCCAGCCGCAGTTCATTTACCGTTGGATGAATCCCTCCATAACCGCGCATGTTTGCGTATCCCAGGGCGAGTATGCCCCCCGTCTCGGCTCGCGCTAACGCCTGCAAACGGTGTTCACGCGGTGCAGGGAAGAGCAATGGCCCGCGGGTCAGGTCCGGAATTTTTCCGGGTGCAACGTTTTCGGGATCATCGACCTCAGACAGCAATCCTTGCGCCCGCTGCCAATCGGCAACCAGCGGGTAGGTTTTTGGCGGGATTTTTTCCGCTTCTTTCGGCGGCTCGGTGCTGTCCGGCAGGCCGTCCAATACTTCGGTTTTCAAAAGCCGGTGACTGTAATCAAGTGACGGACCCAATATCTGCCCGCCGGGGATATCTTTAAACGAAGCCGATATCCGGCGTACGGTGTTCATGTTTTCAATCGTGATCGGCTCGGCATAGGCAATACGCGGTTGGGTACTGCGGAAAGCACGCAAGAGTAAAACCGCTTCAAACAACTCGCCCCCGGTTTGTGCGATGGCAAGCGCGGCCAATTGCGGCGCATAAACGGATGCCTCTCCCATCACCCGGTCCACCAAATAGGTGAGGTTTTTCTCTATTATATCCACCTGCTCTTTGGTGAGTTTGCCTTTGAGATGATGATACAACTTTTCCGCTTCTTGAATCGCTTCTTCGCCCCCACGGGCGGCAACGTATGCCACGGTGATACTCCTTAATTTAAATGTTGATCGACATGCGTGGTGCGCGGAATGCCGACGACCTTCCCGCCGTCCACAAATAGGACATCCCATCCGATGGGATACTGCATCGCCTTCTCACGGACACGCCAAAATTCGTTCGGTATCTTATCCAACCGGATGGTTTGCATGGTTTCGATCCCAGGGCCGGTAAATGTATACTCCGGGCCGGCGCCGATCACCGCGTTCATTATGATCGTCGCCGAGCGGTCCGGGTAAATCATGGTGCCGCGGTTGGCTTTTTCAACCAGTTCGATATCGTGTGATCCCATATTGGGTAAGAACACATACTCCGCTTCTTCTATGCGTTCTCTTCTAGCGGTGGTTCGGGTACAAAAATCCGCGATTTCAATGTCTTCGGTGAAAAAACTGGATTCCAAATCCAATACCGTTTCTGCAATCGCAAAAAAGTTATCCGGAAATTTGCTGCTGTGTTCCGGCAGTTGATACACAATACCCGGACGGCTGAACGCCCATATCAACGCTTTAAATGTGTTTCTCGATCTAGCTTCCGCTTCGGTGTGTACTGGAGTGTTCATCAGAAGGTCTCCATTTCTACGCGGGTGGATTCGACTTGCATCATCAGCGTTTCTTCTTGGGATTTTTGCAACGCTGCTTGATGACTTACAAATTCCAAAATCTCTTCTTTAAGTACCCCCCCTTGCATGGCAGCATCCAATACAGCAACTCCAACAGCCTGCTCCAAATCTCTACCCAAACATGCGGCATAGCCTTCGCTTTCGTTTACTTTTACGCGGGCTTCAGCCACCAACACCTCACCCAAATGAAACGTGGTTTTCTTTACACTCTCTTTATAGGGCAACATGATCAAGCCGGTACGGTTTTGCAGCACCTCTATAGTTTCCAACCGCGGCAACAACGTTTCCACAAACGCTTTCAACGCTTCCGCTGGAGTGCTGCACAATACGCTGAGATATTCTTCTTGCTGTTCTAGCGGCATTTCTTGTTCCATTTCTTTCAACTGAGCGGTGTGCGTTATTCTGACCCGACGCTTGCCCAAACGAGACAGATTACTGTAGATTGAGTCAACCTACTCCATCTCTTGCAATTCCAAATCCAGCAGTGTCCCCACTTCCCGAACAGGGTTATAGCACTGATCCACGTTTTCGTAACCCATTTCCGCCGACGGATCGACATACCAACGGCAGGTTTTGGCAACAACCTCCGGCTGATTTTGTATGTCCAGCAAGGCATCCCGAATCTTATCTTTGAAGGATTGCGGCAGCTCCTTGCGCACAGCAAAGGGTGTGCTGGGGATTGGGTCGGACTGCGCAATCATCACCAATTCCCCCTCTGGTGCCGCCTCATATAACGCGTCCAGTTCTTCTTGAGTTCGTTTTACACGGGTTTTTCCGTCGGGATATCCGGTAAAGTCAATCATATTTTCCGCTTTTAAGCGGTACAGGTTATCTTCCAACGTTGCGCACGCGTCCACTTTCCCGTTCGCGACCGCCATCACGGCCGAAGCGTGATTCCCCGCGAAAATCCAATCCAAATCTTCATCGGGGTGGATACCGTTTTTTATCATGACCGCTTTGGGGAAAAGATGTCCCGATGCAGAAGCGGGATCAACAAACGCAAAGCTCTTGCCTTTTAAATCAGCAAGGGTCCGAATCCCAGACCCCTTCTTTGTGACGATCATGCTGAAATATTGCGGTTTCCGTTCCGGATCATACTCACAAGGAGTGTTGGGTATATACACTCCCATCGCCAAAGCCTCTGCGTTGGCTTCCTGCACGCCAAGTACATACGCGAACGGCCCAAGCGCAAAGCCATGAATCCGTTTGGCGCGCAACGCCTCAATTACAGCCGAATAACTGGTTGCGGTATATTCTTTCACCGGAATGCCCAACCGCTCTTGTAAATAGTCCTTCATCGACTCTCGTTGCACCGAGACTTCATCCAAATCGTTCCCCGCAAAGTAGCCAAGCCGTAATTCTGCGGGTTCGCCATTGGCCTCCAACTCATATTCATTGCCGGAACATCCCCATACGAGAAAAACCGCACAAATTGATAGCACAATTGGTAGACTCTTTTTATCTAGCATCAAATAATCTTCTTTCTCAGGTAATCACTAAACCGGTCAAGAATGGTGACAGAGATAACCAGTATGATGATTGCACCCAAAAGCTTTTGGTATTGAAACAGGCCGTAGTATTTATTCAGCAGTAAGCCGACGCCACCCGCGCCTACGATCCCCAAAATCGTGGCCGAACGAACATTGGCCTCAAAGTAGTAAAGTGAGTACGAAGCCATCAAGGGCAGCGCTTGTGGAATGACCGCGTAAAGAAAGGTCGTAATGCTTCCTGCCCCTGTCGCTTTAATGGCCAATACCTGCTGCGGATCAATCGACTCAATCGATTCGGCAAAGATTTTCCCTAACGAACCCACCGAACCGATTGCCAATGCCATCACACCCGCAAACGGCCCCAACCCGACCGCGCTGACAAACAGCAATCCAAAAATAATATCGGGTATGGCGCGGTTGGCGTTCAGCAAAAAACGGATGGAGTGATAGATGGAGGAGTGAGGCGTGGTATTGCGGGCGGCAAGCAAGGCAAACGGCAACGCCAGGATCACACCCAAGGTGGTTCCGATAACCGCCATTTGCACGGTTTCGATTATCGACAGTAATACTTCCGGCACTGGCAAGACGACGGATTCAAAACCAACCGCCGGTATGGTAACCGCAAAAAGCGGCAGTGAAAACGCGGGGATTTGCAATGGAATCCACAACAGATCAAACACAGGCGGAAACATCCGGTACAAAAACATCGCAATGTCTGGAATGCCTCCGGCTAAATCGGCCGGACTCGCCTCCGTCCCATACAACGACCAAAGAAAAAGCACGGCAATCGCAATACTCCAGCCGATGGGTTTGATGCTGAACGGTTTCTCCGGCAAGGAATATTCCCCAGACGGGTTGGGTGTATGTGTAGTCGTCATCGGGTTGGCGTTAGGATACAACGGCGATAGGTTCTTCATGATGACCTGTGTAACCGGCTTCTGCACCGGGTTTCTTTCCGTGATTTTTTTCGTTTTTGTAAATCGCGTTCATGGCCGATTGGGTTAATTCTTCCGGCTTTCCGTCAAAAACTACCGTGCCGTTTGCGATGCCGATAATGCGGTCCGCAATCGCCTTGGCAAATTCCACATGATGTAAATTAATCAAAGTCAGCACATTGTCTTCGCGCGCAAGTTGCTCCAAATCACGAATTACGATCCAGGCCAATTCCGGATCCAGGCAGCAAACCGGTTCGTCCGCCAGCAGAAGCTTGGGCTGCTGGCTTAAAGCCCTTGCGATTGCGACCCGCTGTTTTTCGCCGCCGGACAATTCATCCGCCCGGTGATAAGCACGGTGCAGCAAATGGACACGTTCCAGATTGTATAAGGCGATGTCGCGGTCTACAGAAGAAAAGAAACCGGTCGCGCTTGCGTAAAACGAACTGAATCCCAAACGCCCGGCCAGCACATTCTTCAGCGCGGACATGCGTTCGACTAGATTGTGTTCCTGCCAAATAAAACCAATGCGTTTGCGCAATTGGCGCAAATGATATTCTGACAATTCGCGAATGTTTTGCCCTTCAAAGAGAATGGAACCTTCTTGAAAATGCTGCAATCCATTGATGCAGCGCAATAGTGTCGATTTGCCTGAACCCGAACGTCCGATAATCGCAATGATTTCGCCCGGCCCGGTATCGAAACGGATGGATTCGACTGCGACAGTTCCATTGGGATATATTACTTTTAGATTGTTGACTTGTAACACAGGTGTAGATTTCATGACATTCCCAAACGTCTTTATAGTGTTTTGATAAATGCACTATGAAGGAAAAATGTTTGTATTTCATTAAGGTCTTATTAACTTGCTTTTAAATGTGAATTGGCACGGAAGTGGTACAGAGTCAATTCTTTGTTAGCAGGCTTATTTATCTATTCCTTTTTTTGCGGTTCCTGCAATGTTTGTACCAGTCATATTGAAAGATTTTGATGAACAAACATTATACGGATTCAAATAAATTCTGTGTGATTCCTCCATAAAAGGGGAGCATCGGCTTCCAACCAGTACCGCGCACAGCACTTTATTTCATCGAAGCGGTATTATTTGACTGACGCAGCCATCATACTACCACACCAAATGGTCGAGGATGGCGCTCTTCTAATCGAGAATGAGATTGTCTCCGCCATCAATCCCTCCAGTGGAAATCAGGCGAATCCAATTGACATGCAAGGCCAATTGGTTATGCCGGGGATGATCGATCCGCGTTCGGATACCATCGAAAAAGATCTCGAGCCTCGCCCTAAGGTAAAGTCCCCAATTGAATCAACCCTGCTGCAAACCGACCGCCGTTTTGGTTGGAATTACCGTGGACAATGACCGCCCCCAAATAACGCAAACCTGGTGCGGCGGAAAGCAGGTGGCGGTGTTTGATTATCTATCGTAATAGTGCATTACGCAGGCTGTTCTTCCACTTCCAGCACAGGTTCCTCTGATTTCTGCAAGAAGTACATCAAGGCCATCCCTTGCAGCACGGTCGCAACCACGGCCAATACGTATGTAAAGCCTATCAAAAAGCGCTTCCAATCGACCTCGGCAACGGCAACCAAATTTTGATACATTTGAATACTAACCGAGCCGGTATATCCAAACGCATCCGCCATATAAATGGCAAACACAGCGGTCCCCACAAAATGCGTGGAAGCAATTGTGCGATCAAATAAAATCGAACCGTAAGGCACATAAGCCAGATACGCACCAAAGCCGATCAGAATCATCCACCAAATTCCGTCAATATAGTCGGCCTGAAACAGAAGTGTGCTTATTCCCATAAGCATGGTGCCAAATACCATAATCCCGTATAACGCGATTAATCCTCTGCGGTTGTCATGTATACAGGAAAGTGCCGAATACACCACCATAATGCCAAATGCGATGGGAAGTTCGGTTCGGGTAAAAATGGCGGGAGTCTCTCCGTATCCCAAAGTAGTAAACACTTCAATCCCGTATACATCCCGAATATCCCGGTAAGCAGTGATAAAGAAATAAGCCACCAACAGCATTACAATGCCCGGCAAATAAGTTATAAAAAATTTCCAACGTTGTTGAGCGTCCATCGGTTGGCGTTTGACCCGCTCGTCTTCATCAATTTCGGTGGGATTGGGGGTTTGATTCAACAACCAAACCGAGAGGAAAAAGAGAGGAAGAAAAACCAACCCCGTCATAAACGGCATCCAAAATTCGGTGACATTGTATGAACTCATCAACCAGCGTCCAACATCTTTCACAACACCGCTGGATACGATATAAGAACAACTCAAACCGGCCAGCAGAATTTCCGATAGGGTTCTGCCTTCTAAATACAAGACCGCGATTCCCCAGACCATCCCCAACGGAAGACCGGTGAAAAAGATGGCGAATATTTTAAAGTTTGTGGGCAAAACGGCAAACAAGAACAACGCGGCTTCCGCAATGAGAATGAGAAGAACTAGAGTGAACGCCCGTTGATTCCGTTTAATTTCAGAACAAACCTTAATGCCGATATACTTCGAGAGGGTATACCCAATAATTTGGCTGATGACCAACACGGTCTTGTAATCGAACGGGCCGATCATGCCAATATCCGTATATTCCGCGGCCGTAAACGGTTTGCGGAACGCGTACATACAAAAATAAGTCGTAAACGCGCAAGTCATCACATAAAAACTGAAGACCGAAGCGGAAGAACGATCCAGCCAGCATGTAATTGGGCTTTGTTTGGTTTCGCTCATTGGAATCCTTTTGTGATACCCTAATTAAGTTGTGAAAATTTGCTTAATACTATAGGCAACCGCGGATCACGCAATCGAAACAAATCCGCTTTAATCAAAAACTAATATTTCGGTAAATAGGTCAGCCGTTTGAAGAGAGATTTCCCCTCCCAAGCCTGGGAGGGGTTAGGGGAGGGTTGATTCGATTTTTTGAGAAAATGCCTTAACCCCCACCTAACCTCCCTCATTGCATTGGGGGAGGAAAAAGTAAATCAAAAAAGTAAATCAAACCCATTTTTCCACTTCATACCGCTGACCTGTTACAATGTCTTTTAATCCCCTGGTTTTGCTCTGTATACGATGAAGAACAGCAGGCAATGTTTTTGACCAAAGGTTTCTGTGATACCATTTTCAAAATAGAAAAGTTCACGATGAATGACGGAACGGAAAATAGTATTCAGAATGGGCCATCTTGCCTGCAAAAGCCTTTGTCTCCCCCCCCAAAGCCTTTGGGGGAGATGTCCGACGCAAGGAGG
>CAYVAZ010000071.1:0-17777 GCA_964449065.1 uncultured bacterium
GCCCTCCCAAAAAATATTGTTTGGACAACTTTTTTCGAGTTTATTTACATTGAGTCGTATGGGTTGACGCACCGGCTGGAAGCCGGTGCTACCCACAATGAACATATCGTTGGCAAATGCTTGACTAATTTCTTTGGATAAACCTTAGAATATTCCAGGGGGAGATATCCGACGACGGCAGGAGGACAGAGGGGGTGTGTTTATGTGTGAAGAGACTTTCGACCGAACTCTTCTCTACAACAGCATAGAAAGTATCCTACGCCTCATACTGAATTCGGAAATTTTCTTATGAGCTTATCTTACCAACTCTTTTACCAAGACCGCGCTGCACGTTTGGGACGTGTTACCACCCCGCACGGCGCGTTTGATACCCCCGCCTTCATGCCGGTGGGCACCAACGCCACCGTTAAAGCCATGACGCCCGAAGAAGTAGCCCAAACCAACGCGCAAATTCTGCTCTGCAACGCATACCATCTCTATCTACGCCCTGGGCAGGAACTGGTGAAAGAGATGGGCGGCCTGCATGCGTTTATGAATTGGAATAAACCCATCCTCACCGATAGCGGCGGATTTCAAGTTTACAGTTTGGCCAACCTGCGTACCATTGATGAAGACGGGGTCACGTTTCAATCGCACATCGACGGCTCAAAACACCGCTTTACCCCCGAAAGCGTGATGCAGCTCGAAAACGATCTCGGCGCCGATATCATCATGTGCTTTGATGAATGCACGCCTTATCCGGTCACCTATGAATACGCAGAGAATTCGGTGGAAATCACCACCGAATGGGCGCGGCGCTGTATCGTGGCCCACAAACGCGAAGACCAGGCGCTTATCGGCATCGTGCAGGGCGGAGTTTTTCAAGACCTGCGCGAGCAATGCGCCAAAGACCTCATGGCGATGGATTTTCCCGGTTACGCGCTGGGGGGACTCATGATCGGGGAAGATAAGGAAAACACCTGGAAGATATGCGAATCGGTCTGTGCCATACTGCCCCAAAACAAACCGCGCTATTTGATGGGAGTCGGCACACCCGAAGACTTTCTCGAAGCCATCGCCCGCGGTGTGGATATGTTCGATTGCGTGATCCCGACCAGAGTAGCCCGTACCGGCCACTTCTTAACCTGGAATGGAACAATCACCATAAAACAAGCCAAATACCAGCGGGATATCTCTCCGATCGACCCGGATTGCCCCTGCTATTGCTGCCAAAACTACAGCCGGGCCTATCTGCGGCATCTGCATCAAACCGGAGAAATACTCGGCTCGCGATTGGCGACCATCCACAACTTGACCTTCTTCCAAGCCTTCATGGCCCGCTGCCGGCAGGAAATTCAAAACGGCACGTTTTATGAATTCAAAGACAATTGGCTGGCTCCCGCCACAAGCGCTTAAAATCATAGCGGCTTACCAAACTAAATCATAGATGACGCCTTGATATTTCCATTCATCTTCATCCGACACAATATTAGCCGAACTCAGTTTTCCAAAGAAGTAGGATTTTTGTTTGCATGTTGATATTGGATTTTCGCAGGTTTGGCTCGTTCTTTCTAGACTTTCTTCATGATGTATCTTTGTACGCACCTTCGTGGCTCACCAGGAGGTTCGCCCTCCCATTGCACCCTTTTAATTCAAAAGCGAGATGGGAGGGCGAGGCTCCTGTCAAGCCATGAAGCGCTTATCAAAATAAATCAGTCTCGTCAAAAAAATTAGTGGGTAAAATTTTTCAGCGCCATATCATAAAATCTTTATTATGAGCATGATATATTGAATAATAATTGTGAATCTTTTGATATTCATTTTCATTTCGGGTTTTGAGAAGATATTTGAATGGATTTTATAAAGGTATTTGTTTCTATTCATATGATTGTTAAGTCTGTGGTCAGGCGTCTCCCAAAGGCATTCTTTCTTGGCGGCTGTCCAAGTCATGTGGGCAAACATTCTCTTCGAAGAAACTCTTCGTGTGTACGCATGACAGCAGAATCCACATTTTTTCCGTCTATCTCAACCCCCAAAAATATCAGCGATAAATCCATGGCCATTTTCAATCAATCTTCTCTTCTTAGATTTCTGTGCTTATACCATTTCAATTTAATTTTGATTGTGTCTCCCTTTAAGGAACAAGGGTCATTAAAGCTGAAAACTCCAACCATTTACCCCCCCACCCAGCCTCCCCCATTACTTTGGAGGAGGAGTATGTGACTCATCATTATTTATTTGAATCTGTATTATTTCTCTGATCAAAGATTATTTTACCATTCGGAGCATTACCCATGTTTAAAAACTCATTTTCTACCCACTGTTTTTTCCAGGGAAGCTTATACCACTTCAAATAAATAATGACTGGTAAGCGCGGCGTAAGCCCAGCGAAAGGAAGAGGTTAAGTATTCAACATGCAGCCGGTATAAAATTGCATAGGTATTAATTACGAAACCGTCGCGGGGATGCCCAGCAGTTTGCGGATCCACGCGCTGCAGCTCACGATCCGGGTTTCGCCTTTGGGGGTGGTTTGTTTGCCTTGCAGTGTGAAGCGGCCGTTTTGAAACGTGCCGGATGAGATTTTCGCATCAAACGGCAATTCAATTTCATTCACATAATGCCCTTTAAAGCGCCCGTTTTCATCGCGGGTGAACGCGTGGATGGATACGCAACGGTCGTCTTCGTTCCAATCCGCCATAAAGCAGCGTTTTTCATCCATGCACAACCGTACTTGCCTGCCCCCGCAAGGCGCCTTCGCCAGCAGTTCCCAAGTACGCTTACGGTCATCCCATTGGTAGATTCGAACGATCCCCGGTTCGTCTTTCGCGGAATACGCAATCAACTCTTTGCCGGATGTCGCCATGCCGATGGCTTCCCCCTCCGGCGCGTCTTGCGGTACAAGGGGTTTAAATGCCCCCACTTTGCCGTGCTTGACCGGGGCGCTGAGCAGCACACTTTTTTCAAACGATTCACCGATCACATACATACGCTGATTCTTGATTGCCATCTGTTTGATTTCATGGATACCTGTCGGCAGGGAAATCGGCCTTTGTTCTTCGATATGCGACTTCGCTGCCTGTTTGCCCTGGCATACATTCAACTGCCCTTTGATGTTCAATCCCACCGCATAGAACGGCAACCCGGTTGAAGCAATCTGCGGCATGTTTCCCTGCTTCTTCCAAGTTCCCAATGCCGTGATGGAATGATCCTTCTCCAAGCGCAGCGTACCGTCATCATGCAGGGCAACAATCTGCTTGTCATTCGCATCCACAGCTATGACTGATGGATCAAACGCAATCGCCGTATCCCAAACCGAATCCTCGCGCTTGGGGATCATCATATACAGCAGCTTTTCACCGCTGGTAAATTCATCCATGTCATTCGATAACAGTTTCTCATCCGCGTTCTCATGATCCGCCGGGTTTATATCCACTTTCTCGCTACGTTTCTTGTTTCTTAGCCAAAAGAGGATAGACAAAAGCCCAGCACCTCCGGTCATCGGCACTGCTTTGGGGATGGAAGAACTGGATTCTTCTTTGTTTTGCAAACGGGCTATTGGAGAACCGGTTCCAGGAGTGACCCGGCTTATAGTCGGTGAAGCAATCTCCGGCTTGCCAGGCTTATTTCCGTTGGAAAGCGGCTGTCCTGAATTTCCAGTGCTGCTATTGCCTTGAGATGATCCGCGAGTGGGAGAGGTTACACTTCCGGAACCGCCGCCCATATTTGGGAACGAAAATCCCGGCGCGTCGCTGTGGTCATTCGGCATTCCACCCACTGGAGAGTTCCCTAGTTCCGCTTGCGGTGCCCCACCTGCAGGTGCGTGATTCGAATCCTGCTCCATTTGCGGAGAGCCGTTGTCAGCCCCCGAATTTGATGCCGGAGGATTCCCGCTTCCCGGTGAAAAACCACTGCCGCCTGACGGAGAATATTGATTGGGATTGCCGCCTTGACCTGCATTCGGCCTATTCATTTCTTCGCTTGTTGAAGCGGTAGAAGAGGGTTCACTTTGCGGCTCCGGTTCCGCGGGCTGATTGGATTGCGGCTGCGGTTCCGGTTTTGAATCGTCCGCATTCGGCGCATTGCTTTGCGGCTTGCTCCTTGTCTCATCTTGTTGCGGGGCAGGGTTTTGATTCGGCTTGCCGATCACATGATTGAGCGGTGATGAAAACGAGGGCTTCTCATTTGATGGAGTATCGTTCGGCTGCTGTTTGTTCTCATTATTCGGTTGGTTTTGGGGATTGGGATTCGACGGCTGCTTGTTGGATTCTTCCCCTTGTTCCCCGCTGCCGTTTTCATGCGGAGAATCTTCTTGCGGATTATTTTCTTGGGTCTGTGGATTCTGTGTCTCTTTCTCATTCCCGTTTGTTTCGGAGTCTGTCTGGCTTTGTTCTTCGCCCGAAGACTCTTCCCCGTTTGTGCTCTCTGAACCGGATGTTGAAGAATCGCTCTCTCTGTTCGAACCGGTTTGCTGCTCTGATCCGGTTGTGGATGTTGTATTGCCGTTCTGTTCCTTGTTTTCCGGTTCAGTCTGCTGTTTGTTCCCGTCATCCGGTTTCGAATCATCCGATGATTCATTGTTCGGCTTACCGTTTGATGATCCGGCATCCCCATGACCGGGATTGTTTTGTTTCGGATCCGCATAGCCGGATCCGCCAGTAAACCGGCGCGTTCCTTTATGGATGTTGCTATGCTTATATTGCGGGTAAGTATAGGTAACCGAAAAATCCGGGAAGCTGGTTAAGAGCGCGTTTTCCTTGGATAGGATTTGATACTGCAAGTACTGTCCATCTTTTTTGAGTTGACTCGAACCGGCCGGAACCGGATTGCTCCACGGGCTGTAGGGTTGGCCGTATCCGGGGCTGATGCGGTAGCGTACCATTGTTCCGGCACCGACAGCCGAATGGCTTAAGGCCAAAAATTCACCCGCTTCACCCAAATCAAACTCACCCACCAACAGCGGCACATCACCCACTTGATCCCGCCATTGCAGCTCTGCGGATGCACTGCTTCCAGCTAATGGAATGCTTTCTAATAAAGACACTTCATTCCCGCCGCTATGGATGGAATAGATGTGATGCACAAATGATTGCTCTCTCTTATCAAAAACCATCACCGAAAGATCGCTGTGTTGATTCAAGGCAAAGCGCAAGGCTTCATCCCGCATGGATAGACCGGTTAAGCGCCAAGCCGGTTGGCTTGGCCCTGCTTCCGCACTGACCAATTGCCAGGCTCCACCGGTTTGAATCCAACACCATGCTTTTCCCTTTGCAGAGATAATAGCGGTCCGGTTATCATGCGCGGGTAAGCTTTGCGGATTTGGTTTTGGAAGAGAAAAAGTCGGGGCAAGGGTATCAAGTCCCCCGCCCCAGGCAGTGTGGTAATCTTCAGGCCGGTTATGCTGCTGGGATAGAATTTCAGTGTCTGCCCATATAACGAACGGGAAACAAGTAATAAACAGGGTTATAAGCAAACGCTTCATCACTATCCTCCAATACAAATAATTGCCAAATCCATACCAAAAACTAAATCGCTCTAACCTATTGAAAACTCTTGTATTAAAGAAAACACGGGTTTATCAATTTGATGAGCCTTCTCAGCAACCCTCTCGATATGAGACTCAAACCAACCGCGGACGTTACATAAAACCCTTGCTGTTCGTGTTGAATTGGATAGATTATTAGCACTTGATTCGATACATTTATCAATTGCTATATGTTCATTAAGCTATTTGTTCATTAAAAGGAGAAGAAGAATGAAACCGGCATTTCGATTGTTGTTGCTGTTTGCATGTGTTGTTTTCATGGGGATGGCCGCCCAAAGCGCGGAAGATGTTATTGCGGATGTAGACTTGGCAGACGATGTTGAAGTGGGTGTTTTGCATACCGAAAAAGGCGACTTGGTTTTGCGCTATTTTCCGGATGTGGCACCCAAGCATGCCGAAAATATGAAGTCACTCATTCAAAAAGACTTTTACAACGGCACACGTTTTCACCGGATTATCCCCGGTTTTATGATTCAAGGCGGATGCCCCAATACCAAAGAAGATGACAAATCCAAGTGGGGAACCGGCAGCCCGGGTCACAACGTTAAAGCCGAATTCAACAAAAAACCGCATGTACGCGGAACCTTATCGATGGCACGTTCCAGCCATCCCGATAGTGCCGGCAGCCAATTTTTTATTTGCCACGCACGCGCGCCGCATTTGGATGGCCAGTACACAAACTTTGGCCAATTGGTTTACGGTTACAAAACCTTGGATACAATCGTAACGGCTCCCAGACTCCCTGGCGGCGAAGGGTCCTCACCGGTAAAGCCCATTGCGATTCAAGACGCGGAAGTGATAACCTGGGGCGAGTATAAAAAATCGCTGGAAGAAAAACCGAAAGTAGAAGAGAAAAGCGAAGAAAAAGAAGAATCAAAGTAAGATGGGTTAAGGCCGATCGCGTAACCCATCCAGAGTAACCCATCCAGAGCAACCCAACCGATTCCATTTGAGTGGCGGTTAGGTCCTGCGCAATATAGGATTGTGAACCAGGTCAGGTCCGAAAGGAAGCAGCCTTAAGCAACACCCTGTATGTGTGCAGGACTTAACCGCCATTCGTTATTAGAGAGAGAAACCGGTCCAGCAATCCTTTCGCTTGCTTACGGCGCTAACTTAGTTGCTGGAACTTTAATACTGTATCAACGATTAAATGACGGGGATCGAAGCACACTTCCAACTACGCAAAATCCCCCGGAACCTGCGGCTCCACCCCCTTATGCAAGGGGGTTTTAAACACTGCGCTAACGCTTGTGAATAACTGATCCAAATCATTTCATATGGATGGTTAAAATTTGCCCCATCATCTCTCATAGTTGATCAAGTACTACATCAATTCTTCTTCCGATACCGGAAAGCGCAATGTAAACGTTGTTCCATGCTTGGGGATGCTGTGCACTTCAATTTTTCCGCCCATTGATTCGACAATCGAGCGGGTGATGTAAAGCCCCAATCCGGTTGATTCTTCCGCCCGTCCGCTGGAGACAAACGGCTCAAAAATTTGCGCCAACATTTCCACCGGCATTCCGGGGCCGTCATCCGTCATCGATACTTCCAGCCAGGTGCTGTCTTCTTCAAACAGGAGCGTGGCATAAATCCGCACGGTGCCCTCTCCCTCCAAGGCTTGAAAGGCATTCAGCATCAGGTTGGAAAATACCTGAATCAACTGATGCCGATGGCCAAAAATAAAGGGCATATTGTCCGGAAAGTGATATTCCACCCGAACCCCATCCTGCGCGTAGCGAACCAGCCGCAGCGAGCGTTCCACCACTTCGCTGATATCCAAAAACTCGGCCTTTTGGGTGTCTTTGCGGATAAATCCTTCCAACTGCAACTCGCGAATCAACTGCAAAAAGAAATCCGTCTCTTCTTGGATCGATTGCTTTTCGGGAAAATCAGCGGCTTGTTCCACCTCAGAACGAATGTTCAAGACCGGTTTTTTAATATCGTGCAGCAGGCTGGCGGTAATTTGCCCGACCAAGGCAAGGCGCTCCAAATGGATGAGTTCCCGCTGTTTTTCTTCCAGCAATCCGGTGGTGTGCAGCACCGCTTTTTCTTGTACTTGAAAGGTGTATATGCCGTACAAGTTAAGCACCGCAATGAGAATAAAACTGATGATCACAGCGGTTAAATATAAATAACGTTTGGTTGTGTTCAGCTTCAAATAAATGTCGCCGATGTACTCACCATTGCTATCGAGAACAGGCTGTTGGTGCCAAACCAAAGGATTCTGATCGGGAGGAAACTCAAACGGATGCACTAGATCATACAAAGCAGGATAAAGAGTTTTGGCGGAGCCGTCGGGTTCGGTTTTCCGGATAATTAGGGCGTCGATATAGTTCATATTTTCAATCAGACGTTCCGCCCGTTTCTCAATATCGCTGAGGGGGATGGTATGGGTATCGCGCTGCAAAAAGGGGCTGAAATCCCGGGCGGTTTCCTGCGGCAGCCGGTCCAGCGAATCTTCATACATCTTTGCCGCCCATAACAGAATTCCCAACACAATCACAAAAAATATGGTTACGATGACATAATAACTTCGAATCATGAGCGGTTATCTAACGCGGTTGGTTTCTCTGCCGGTAAAACGGTTTTGACAGATGAATGCTAATGACATAGAATAGTAGGGAATACAGAAGGGAAAAGGTGACAACGGTGGATATTCTTTCAATTGCTCTTTCCGGAATCAACGCGTCCAGAAACCGGACGGCAACGGCCGCCAACAACCTGGCGAACGTCAACACCCAAGGCTTTCAAGCACAGCGCGTCAATACCTCTACCGGACCGAACGGTGTTGGAGCCAAAACAGATAGCGTGTCTTTTTCCACACTTGAAGGGACACCAACCGGTTCCAATGTCAATATTGCAGATGAATTGATAAACTTACGTCTGGAAGACAACGCGGTACAAGCCAATGTAAGCGTTGCCCAAACGGGCGACGCGCTTACCAAAACGGCTATTGATTTATTGGCATAAAATTATTGGCTTAATGAATTTCCCTTTTTGGCGCGCGATTTTTTAATGCTTTTCACGCCTTCAATTCCCAACAGTTGCTGCATGATCGTATCCAAATGCATGGCATTGCGGATATCCATCCGGATATGAAATTGGGCGGTACCGTTTACGGTTTCGGTATTACAGCCGACAATATTCGTACCGGTGGCGGATATCATTTGAGTAACTTCCATTAATAAATTGTGCCTGTCCCTGGCGGTAATATCGATACTCGCTTCAACATGCCCTTGATCTTCCCCTTCCCAAAACAAGGGCAATATGCGGTCGCCGTCATGGATATGCGAACGAATGCTCTTGCAGTTCGCACGGTGGATGCTCACGCCCCGGCCGCGTGTCACAAACCCTATGATATCTTCTCCCGGCAGCGGATTGCAACAGCGAGCGCGGCGGTACATAATTTCATCGATATCACCCATTTTGACGACGGAAGGCTTCGATTCCGCTTTGTTTTTCGTGCCGCGGGATCTTGCGGGAGAAACTTTGGCTGGTGGAGACGCATCCAACTTCAACACCCGTGCCATGACTTGCTTGGTGTTAATCCGCCCGAATCCGATATTGACGAACAAATCATCCAAATCTTTGACCTTTAACGACTTAACAATTTCTTTGATTTGCGGCGAGTTATAAAACTCCAAAGGTTTGATGCTGTTTTTTTGGAGTTCCCGCGAGAGACTGCTTTGCCCACGCTGCAAGAGTTGATCCCGTTGCGAATGGAGAAGATAGCGTCGAATCTTATTGCGGGCGGAAGACGTTTTGACGATATTCAACCATGCTGCCGATGGATGACTGTTAGGATTCGACAGAATTTCGACCACATCCCCGGTTTGCAGTTCATAATTCAGTGTAACCAAGCGGCCGTTTACTTTCGCGCCGCCGCAGCGGTTGCCCAGATTTGTGTGGATGCGGTAAGCTAAATCGATGGGGGTAGCGCCTTTAACCAAACGGATTAATTCGCCTTTCGGCGTATAGACATACACTTCATTGGAAAACAGGTCCTGCTGGATGGATTGAATAAACTCTTCCGGGTCATGGGTATCCGGCAGGTTGTTGACAAACTGCTCAATCCATTTGGCGTCGCGTCCGATGCGGCCGTTCTTTTCTTCTTTGTAACGCCAATGTGCGGCGATTCCAAATTCCGAATCCAAGTGCATTTCCAGCGTGCGGATTTGAATTTCGATTTTCCGTCCCTTGGGACCTAACACCGTTGTGTGAATGGAGCGGTAGTTATTCGGTTTCGGGTTGGAAATATAATCTTTAAAGCGGCCATCCAACTGCCGCCACATGGAATGCACTTCTCCTAGAACGGCATAGCATTCACCGATGGATTCACAAATCACACGGATGGCGGCCAAATCAAAAATTTCTTCGAAGGTTTTGTTGTCATTGTTCATCTTTTGGTAAATGCTGTAGAAATGCTTGGCCCTGCCTTCCACGGTCCCGTTGATTTGATGTTGTTCCAACCTCTTTTGGAGGTCGCGGCAGACTTCGCGGATATATTGTTCGCGAAGAGCCCGTTTTTCCGAAACATTTTTTTTGATCATTTGATACATATCGGGATGCAGATACACCAAGGCCAGGTCTTCCAACTCCCACTTCATTTTTCCCAGCCCAAGCCGGTGGGCGATGGGGGCAAAAATATCAAGTGTATTTTTCGCGATGCGCAGTTGCTTTTCGCGCGGCATATGCGCCAGGGTTTGCATGTTGTGCAGCCGGTCGGCCAATTTCACGATGATGACATGAATATCTTTCGCGGTAGCGACCAACATGCGGCGAAAATTTTCCACTTCCATTTCCCGCAAAAACGGAGATTCCTCTACAATTTTGCTGACCTTGGTCACCCCCTGCACCAAATCCGCGACCGGTTTGCCAAAGCGGCTTACAACATCATCATAGGTTACTTTCGTGTCTTCAATGACATCGTGCAGCAAGCCGGCGATTACGATATCCGAATCACGGTGGTATTCCGCCAAAATCTCAGCAACGGAAACCGGATGCAGGATATAGGGTTCCCCATTCATTCGGGATTGCCCGGCATGGGCCTGGCAGGCAAATTCATACGCAGACCGGACCCGCTGCACGTCTGCTTCCGACAGATAATTCCGCAGAAGCAGCTCCACATATGGAAATTCATCATGCGGTCTGGATTCGACTTTTATTGCACTGGGTGCGGATTCAATAGCCATACGTATACATCCATGTTTTTTATTTATATTATATATGCGGGGATGCATTTTGTCTTGCTGTAAATACGGATAAAATTATCGCAAAAAAGGGCGCAAGCCCCCACCGACTAGAGTGATTGCCAAAACTATTCTGATAATATTCTGATGCAATTGAACGGTGCTTCCGGCTCGGTGGGAGCCTTGCTCTCCCAGGGTTTGCTTCGCGTGTGGTGGACTGCGTTTTTTTGATCTGTACTTTTTATAGTGCCCATCCATTTCCCGGCTGGAAGCCGATGCGCCCCAAAAGGAGCACACGTTTGGAACATGCTCAATACAACCCAGCTGAAATGATCCAAAAAGCCGAAGGAAATTCCTTCGGCTTATGGATTTTCGGTTTGCAACAGAATTTAAGAGGCTACGCGGCCGCCGCCCAGTTTTTCTCTGCGTTCGGCTTTGATTTCTTCCGCCACGCTGCTGGGTACCGGCTCGTAATGTTCAAACTGCATCGAGAAGGAGGCGCGTCCAGACGAAATGGTCCGTACTTCCGTCGCGTAACCAAACATTTCCGATAACGGCACAAAGGCTTTCACGACGTTCGCGTTTCCGACGGTGTCCATCCCCTGAATTTTGCCGCGTTTTCCGCTGAGATTGCCGTTGATGGCGCCTGCATATTCCGGGGGGGTAGTGACATGCACTCTCATCACCGGCTCAAGCAAGATCGGTTTGCATTTCAAAAATCCTTCTTTAAACCCGATGCTGGCACAGGTGCGAAACGCGCGGTCGGAGGAGTCTACATCGTGGAAAGAACCGTCGTTCAATTCCACTTTCACATCCACAACCGGATAGCCCGCGATAATGCCTTTTTGCATTGCATCAATAACGCCTTTTTCAACGGATGGAATAAATTCACGCGGGATGCGTCCCCCCACGATGTTGTTGACAAATTCAAATCCTTGCCCATGTTCGCGGGGTTCAATGGTAAATACGGTATGCGCATAATCCCCTTTACCACCGGATTGCTTTTGATATTTGTAGTTAACTTCTGTACTGCCGGTGATGGTCTCACGGTACGCAACTTGGGGTCTGCCCACCGTAGCCGCGACTCCGAATTCCCGCATCAAGCGGTCTACAATAATTTCAAGGTGCAATTCGCCCATCCCGGAAATAACGGTTTCCCCTTCTTCTTCGCCGGATGAAACGACGAAGGTGGGGTCCTCTTCCGCCAATTTATTGAGGCCGATCCCCAACTTTTCGCTATCCTTCCGGGAATCCGGCTGGATGCTGACCGCGATCACCGGTGCCGGGAAGTCAATCGCTTCTAAAACAACTGGATGATCCGGGTCGCAAAGTGTGTCGCCGGTGGTAGTATCGCTTAAGCCGACCAACACGCCGATTTCTCCGCACTTGAGTTCTTCCACTTGTTCTTGTTTGTTGGCATGCATTAACATTAAGCGGCCGACACGGGTTTTCTGTCCGGTGGTCATGTTTTTGATGTAAGAGCCGGCCAAAATTTTACCGGAATACACACGGGTAAAGATCATTTTACCCAAGTGCTTATCCGACATCACTTTAAATGCCAAGGCAGCCGTGGGTTCATCTTCTTTGTGCAAGCGTTTAACTTCTTTTTCATCATGGAACCCAATGACCGGGGGCAAATCTACGGGAGATGGTAAAAACTCAATCACCGCATCCAGCAAGCGCTTAACCCCTTTGTTTTTAAAGGCCGCACCGCAGAAGGTGGGAACACAAAGACGGGCCAATGTCGCTTTGCGGATACCCGCTTTGAGTTCGTCTTCCGTTATTTCTTCATCGGCGAAGAATTTTTCGAGCAAATCTTCGTCCAATTCACTAACCTTTTCAATCATGTGTTTGTACCATTGATCATGCAGTTCCTGATATGCCGGCGGAATCTCGGTGTCGTGCCGTTTTTCGCCTTCAATATCGTCATACATGTGGGCATGGTGTTTGATCAAATCGATCACGCCGATCATTTCGCCGTTTTCCATCATCGGAATAACCAACGGGATAGGATTGGCTCCCAATTGTTCTTCAATGGATTTGAGCACAAAGAAAAAGTCCGCCCCGGCACGGTCCATTTTGTTGACAAACGCGATGACGGGAACTTCATACTTTTCGGCCTGGCGCCATACGGTTTCGGATTGCGGCTCCACACCGGACACCGCGCAAAACAAGCCGATTGCGCCATCCAAAACACGAAGCGCACGCTCTACCTCTGCGGTAAAATCAACGTGGCCCGGGGTGTCGATAATGTTGATCCGGTGATCTTTCCAAAAACAGGTGGTTGCGGCGGAGGTAATTGTGATCCCGCGTTCTTTTTCCTGATCCATCCAGTCCATGACCGCGGCCCCGTCGTGTACTTCTCCCAATTTGTGGGAGCGGCCGGTATAAAATAAGACCCGTTCGGTTGCCGTGGTTTTGCCGGCGTCAATGTGCGCCATAATTCCTATGTTACGCACTTTTTCGATCGGTATTTCTCTTGTCATGATCTCTCTTCCTTATTGTTTAATAATTTCGTACTGATTGCTGCTTATGGATTTATTTGTTTATGATGAAATTGTATTTACGATTTGTTAGGATACGGTTATGCAGAGCGATTACATCTAAGCACCACATAGAGGCAGGTTCGATTTGTTTGGCGGCGTTGTAGAGTATTCTTCATGATTCGATGGTCAATTGACGTTTTTGCGTATTTTTGTATTGTTAAATGCAAAGACTTTTGATTTTACATATCATTTCAAAAAAGTCAAGTAAAAAGCAATCGAAAAACCCATCGATTGCTTTGCTGCTACGTTAAAGGAAATATTATGGCTCACCGCTGCGTTGTGTTTCATCCCGATTCTTCCACTATCGAAGCTTGGAAACGGCAGTTGCAATCCGCTGGTTTAAATTTAATGCATACCACATTGCATTACAAAGATTTGTACGATGTTTTAGCCCAAACCCAGTTCGATGTGATTTTTCTGACCCTCAGTCAGGATGTAGAAGCCGGTTTGGAAGCATTGCAAACCATTCATCAACACCATCCCAAAGCAAACCTGATTGTTACGTCATTACACGGTCCGGACCGGCAAACGCTAAAACTGTGTAAACAACTCAATGTCATTGACTTTTTGGTACAACCGGTTTCTCTTGACCGCCTGCGCCAAGTGCTTACAACCGTAAAAGTGCCGGAAGAAAAACGCGAACGCGGCGCGGTGGTATGCGTCGGCTACACGCCAACACATGCCGAACGCAGCATCATCAGCCAAATGAAACTGGCTTATTTGTATTATCCCTCCTGTCATTTGGCGATTCAAATGTTTCAACAACGCAGCCAAAAACGGCTCATCATTCTTATCGTGCAAGAAGACTTAGAAATGTACTCCAGTTCCATCACGAAACCATTGGATCCCTTGCAAGCGCTGGATGAGAGTTTTATGCCTCCATGGAAGGATGTGGTCAAAGAATCGCAAATTTATTATCAAGAATATTGGCGGGATGGGATAATTGGCGGGCTGCTGCCCCAACAAATTCCTTGCTTATATGTCCCTAACAAAGGCGGAGCGCCGCAATTTTTGCCGCCGGATGTAATTCATTCCTTGAAACTGGAATATGTAGGCACCGAACAGAATTTTCTGCAAATCATAGGCCCGGGCGAATCCAAAACAGGAGCCGAGGAGGCGGTACAAAAAGTAACCGAAGGCGTAAACGAATGTTTGGATCAAGTGGAAGTAAAGCATCCGCAACTTATCAATCCGAATCTCGCCGATCAAAATGAACCTGTCGTTAAAAAGAAGCCAATGATTCAGAAGAAACCGATAGCGCAGCCCCATCCATCCAAAAAATCGCAACGCATGTCGCGCAGACAGGAAACAGAGGATTAGAGCAATTCAAGATTGGATAGACAGAGAATTGGTATTGCACTTGCCGTAGGGGCACATTGCAATGTGCCTCTACAACGTCTACGAAAACCTGAAACACTCAATGTAAAAAAAAGGAAATCCCCTCTTTGATTGGAGAGGGGATTTTTTTCGGGACTAACAAAAATAACTTATTGCAAGTTGTACTTTTTCTTAAAGCGTTCAACCCGTCCGGCGGTATCCACAAACTTCTGTTTTCCAGTAAAGAACGGATGGCATTGTGAGCAGATTTCCACACGGATTTCAGGCAAAGTAGACCCGGCTTGAAAGGTATTGCCGCATGCACAGTGTACATCGGCCAGATAATATTTTGGGTGAATGTCTTGTTTCATTTTCGCATCTCGTATCTATTCAATTTACAATATTTTCAATTCGCAAGAGAACATTCTTACTCTTCAAACTGAAATGTCAATATTAAGACGAAAGAAAATTCCATTTCAACATTCTATAATGATCCTTAAGGGTTAAATCCCGTCCCAAAGCGATGGTGGGTTCAAACCCGCTGTGAATTTTGCAATTGGTGCAGCGTTCGTCTTTTCCCGGCCCTAACGATTCCCAATCCGTATTTTCCATGAGCTCTTTAAATGTGGAATAATATCCGTCATTCAAAACATAGCAGGGCGCTTTCCATCCGTTGCAGGTACGGTTGGGGCTGGCCCAAGGTGAACAAGGCAGTTCTCTGATACCGCGTAAAAAGTCGATATAGGTCGGAGAATTGTTCAACCGGTATTTACTGGAAATATCGCTGCCGTTCACGCCAAAAATCTGCCGAAAGACATCTTCCATCTTTTCGCGGTCTAATCCGGTTTCGCCTTTTTCGCCTTCTTGCGGATAAGCGCCGGATATCAGCATTCCATCCACACCTTTTTTGTGCAGATAATCCATCATTTCACGAATTTCATCCGGATTGGTCCCGTCAAACACCGTTGTATTGGTACTGATGCGGTAGCCGCGCACTTTGGCTTCATCAATGATTTCACTCACTTTTTTAAAAACGCCTTTTTGATCAACCGCCCAATCGTGGCCTTCTTCCATACCGTCCAAGTGAATGCTTAATGAAAGACGGGGATGAGGTGGAATTTTGTCCCACCATTTATCCAGAAACATCGCGTTGGTGCAAAGGTAGATGTATTTCTTGCGTTCAATGAGTGCCTTGATCAGCTTATCCACCGGTTTGTATACCAACGGTTCGCCGCCGCAAACGGAAACAATGGGCGCTCCGCATTCATCCACGGATTCCAGGCATTCTTCTAACGTTAAATCGGGCATCCGCTCTTTGTGATACTGCTCAATCCGTCCGCATCCTACGCAGTCTAGGTTGCAGCGCAAGGTCGGTTCCAGCATTAATACGATTGGATACCGCTTGACGCCTTTGAACCGCATTTGCAGCAAATATTTTAACATGGTTGTATACAAAACCGTTGGAAATCTCACAACTTACCTCCGATGTCTGTCTCACTCATATTCAAAAGTAAACAGAAAAAATAAATGTCCATAATGTTTATAGAAATTATAAAGTATATTTTCCCCGAAACAAGTTTTAAGCTGAATGGAATGAAAATATTACCTACAGAATGGAATGGATCAACTTGATTGGTATTCCATTCTCATCCAACTGAATCACGATTCCCCGTGAAATGGATATATAATCCCTATTAAATGATCGTGCCATTGGGGATCACCGCGCTTTTGGGAATCACTATAATTCCATCACGGATGTAATAATTTTCTCCATCTTTCTCGTTTTCTCCCGCTTCATTTAAGATTCGGCAATCCGCGCCGATTCTCGCGTTTTTGTCGATAATCGCTTTGCGCACAATCGTTCGCGGCCCGATCCCCAAAGGCGGCGCGTTTTCGGGAACCGCTTCAATCCGCAGTTCTTCGTGATGGTCGTAATAATCCGCGCCCATAATAATGGTATCATAAATTTGCGCGTTTTCTGAAATGATTCCCCGCACACCGACAATCGAGCGTTCAACCGCCGCACCCGAAATGATCGCGCCGTCACAAATTAAACTGGAGCGGGTACTGGCATCGTTGATTTTGGCGCCGGGGAGAAAGCGCGGGCGTGTGTAAATCGGCCAACGCTCATCATGAAAGTTAAACACGGGAACGGTAGAGGTAAGCGACAAATTCGCTTCATAAAACGAGCGGATCGTTCCAATATCTTCCCAATAGCCGTCAAAAAAGTGAGCGACCACCTTTTTATTTTTGGTGAGTGCAGGAATGATATTGCGGCCAAAATCGGTCTCTTTGGTTTTGGAAAGGACATCGGAAAGCACGCCGGTTTTAAAGATATATATACCCATCGATGCAATGTGCTCGCGTTGCCCCGGATCCACTTTGTACCGGTCAAACAATTGTCTCGGTACTTTTAATGATTCCAATTCGTTTTCTTCTTTCGGTTTTTCCACAAACGCGGTGATTTTACTGTTGTCATCCACTTGCAAAATGCCGAAATCGCTGCAACGGCTGCGTGAGACAGGCAAGGCGCCAACCGTGGCATCCGCATTGGTATCCAAATGCGTTTTTAATAATCCGCGGTAGTCCATTCGGTACAAATGATCTCCCGAAAGAATGCAAATATGCTCCGGAATATGGCGCACCAACCGCCGCATAGCCTGCCGCACCGCGTCTGCTGTCCCTTGATACCAATCGACATTGTCTGGAGTCTGCTGTGCGGCCAAAATCTGCACAAATCCGCGTGAAAACGAATCAAAGCGGTAGGTTTGGGTGATGTGGCGGTGCAGCGAATCGGAATTAAATTGCGTGAGCACATACACTTTATTCATATTTGAGTGAAGACAGTTGCTTAATGTCAAATCAATCAGCCGGAATTTACCGGCAACCGGTACCGCCGGTTTGGAACGCTCTTTGGTGAGAGGAAACAACCGGCTGCCTTGCCCGCCGCCCAAGATCATCACAATGGTGCGGTCTGCGGCTTTTTCTATATCGGACTGGATGGTTTTCAATTCAGCCATTTCTTCAGTCATCATGCCCTCCCGAAGAATTACATTAAATTCAAATCTCCTGCACATTTCATTCTAAAGGAATTGATAAAAAAAATAAGTAGTGACTTAACTACTTAACTTCTTTATCCTATTTTACTTAACTGATGTTACGCAATCCATGATTGACGATTGCTTGAAAAATGGTTTTTGT